>JAANXD010000076.1 GCA_018263435.1 Candidatus Scalindua arabica | reverse complement strand
CTCTTCCGATCTTTCACTTTCCCCTGGAGCCCTTAAACCACCTTCCCATAACAATCTAAATTCAGATTCTTTTCCCAACTGCTTGGCCATTAATCCCCACATGCCATTTGGCGTATTGCTTTCCCGGCCTGAAAATGCGAGTACTTTTACTTCTCCTAATCCTTCATCATTGTGATCGTTACCAATTATTTCTTTGCGGTATTCTGGATGTTTTGCTACCAGCCCTAAAGAAATCATATTGTGTGTTTTACCACCGCCCATACTTTGTGTTAACTTTATGAGTTTTTGCTGACTCTTTTTCTTAAATCTTTCAAATGCCGTTTTTAACAGCACTGCCATTCCCTGAGTCTTATAATTGGTTTCAAAAAACAGAGCTGGGTCAATACGATCTTCAGCAAGGTCGATGATATCTAGTACATCTGTGTCTGTTTCAAATTTCTGTGGTGTACAAAGCTGTTTGAGTGATTTCATCGTAATTGTTTTGATAAATTTAAAAAGGACATATCCCTTTTCGGGCCTACTTTAAGCCCACGAATATATATGTATATGAAAACCTTACTTGTGTGAACAAGTAAAACCATCTTTTTGTAGATATTTTAAATGTAGTAAAACGAATTGCAACAACTGCTTATTGCCAGTCATTATAAAAGAGTGGAGGTGTTTTGCAAGACAAAAGACGTTACTCACACAAAGACACAGAGAACACGGAGAAAAGATATAATGTAGGTTAAAAGATGAAAGGCAAAAGACAAATACGCAGGATAAAGCCTGCCGTATTAGTTCGGAGTGGAAAAGTTGGGAGTTTGGAGTAGGGGGGGGGACAAACAGCGCTCCCCGGACTGGAAAGCGCCCCCGCCCGTACCGAAACGGTACGTTCGGGCGGGGAGGACAGGACGAGGACAAGCGAGGGCGAGTAAAAGGCACAAATTAACACTAAAAGAGAAAAACTAAAATGTAGGTGAAAAGACGAAAGGCAGGAGGAAGTGTGGCTGTCAGATAAATATAAACTATCTCAAATACTGTCTGCTATAATTTAAGCAACAACCATTTTATCTTCGTTCTGTATAACTATTTTGGGTTTTTTGCTTTTTGACGGGATTGGAAGACCCTCCTTTTTCAGCAACTTTATGTGCTCTTTCATTCCCCATTTTGCCTTGTAAATGCAATCCTCAATTGAGTGGCCTATTCCGCTAAAACCTTCTAAATCTGTTGAATAAAACCCAAAATAATCTGGTTCTTCCGTTGCTTCTATAACCAATGAATACTCTAACTCAATCATTTAATTTATCTCCTGGCAGAAAGAGGAACTGCATTCTCCAGAATAGACATACTTAACCTTCGTTTAGAAGTTTCTTCAGTTGTGGAACAAGAACCGGCAAATCTTTTTGAACAGTACTCCAGATATGATTATAGTCTACATCAAAATATGCATGAATCAGCCAATTGCGCATACCAGCAATTTTTTTCCATGGAATATCAGGATGCATCTCTTTAAATTCCTTTGAAACATTTACTGCTGCTTCTCCAATAACTTCTATGGACCTGACAACTGCCTGTGCAGTTTTTCTGTCTTCCCGTAAAGATTCCTGTGTAATATCTTTCATAAATGTTTGAGCCTCAAGGGCCGCATCAAGCATATGCCTTAATCTGCCTGTGTCATCCAACGGCATATTGCACCTCAGCGCTATTAACCACATCATCTCTGAAGTAACGACTTAAGTCTCCGGCCGTACGCAAATCAACCTTACGGCCAATCATGTCTGTAAGTTCGATTTCCATCCCGGCAAATGTTATAAGTCCTGGTACATGACCCTTCTCAAACTCAACCAGAATATCAATATCACTGTCGGATTTTAACTCGTCTCGTAGAGCAGAACCGAAGAGAGCGAGTTTAACAATATGGTTTTTCCGGCAGTATTCAGCAATCTTTTCTTTTGGTATATAGTCTGCTAAACTAAACATTGTTAAGCTCCTTGAGAAAGTGAAAGGAATTAAACCTTGCCCCGACTGAACATTATAATAATTAAAGTGAAATGTGACTACTTCTTGTTCATGGATATTATAAAAGAGTGGGGGTGTTTTGCAAGACAAAAGAGTTATTTAACGCAGAGCCCGCAGAGAACACGGAGAAAAGATATAATGTAGGTAAAAGACAAAGAAAAAGAAGAAAAGAGAAATTAAAATGTAGGTGAAAAGACGAAAGGCGAATGACAATTTAGTAGATTGTAGAAACAGTGATGTTTATAATAGGAATCTTTATGAATTCGCGCCTAAGGCGGACGTAACCGCCTGTCAAAAAAAATGAACTATTACAATAAGTGGAGAACATAGATGAATTTTCGATTATACCAGTTGTTGTGGCGCTTCTTACAAATCAGTTTCTTTATCCTGATCGTATCATCAACAACATTCGGACCAGGTATCTCAACAAAGACTTGTTGTATGTGTTATATTATGTTAGCATCCTTTTGAAACTAATCAGGCAGAATCAGCAAAAATAATTGGGAGTGTGATAATGGAACAGCAATTTAAGGTTGTAGTGGAAAAACATCCGGACGGTTACGTTGCATATCCGCTTGGGTTAAAAGGAGTTGTAGTTGGTGATGGTGATTCGCATGACGAAGCACTGAATAATGTGAAATCTGCAATTAAATTCCATATTGAAACATTCGGCAAAGAAGTCTTTGAAGAAGATGAATCTGTCTTGGAAGCATTCGTTACTGAGACAGGAGTATCAATCTGATGCCTAAATTCCCAGTTGACGCCCCAAAGTCTAAAGTAATTAAGACTTTTAAAAATCTCGGCTTTCAATTGGTTCGTGAACAAGAACATATTTCTATGGTTCGAATAAATCCAGATAATTCAAGAACTCCCCTCACAATGCCAAATCATAATAAAATCAAAAGCTCAACATTGAGGACAATTTGTACTCAGTCAGGTATTTCACGAAGCAATTTTCTAAAGGCTTATGAAACATCATAACAAAAAAGTTAAAAGCAAAGAATAGGTAGGAAATTGGTGCACAACCTGCCCGGTTGTGTCGTTCGTTCGGGTGGCCATCCTGCTTTAATATCCTGATCAGTGTCAATATTTAACCAGCAGCCAAACAGTTTCAATCAAATCCTTTTTGCAAGCCAATATAGGGTAATCAGGAGCAGCACCTGTTTTATCCTTCAATATATTTTGTCATTTGGCTGAATATGTTAGATGTCATTAGTCATTCGTAAATCGTACTTCCCACCTCTAAAATCCTTCACTACTGTTTTCCTGTTTCAGACTTTCACAAACCCCGATGTTTTTCATTACGCATCCGGTTACACATTGGGACAAAATGCCTCAACAAAGACTTGTTAAATGTGTTATATTATGTTAGCATTTTTTTAAAGAACTTTATCTACTTGAAAAAGGCGGTATAAAAAGTCAGGTTAAAATAAAAAGTGATAAATGCCTACTATAGAGATTGGTGGTTACAAGTTCAGATTCTATTCTTCTGACCAGGCAGAATCAGCAGTAATTATTGGAGGTGTGGTATGCCCACTTTAACAAATAGCAAGGTTCAAACAGTTTTTGCAACCGGAGTTCGTTTTGATAAAAATATGCTATACGTTTCATTAAATGATCGCAGAGAAATCTGCCTGCCATTTGACAGAATCGATTGGCTGGATTGGCTGGATTGGCTGTCAAAAGCAACACCTGAACAACGGGCAAACTGGTCTCTCGAGTCCGGTGGTTTTGCGATTTACTGGGACGACCTGGATGATGGTATAGAAGTCTGCCATCTCTTAAGTATGCAACCACTATCTTAATGATCTTTTCTCTGCATTCTTTGTGTCTTTGTGTGAAACCCGTCTTTCGCCTTTAACTTCCGTGTCTTTCCGTGGTTAAATTTCTTCTCGCAAGTCGATATAAATAATTAAGAATCCTGTTCCCGCAATAAACAGGAGTATGTATTAACAGCAGAATAATAACCGCAACCGCCAGCAGACACCATCGCCACCAACGACGTCTCCGACCCTGAATCAAAGTCCCTGAATGCTCTGCAATTCCCATATCAAATAATAAACCTGACAAAGCAAAGACGCAATCAAGCTTACTCACTTAGCCAGAATGTTTCACCCGGGATTGAATCATATGCCCACTCCTTCGGCAACCCGCATAATCACCAGTGGATCGTTGCTTCGCCAACTCGTGATGGGACATACGGATCGCGGTATGAGCGGCGGGCGAAAATCTCTTCCGTCACCGAAATCAACCGAATAATCCGCTGCCCGAGCCGATACGGGTACATAATCAGACTGGCCGAGAGAATTTTCAAATCCTCCAGCGGTTCTTCCGAGTAGTAAAGCTGAATCGCCATCTGCAGACAGTTAGAAAAGAAATAGCCCATGAATGTCAGTGAAAGAATCAGTGGTGAATACGCCGGGGCAAAAAGAATCGCCGTGGTAAAATAGAAAAAGAAGCTGTAATTCAGGAAAATCCGGAGGAAAAAGACATCCAGAATCACCAGCATGTTCGTGAAAGAATACGAGTCGGAGCCGGGAATCGCCATGTCGAAATGTTTCCGCATCTTGTAACGAATCAGGCCGCGGTTCCAACGACGACGCTGCTTCCACCAGCCGCGCCAGCTGTTCGGCACATCGGTAAAACAGGTGGCGTGCGGCGCAAAACGAATATCGTAGCCGATTTTGCGCATTTTTATCGTCAAATCACCATCCTCACCGGGGCCGACATCCCAGCCGCCGACCGCCTCCACCAACGATTTGCGGAAAGCTCCGAAAGCCCCGGAACAAATCGCCAGCGTACCGGCCCAGGAAGTGAAACGACGCCCCAGCGAAACGGAATGCAGGTAATCCGCCGCCTGAAAACGGGTAATCAGGTTCTCGTCCCAGTTCTTCGCCCGGATATTGCCGGACACTCCTCCAACTTTCGGATCCTTAAAGGGGGCAATAATCTCAGAAATAGCGTTCTTATGATACGATGAATCAGAGTCAACAATGACAATTACTTCGCTCTTCGGATCAGCCAGTTTCAAGCCCATATTAGCGGCAGAACTCTTTCCTCCGGCAATTTGCCGCCGGAACAATTTCACCTGCGGATGCTCGATATACGGCTCAAGCACTCCCCAGGTATCGTCCGAAGATCCGTCATCAATCACGATGATCTCAAAATCCGGGTAGTCCTGCGCCAGAAGCGACTCGATCGTCCCGGTTATGTGCTCACGTTCATCCTTGCCCGGGCAGATAATCGAAACGCGGGGCTGATAGGCCAGCGCCTCCTGCTTCTCACAGTCCAGCTTACCGCCAAGTTCCACCGCAACATCATGAAAAAGCATGATGATCTTGGTCAGGATATAGCGCGGCCCGTCAATCATCAGAAATGAAGCATAAACACCAAGCAATGCCCAGAGATCCATCCGGTGGACCTCGTAAACACTCCAGTCCAGATAGGAAAAAATATTGTTGATCAACCATTCCATAGGATTTCACCTAAGCAAATTTAAAATCTCAAGAATAAAGCTTACTGATGCCACGGATTCACGTGGTTTCACAGCGGTCACCACCATTATCAGCCGACAACTGACAGGCTTTGCGGGTATCTTCGAGCAGACGCGCCGCGCCGGCCTCCCAACTTGCCACGCCGACACTCAATGTTGTCCCGCCAATCTCACCGCTGAAGCTTGTATCGCGTAATTCACTGATCACCTTCCTCGCCAGTTCACCAGTCCGGGCCGGGTCGGAATAAGGCAGTACCACCAGCATATGCCGTTCATCGGCAACCGCCAGGTAAGCAGTATCCGGCAGCAGATCCCGGACTTTCTCCTCCAGACTGCGCATAAAACCCGAAGCGATTTTCGGCCCGGGAGCGGATTCTTCATCAGCCAGTGCATCAGGCATGATGACCATGGCTGAAAGCGGTATCTCGTGCTTTGTGCTGAGCCGGCCAAGCTCATTCGTCAAAGTCAGCAGAGGACCAATCTCGCTGAAACTGTCCGCCCCGATTTCCAGACTTGCCGGATCCATGTCTCCCACTGTACGGATATCAGATGGCTGCAGTTCACCACTTTCCGCCGAAGCCCTGCCCGCAGACGCAATACGGTACGATTTGATATCGCGAATCAGGCACTTCTCCGGCCGGACTTCCTTGTCGCAGACAACACAATGACCGCTCGTGACCGGCTCCGAACCAGTCCACTCACACTGCCCGCAGGTATAAACCTCTGACGGCCTCTCGTAATCCTTGCCGACATGCAGCAGTTCGACCGAACATTTCGGGCAAACCAGCTTGCCGTCCTTGTGAAATTCCTCTTCCGCCCCTATGTAGCCGCAGCGAAAATGATGCAGCATCTCAAGCGCTGTCAAGTCGGCAGAACCGCATTCCGGACAGATATCCCGGAAGCAGACGTTGTACGCCAGGCAGTAAGGGCAGAGTAGGATTCGGTCATTGAAGTCGGCAAAAACGTATTGCTCTTTTTCGAGTCGGCCGAGAATAACAGAGTCAAGATATGCCCTTTCTCCCAGAATAGATTTCAGTTCCGGGTATGAATATGCTATCGGGGATGCCGGATCCGGAACCGGACGCAGCGATTCATCCGCCGCCTTCGCCGCTAAATGCTTCAGTATCGGCACCGCGTATGCCTCGTATGCCTGATCAACATTTCTCATCCTCTTTCCTCCTGATTATTTATCGTCCTAATATTTTCAAGCTTTCATGAAATCTTCGGAATGGTCTTCAGAAACTTATACTGAAAGCGGCACCGAGCGGACCGTCCCATTCTTTTTCCAATTCCATGACAAATCGTAACCCCATCACCCGTGATTCATCATATTCAGGCAGGAAATCGCGCGGTACCCGGGTGACAGATTTGCCGCGCTCCACCACCCTGGCCTTCAATTTACCGCCATTACCCGACGATAAAGGCCGCAGATAAACCGTATCGCCCTCCTGCACCGAGCCCATCCACTTCTCCCGAATATATGACTCCACCAAATGCGGGCGCGAATGGACAACCGTAAGTATCGGTTCTCCTGCATCAACCACGGCACCCGCACGCTGCTGAATCGAACCGACCTCTCCATCAATCGGTGATGTCAGACGGGAGTTCTCCAAAAGAGCATCAATCTCCGTGATCTGCACTTCAACTTCCGCGACATACGCCTTGACCGGACGCAGTATCTCAGCAACCGGCACATTTATCGCTTTGCCTTTTTCATAGTCCGACAGCCGCCGCATCGCCTGCCTTAAGCGTTCGCCGCCCGCCGCCACAACCTTGTCATAGCCTTTTACTTCGCGGTCGATCGCATTATACAGGGTCTGCTGCTGATCCAGCCTGGACTGCGACATCGCTCCGCTTTTCGCCAGCTTCCTGACCCGGTCAAGCTCGATCTGAGACCCCTGCAAACGCGCAATCGCGCTCTGCAGCCGAGCCGCATCCTCGCTCATCGCAACACGCGCCGCTTCCACCTCCACCGTCCGGAATATATGCTGATCATCAAGCTTCAGTCGTAACTCCTGCTGTTTCAATTCAAGCTCATTCTTCTTCGCCACAATTGCTTCACTGGCAACCGTTACGGCCTGCTGAAGTCGTTTCCTCCGAGCCAAAAGCTCATTTTCATCCAGCTTCACCAGCAACTGTCCAGCCTTTACCGGTGCGCCGAGATCAACCGCCAACTCCCGAATTATCGCACGCCGCTTCGATGAAATCTCGTGAAATTCAAGATAACTGCGCCCTGTCGCCCGAGGCATGAAATTGTACCAGTAAACCGCAGTAACAAAAAACAAGACAATAAGACTGAAGACGATCACCGGCAGCAGAAGCTTAAACAAACCGGGACGGTCAGATTTCGATTGTACGGCAATGACCTGCCCCTTCGCAGGCTTCTTCGCAGATTGCATCTTCATTGTTTATTCCTTCTTTTTATAGCTGAATTAAGATTCATTCTCAACTCCAACAACTGAATTATATCACAAGATATAATGATATTCTATCGGTCCTGTAGAGTTTTTAATAACAGAGCCAATTTCAAAATGCAATCCCCTGCATCGCAGGCTATATTATTATCAAAATTATCAGGACCATGGAGAATCAACATGCCATTTATAGATGAGATGATAGGAAATTGCTTTTATAAGATTTCGTACAAGTAGCAAAATAAATAACAAAGTTCAAGTGTTTTTTGAACACAAGGGTCAGACCTTCATTATTCAATAACAAGCTGTCCTTTTAACACTTCAATCTCTTTCCGAAGCTTCTCATCTCTTTTCATCCTGTCTTCTACTCCCTTTAAAGACTCGCTCACCGTTGATCCTTTTATCCCAAAATACCGACCAATTTCTATGTTCTTTACATTGCTCAATATTTTGGATAGGTATATCACTGTCCTTCTTTCATTTTTAGCTTTGCCACTTGTGAGTAATTCCTCTCTGTTCTTGCCATAATAATCACAACAAACCTTTATAATTCTGTCTATAGGGATTTTTTCTCTTAACCTTTTTAGCTGAGGAATCTCCTCATCAGGTTTTCGCTTTTGTAATAATTTTCTTATCAAATCCTTAAATCTGTTGCTACCCACAACTATCCCCGCCTCTACGTCTTCCAATGGGTTATCCTCTTCGCCAATACCATCATTTATAAATTCTCTATACGCCTTCATCGCCGTTCCCTTCGTCTTTGAAAAGCATGAAAGAGTTTCTGTGATATCCACTAATAGCTCTTTCTCCTTACCAGCGCCGATATATTCCATATAGCTTGTCCATCTATAATCTTCAGGCCTTTTCACTATTCCTGCCCGTACCGGGTTCAAATGAATATATCTGGTTAAGACCATCAAATAGGTATCTTTATCAACGATTATACCCTTAAACCTTCCCTGAAACAGATGACCATATCTTTTATGCCTCTTATTTACATAAACCGTATAGCTCGTATTGATATTTTGCATTATCTGAGAGAGATTTGCCTTCGGTGTCTCAATAAAAAGGTGATAATGATTATCCATTAAGGCATAAGCATGGAGCAGATATCCATATCTTTCTTTTGTCCTTTTCAATATCTCCAGAAATCTTTCCCTGTCTCTAACATCAAAAAAGATTTTACCTCTTTGATCCCCTCTTGATGTTATGTGATAATAAGCCCCTTCAAACTCTAATCGTAAAGGTCTTGCCATATTTTACATTCTATCTATTCTCCATAACCTGTCAACTGAATTATGAAGGTCTGACCCTAGTATTCCTTTTAGTATTCCTTCTAAATCATCCGTGTTTTAAGTTTCCGGTGGGAGTGCCAATTTCAGGTGCTCGTGGCTGGGCACCATACGGAACTTCGGTTTCACGATAACATTTACGTCTACAAAGACCTCCATGCTTTTCAAGAAGCGTTGGCAGTCCGTGCTGAGATGTTTCAGGTGCAGGCGTTTACCGATATTAAAATAGCGTTCGGAAAGGGATTTGATAGCCTCAAGGCCTGACTGATCACACACCTTGGAGTGTTTAAAGTCTATGACTACATGGTCCGGGTCTTTATGCGGATCAAAAAAATTCAGGAACTTTCTTACAGACCCGAAGAACAATGGGCCTGTCAGCCCATAGACGGATAATCTTGGTGTGCTTACGAGTGAGTTCAGCTGTATATTCTTACCGCTCTTCCACGCAAAGACAAGGGCAGATACGATTACTCCGGCCAGAACTGCAATGGCAAGGTCGGTAAACACCGTCACTCCGGATACGAGGACCAGCACGAATGCATCAGACCGTGACATCTTGTGCATGATACGGATGCTTGACCACTCAAAAGTACTCACTACCACCATAAACATAACACCTACAAGTGCGGCAAGAGGGACCATCTCTATGTACCTGGAACCAAACAGAATACACAGGAGCAGGAAGATAGCGGCTGAAATACCGGATAAACGTCTGCGTCCTCCGGAATTAACATTTATCATACTCTGGCCTATCATGGCACACCCTCCCATTGTTCCGAAGAAACCTGCGACTACGTTTGCGACTCCCTGTCCAAGGCATTCCCTGTTGCTCTGACCGCGGGTTTCAGTGATCTCATCTACCAGAGATAATGTCATCAGAGACTCCAGGAGGCCGACGGCGGCAAGTATAAGGGAGTATGGCCAGATAATGCTGAGTGTATGCCAGTCCAGCGGAACTATCGGCAGGTGGAACTGTGGCAGTCCTCCGGCAACAGATGCCATGTCTTTTACCTGCAGAGTGTTTATGTTGAATCCTATTACTACTGCCGAGATCACTATTATTGCGATCAGTGGAGCGGGGACTGCACGCGTTAAGCGTGGCACAAAGAAAATGATCAGCATTGTTGAGGCAACCAGTGCTATCATAATCCATAAGGTAGTTCCGTTCATCCAGGCCAATACTCCCATTACTCCCGGCAGTTTAAAATGCTGCAACTGGGAGAGGAAGATTACGATTGCAAGGCCGTTAACAAATCCCAGCATTACAGGATGAGGTACCAGGCTGATATATTTGCCCAGACGCAAAAGTCCTGCCGTTATCTGGATAATGCCCATCAGTACAACCGCGGCAAACAGGTACTCCACACCGTGCTGTGCGACGAGCTCGATCATCACTACCGCCAGTGCTCCTGTGGCACCCGAAATCATTCCCGGCCTGCCACCGCCCACCGCAGTAATAAGCCCCACAATAAAGGCCGCATACAAACCAACCAGGGGCTCTACACCTGCGACAAAGGAAAATGCAACGGCTTCAGGTATTAATGCCAGTGCAACAGTGAGACCGGACAGTACGTCATCCTTTATATTTGCACGTCTTTGGATAAAAAAATTAAACATGATATTGTGTAACTTGTAATAAAATGTTCCTGATGATTATGGAATCAATTGTACTAATGTGGTATGCATACAGAGGAGAAGGAGAGACGAAATGTCCTTTCCGGATAAACTACCTGCTCCAAAGAGTTCCGGAAAGCGTGAGTCAGTTTGCCGTACGTACTTAATGGATGCGAGAGAGTAATACTACTACTGATTTATGCACACAAAATTCAAATACAGAAACATGCATGTTACATTAATCTCAGAGTAGTGTCAATAATAATACTCAAGACTGGTCATATGTCTGGACTTGTCTCTATCCTCTGTGATTTTCCGTGCTATGTCCTCTGCGTCTTTTGTCCGGGGATTTCCGTGGTTAAATTTCTCTTAATTGTCATTTGAAGACTTGATCCGTCGTTCTCCGTCGGTAATTTTTTGGCAGTACCTTAAAATCACTATTTGAATTAATAGACAAAAAAATATATAATTTAAGTTTGCCGTTAAAGAAAAAACTTATTTATTCTCGGAAATATACATTTCCTTATTGAACTAAGGATTAAGATTATTTCTACCGTTGTTTTTTTAATTATTTGTTTTTATGCCAATAATGAACATTGAAGAGAAATATCCAAATTGGAGTGATATGGATTCAGATTATTTCAATAAGGTTGTATCTATTATAAAACATGAACCCCTGAATAGAGGATTTAAAGAGTTAAAAGTTAAAGCATGGCTTGGAGGAGTCATGAGTCATGAAACAGAAGAGAGAAAAACCACAAATTTTGTTCAATATAATAAATGCATATGCCAGCTTTTTCCTATTTTAGATTGGGACCATTGCAAAATAAATGAATATCTTATTTTAAACAAGTTACCGCTTAATCAAAACCATTTTGATATTACCAAAGGACCAGATCAAAAAAGGGAATGCAATATATGGAAAGAATGTGGGATATTTCGAAATGCATAAAAAATAAGTAATCACACTAAGACACAGAGTTCGCTAGGAAAACAAAATTTAAAAAAATAAAACAAAAGACAATAGTTTTTCTCTTTGTGTTCTTCGTTGCTTTGTGTGAAACCCGCCACTAGAATCTTTTATATTGCAAAACAACCCCACTCTTTTATAATAACGATCAACAAATAGATTTTGTAAATTCAAGTCCTAAATAGCAAATCCCAAATAAATCATAACACCAAATGACCAAAATAAAGAATCAAAAACCTGATTAATATATTATTTTTGGTTACAAAAATTATCAGTAGGACATCTTTTGGGGGAGGGGTTCTGGATAATACACTTGTGCAGTAAAATTATTCACATACATTTATATTCGTAGATGCTAGTAAAAAATTAGAAAGCTATATGCAAGAAAGGTTTTTAGTCTCAGGAAAGGCCGGTAGCGGTAAGACACACCTTGTCCTTCAGAAATATTCCCGTTTCGTTGAAGAACACAAAGAAGACAGTGTAATCTTCATCCTGCCAACCCACAGTCAGGTCGAACATCTCAGAGGACTGACCCTGAAACAAGTTCAGGGCTCAAAGTTTAAGGGTTATCTTGACACGGGACTCGTCACATTCTCCGGACTGGCAAATAAGATACTGGAGAGTGTTGATACCACGTCACTCAAGAAACTGATCAATGAAGGTGAGAAGGACCTGGTCCTTTCAGACATCCTTAAAGACACCTATAAAGGTTACTTTTCAGGGGTCTCAGGTTATGCAGGATTTAAAACCGCTTTCCTGAATTTCGTAAGAGAGATTAAAGAGAATTCACTCGGCCCACTTCCCTTTAAAGACGTACTCAAAGGGATTCAAACAAGCAATGACTATTCACCCCTTAACCTGAAGTGTAACGAACTGGTAAAGCTTTACGAGCGCTATCAAAAAGCTCTTAACAAAAATAACCTGATGGACAGGGAAGATTTCCTGTCACAAGCCTTATCACAAATGGACAAGGATATTTTCTCCAAAGTTGAACTGTTATTAATAGACGGTTTCCATGATTACACACAACTCGAACTGAAATTTATTAAAGAATTAGCTTCTCTTATACCGAACGTCTACGTCACCCTGCCATATCAAATTGCTGATCCTGTACCACCCGCATTTCGGGTCTCGCATAAAACATATTCCAGACTCTCGGAATTGAATCTCCGGGAATTGCGGCTTGATGAGAATAGAAGAACGACCAGCCGGATGTTAGGGCATATCGAAGCAAACATATTCTCTCAACCTGAAAACATTGTTATACCGGAACCTGATAGCTCCGGCACGTCATTGCGGATTACGGCTGCTGCTAACATGCAGGATGAGGTTGAACAGATTGCCCGCATGATAAGAAAGCTGACTTACCGAGATGGTTATACCTTCAGTCAAATTGCCGTAATATTCAGAAATATAGAAAAGTATCGGGATATCGTTGAAGACACTTTCACCAGGTTTAGCATCCCGGTAAGAATATATGGCAGAAAACCATTAAAAGACAATCCCCTGATTAAGGCCATAATGAATACAACACATATCTTTACAGATAAGTGGCAGGATGAAGCGGTCTGGAAGGTTTTAAAATCTAACACAGGCATAGACGGAAACCTTATAAACAGACTGGTACAGGAATACCTGAAAAGAGGCACTGTTAACGATTACAATAAATGGCTGAAACTTACCAGCGAATTAAAACCTGTTAACAAATTTCTGAAGGAACTGAAGAAGATTTTCACCAACCTGGAAGGCAGGCATACATTCAGCTATTATTGCAAATACTATATTGACATCGTAAACCTGTTTTACAAACCGACGTTTACGCCGCCTGTGAAATCTATTGATGAAGTAAACCATCATTATCATCAGGCAATCTCAGGGTTGATGAAATCAGATGCAGGCGCCCTGAAGGAATTCATGGCAATCCTTAACACCACCACCCTTGGTGATCTTTCCGGTAATACAGGAAACCTTACATTCAGGAAATTCAACCATATCCTTGAATCACAGGTGGCCTTATCGTCATACAGGGAAACAGACAGGAGAAAAGAGGTGGTTAACGTTATCAATGTCCTGGAAGCCAGACAGTGGGAAATGCCCGTCATCTTTGTGGGAGGCCTGCTCGAAAAAGAATTTCCCAGACAGGTACGGGAAGATCTGTTTCTGAAAGATTTTCACAGACAGAAACTGAATGCCACAGGAAAGATTGCCCTGAGAGAAGCAAGCGAGCAGATGGACGAAGAGAGATACCTGTTCTATATCGCCGTTACGCGTGCAAAGGAGAGGCTTTATTTGTCTTACCCGTCAGCGAACAGCGATGGCAATCCAACACTGCCGTCTTTTTTCCTCTCTGACACACAGAAGTTATTCCCGGAAAAGATACGTCAGAAAATCACAATTCAGAGAAACCTTTCAAAAATAATTCCCGAACCTGAAGAGATCATCACTTCGACCGATTCAAAGAACTTTGTCTATTACCACCTTAATACCCCCTATGTGTCAGAAAGGGAGCGGTACGAAAAGGCAATCGCACTCTGGTTATATAATAACATCGCAGAAAACAATAAGGCTTCTCTCAGGAAAGAGCTCTCCACATTAACGACACTGATAGATTCCTACAATAACCTGAAGCTTAAACTTTCTGATAAAAAGATAGTAAAGAAGATCAGTGAAACAAGTACAAGGTTTTCGCCCACAAGGCTGAAAGACTATGCCCAGTGCCCTTACAAATATTTTGGCAGATCAACACTCAAACTCAGGCAGGCCATTCCCAGATCCATGGATCTGTTAATGCAGGGAACTATCATTCACAAGGTACTTGAGGAGTATTTCAGAGATACCGGAGAGTCTAAAGATATAACCGGGATATTTGATGACGTTTTCAAACAGAAGACCAGAGGAATGGTTACAGGCTTTGATGAATTGAAGGCCAGAAATGAGATGCTTAATACGCTACTGGCATTTGAAGCCATGGAAAAGGAATCCAATCTGCCAACATTCAAACCCTCCATGTTTGAAGAAGAATTTGGGAATGAAGAGTGTGAAACCTTGAAAATCAGTAATGTGGATAAAGATGGTATTGAGATTTCCGGTAAGATTGACAGAGTTGACGTTTCAGAAGTTGATGGAAAAAAAGTCGGCATAATTATTGACTACAAATACGGGCAAACAGAATTCAGGTTAACAGAACTTGAAGAGGGCCTCGACCTGCAACTGCCCATCTACATACTTGCCCTGAGAGATCTGTTTGGAGTTGTCCCTGTCGCCGCTGAATTCTACGCACTGAAAACCTCTAGAAAAACGGGAATATATAATGAGGAACTAATCGACAAATTCAAGCTCAATATAAAACCGGCAAGGAAATCACTTGCCGTTGATGACAAAGAATTCAATAAACGGCTGAAAGATGCGGAGAACCATATTCTCGAATTCTCAAGGGAAATCCGCAAAGGAAGGATTGAACTTGCTCCGGCAAATATTGATTTCTGTGGTGAGGGAAACTGCGATTTCGCAAACGTCTGCCGAATTGATAAATGGAGACTCAGGTAAGGATTGATGAGTTGCGGGTTGCGAGTTACGCCTGCCTGCCGGTAGGCAGGGGTTACGAATGACAAAAAACTAATTACCAATGACTAATAAACTTACAGATTCTCAAATAAAGGGTGTCACGATTACGGACAGGGATCTCTGTGTTGTCGCCGGGCCAGGTTCAGGGAAGACACGCGTACTTGTGGAACGATTTGCGAATCTTGTAACCGAACACAACATACCAATCAATGAGATCCTCACCCTGACTTTCACTGAGAAGGCGGCAAACGAGATGAAGATAAGAGCCGCCAAGACCTTCGAGGATAAGGGAATGGAGAAGGAGCGTCAGGAGATAGAGTTTGCTTATCTATCCACCATCCACAGTTTTTGTTCCAGATTACTCAGAGAAAACGCAATAGAGGCGGTGCTGGACCCACAGTTCCGCGTCATGGACGAACTCGAAGCCGGCAGGGTCAAAGAACTGACATTAGAAAGCACACTCAAAAAATGGGCAGAGGCAAAAGGCCTGGATACATTCCTGAACGACATATTCTGGAAACAGACCGACTCAAAGAAAAGCAGGTTAAAGTCATTCAAGGAAAACCTCATTATGCTCTACGAAAAGATCAGGAACTCATGCGTGCCTATCTCAGCAACCGTTAACACCGATGATCTGTCTCAGGAAATCATTAGTTCTTATAACGAGGCTGAGAAACTGATAAACAAAATTAGAGAAATCTGCTCAGAAAAGAAATTAACTGAGAAAACCAGAGACAAAGTAAATTACGTTTTAGAACGTTGGAATGGTTCAAACCTGCAGAATGATATAAACAAACTGTACAAAGAAAAACACCACCCCTCATCCCCTCCTTCGCAAGGAGGGGAAATAGGGGAGGTAAAAACAACTAAAAATTCAACTGCAGATAACCACACCCTTGCATTATTAAACAGAGTCAAAGGTATTCACTCTGTAATAAACCTGTCCGTATCAAAGGATGCAAAAGAAACTTTGAGTAACTTGCGCGAAGAACTCAAAACACTTATTGGATTACTCGCAGAGGATTACTCGACAGGTATCAAGATGGTGTTAAGAGATTTTCTCGCGAATTTTGATATTGCCTACTCGGAATGGAAAAGGGCAGAGAGCCTCATCGACTTTACAGACCTTGAGGTCAAAACAATAGAATTGCTGAAGAAAAACAAGCAGATAGCAAAAGAAATAAAACAAAAGTTCCGGTACATTCTGGTAGATGAATTTCAGGATATAAGCAGACTGCAAAAGACCATAATAGACCTCATAAGAAGAAAGGATAATTTATTCATTGTGGGTGATGAGAAGCAATCAATTTATGGTTTCAGGGATGCAGAGGTTGAGATATTTCAGGATATACAGAAAGATTCCGACCGGGAATCTTTAATAAGCCTGAATGAAAACTTCAGGAGCCGTCCGCAGGTACTCGACTTAGTCAACCATATATTTGACAGATTGTGGTCAGACACCTCGGCCGACCGGGAGAATAATCACATTGATTCTACCACCCCTTCATCCCCTCCTTCCCAAGGAGGGGAAAGAGGGGAGGTCTCTAGTTCGTTCATAGACAATACTCAACAGTTAAAGGCAGGTGCGGAATTCTCAGACAAGCCGGTTCCCTCAATTGAGATAATCGTGGCGGAGGGTAATGATAAGACCGAGGCCAGGAAATGGGAATCAATGGAGATAGCAAAAAGAATAAAGGAGATTATAGATAAAGGTGAGATCAGGATAACAAACAAAAGAGAACGGGAACGAAATATATCTTACAGAGACATTGCCATCCTGTTTCGGAGTACAACAGACATAAAACTATACGAACACAGTCTGTCACATCTTGATGTCCCTTACTATGTAGTAAGCGGAAGGGGATTCTTTAATACCACGGAGATTACTGACCTAATAAATCTCCTGAAGGTCATAGAATCACCACTAGATGAGATAAACCTGGCCTCCGTCTTAAAGTCTCCGTTTGTCGGAATAAATGATGATGCCCTTTTCCGGCTGGCAGATTATGCCCATAACAACAATGAAAACAGACTTCTCTATCAGGCCCTGGATGAAGTTGGCTCCATAAAAGAAATAGAAACACAATCACGGGACAGGATTATTCAATTCAGACAATTCCTGAATGAGGTACAAGGCATCAAGCCCAGAACCTCATTATGGAACCTGATCTCTTTCATCCTCAAGAAAACAGAATTTCAATCAAAGATGCTTCTTTTCTCCAATGGGAAGAAAAGGTATGCAAACCTCCTGAAGCTTGTCGAACTGTGTAAAAACCAGGAAGACTTCGAACCCCTGACATTGAAAGATTTTATTGAGATTGTAGAAGGTTATAAGTTCAGGGAGATCAGGGAATCCGAAGCACCGGTAGAATCCGAGGAAGATGATGTTGTTAAATTGATTACGACACATTCTGCTAAAGGGTTAGAGTTTCCGGTTGTTATTGTTGCCGACGTTGACAGAGACAACACAAGGCCTTCAGATTATTTTGTGTATTCAAGAAACCATGGAATCAGCTTTAAGATACTCAACCCATCGACTAATGAAGAGGAAAGACCCCTGAGTTATGAACGAATCAGTGATGAATCAAAAGAGAAGGAGTTACGGGAATCAAGGCGCTTGCTCTTTGTAGCAATGACGAGGGCACAGGAACACCTGATAATTTCCGGAGGCATAAACAAGAACAGAACCAAAGGAGATAAAGACAGTGGTAATTGGTACGGTTATGTCTCTTCAACTCTCGGCCTGAACCCTGACCCCAAAGATAACCCGGAAATCATAAAACTCGATGACAATAAGCAAGGGCAGAATTCATTACAAACGGTCGAGATAAGACATACTCGCATAAAAGATGAAAACAAACCGCCTGCCCGAACTGGTACAGGCGGGCCAAAAGAGGGCAAAAAGATTAAACTGCTGACTCAATACAAAAAAGAGATAGCAGCATGTAATAAGATTAAGGCGCCTTCACCCTCGAAAGAGATAGCTGATACAGGCAAGAATATATTGTCAACAATCACGCACACAGTAGATGTTGATAACAGTCACTATGTATACTCCGTCACAGAGATACTCAAATTTCACTTTTGTCCACAGTTATATTATTTTAATTCTATTCTGGGTCTGCAGGGTATAAACGAAAGATGTTGGACTGAGCCGGATTATGCCGAAGGTGAAGATGGAAGCAATTTGAAAGACGATGAGCTGCCGGGACACGAGCTGGGAAATATTGTGCACAGGGTCTTTAAAAACTACCATCTTTCTGATGACAAACTTAAGGAATATATTAAAAAAGAGCTGAGCGTCTTTGGGTTGGATACAAACCGGAAGAGTATTGACCTTGTTGCAAACTGGGTAAACTCTTTCTACAAAAGTGATATTGGCAAGGAAGTAATTTCAGGTAAACAGCAGAAACGGGAAACATCATTTATATTTAATTACAGACACAATCTTATAAGAGGACAGATAGATCTTTTCTATTTTAACAATGAAGGTTTGTTAAAAATTATTGACTACAAGGCGAATGATATTACCACCGATGAAATACCGGAAAAAGTCCAGTACTATAAACTTCAGATGCAGCTCTATGCCCGGGCACTGGAAACTATTTATAGCACGGAGGTTGATGGAACCATACTCTACTTCCTTGTGCCAGATAAGCCGGTAGTAGTTGATACAACTGAAGAGGCCTGCAAAGAATTAGACTTAACCCTGGACAACTTCTTCACGGCACATAGGGATGGAGAGTTTAAGAGATTGGCCAATGAGAAATGCAGGTGGTGTGAGTATGAGTCGATATGCTGAAGAGATTTATGATTGAGGGATTGAAGCATTAAGGAATTACGATTTACGAATAACTAATGACAAATTTGGACACGGATAAACACTTTCCCAATAATAAAACTGTCTAGTTTAAGAATTTATCCTGACTGTTTTTTACACAATTTAAATATTTTATTATCGCCTTGCAATATTATTGTAACATGATAATATAATTAATTATAGATATATGCTTTATATCCTGTGACATGCTTGAATCTTTCAAATGTAAAGAGACTCGAAAAATATGGAATCTGCAGTTTTCAAAAAAATTTCCAAGAGATATTCAAGCTGTTGCAAGACGAAAGTTAATTGCTATTTCTATTTCAAATACCATTCAGGATTTAAGAAATCCACCATCGAACTATTTAGAAAAGCTTAAAGGAAACCGTAAAGGACAATACAGTATAAGAATTAATAATCAATGGAGAATATGCTTTGAATGGAAAAAGAATAGTGCGTATAATGTTGAAATAGTAGATTATCATTGAAGCTTTCAAAACGGAGACTATTTATGCCTAAGAAAAATGAATCAATTCCTTTGGAACATCCGGGGATATTTTTAGAAGAAGAATTTTTGAAACCCTCAAATATCACTGCCTACCGACTGGCCAAAGATATTGGCGTAACCCCAATGAGGATTAGTGAAATACTTAGAGGCAAGCGCAGAATCTCAGCAAATACCGGACTTAGACTGGCAAAATATTTTGGCATGTCAGAAGGTTATTTTATCAGGCTTCAAGCGCAATATGACATGGATAAAGAGAAGGAAACACTGGGAAAGGAAATTCAGGAAATTAAAACTATATCTTTAACAGGCTAATTCTCCCCGCAGACAGGTTTCACTTCTCCTTGAGTAAGGGTAAAACCTCAACTCCGCTGCTCTACCCTTAACGCCCGAAACCGGTTCAGTGTTGCTGCCATTTCGTAGATCCTGAATTCAGCAAAGTCACCTCTTGCCTCTCTATCACTCAAACAATCCAGCCCTTTTTCTCTGATATCTGCTAATACCTGCCGACATATCTCCATTATGCTTCTTCGTCCGTCTATATATCGGTCCGCATAATGGATGGCATATCCTATCGCCCTCAGCTGACTGGGATGCACGAGCTGTTCCACCGCACTGACCTGCACCTTATGTACTCCAAAGCGCATATACAAAAGATCCTCTATCTTGATATCAATAGGCCGTTTCCCCTTTGAAGCACTCAATACACCTGATGCGGGAATACGCTGAATCTTTGAAGGAGACACAATATCAAAGTCCTGAAGAGAAGGATTATCCTTAACTATCTGATGTGCCTCGGCAGTTAAATCATGTGGAACATATTCAATCATACCGATAACCACATCTGCCAGGCTGAAATAGTCACCGCTCCCTCCCATTACGATTACGGTTGATATACCCTTTTCTTCATAGAGACTGCGAACGTGTTCCACAAATGGAGTAATGGGTTCCTTCTCTTTTGCGATCAAGGCCTTCATCCGCGGATCACTGATCATGAAATTTGTTGCCAGCGTATCCTCATCCAGCAAAAGAGTCTGTGCCCCGACCTCCAATGCCTCCAGGATATTGGCTGCCTGAGAGGTACTTCCACTGGCATTAGCAGTAGAAAATGTAGTGGTAGCCTGATCAAACGGCAGATTAGAGATAAAGGGGTCTATATTCAGATTCTGAATACTGCGTCCGTCCTCCGCCCTTATCTTGACGGCATCGGGATTGGTTACTACAAACTCACGACCATCATCAGGAATATGGTTATATACTCCGTGTTCCAATGCGTTCAATAGAGTAGATTTCCCATGATATCCTCCACCCACAATCAATGTCACACCTTTGCGAATACCCATCCCGGTCATTGAGCCACGGTTGGGTAATTCTATGCTGACTCTCATAGATTGACAGCTTTCAAAAGGTACCAATCGTTCTGATCTGAGCGGCCGGGGATCAACACCACTGGCCCTGGGCAGTACGGCATTGTCCGCTACGAATGCAATCAGATCTAATTCAGATAATTTTTCCCTGATAAATTCAGCATCCTCAACAGTCTCAATATGACGGTACAATTTGTCTTCAGGAAGTGCCCGGAAATATAATGAGTCGTTTACAACGTGAGGAATAACTTCTGAAAATATGTTAGCGGCTATCCTGCCGGCAATCCTGCGCCCGAAAGCCGGGAGACCAACCAGGAAACGCGCCTCTATGCAACCATTTTTTATAACCATCGAAGAGGTTTTGAGCACTTCCTGTCCCGGACGGTCTATTTCTATAACACCGCTCTTCCCCGAACCCTCCCTTTGTGTATTGTGCTTTTTAATGGAATGATAAAACCGTCTTGCCAGGAAGTCACACAAGGCAACACTCCTACAGTCATTATGATATGTATCCTCTGGAAAACCGGCTGTGTTTATGGGGATTATGGCTCTTATCTTACTGGGTATGGCAAACGGGTCGCCCTGAACGTGGTCAATAGAAAGCTCAAAATCCTGATATTGGTAACTGCCCTTTATAGCCTTATAAGCAGGGTATGGCTTCCCATCCATTTTTGATAAAGCCTGAACCAGTTCATTTTGATTTTGCATCTGCTTCTTCGCCCTATTAATAGCTTTCTCTTATTTATAACAAAAGAGCCTGGTCTTTTCCAATTTATAAAACTTTGGTCGCCGCACATGTAAAAAGTATACAAAAGATTAAACAGGGTTATAAAATGGTAATTATAAACCCTTATCCACACACAATATAAGGCAATTTATTTTTTGTAATAGGGCAAAAAAAATTGTAAATAGTGTCTCCTCCCAATAGACAAAAAAAGGCAAAAACAAGATAATGCGCCGGTTGTGTTTGTTAAATGAAATTACCGTAAACTTTATATATTATTATTTTCATGATAAGAATAATTTTATTGGGAATTTTTATTTAATTGAGGGGGGCGTATTATGAGTATATTTTATTTGAAAGCTGCATTCTTTGTTGTTTGGGTTGCTATAGTTGTATATAGTTTGACAGGCCTGTAAAACTAAAAGTCAGAGGTAAAAAGCTCACACCCGAAAGATCGCCGGATATTTACACCCGGCTCCTGAGTAACAATATTTTGTTGTGTAGCACCAGTATGTTTATCTAAAACCTATGTTGAGCGATTCTATCTATTATTTCTTCGTAGCCTCTCAAGCCTGCGGCTATGAAAATCGCTCAACGTAGATAAATCGTACCGGTGAAGTCTTCACACCGCCGTCATATCAACCCATTCAACGTTACAGCATCATTCCCTCTATACTTTCATCAAGACAGGTATTGAAATATCATTTGTTATTTTTAAGCCGACAGTTTAATATAACTGTTTTCTATTACTTCGTCTTAAGAATAACAATGCCTTCTTTGTCTCATATAATACATAAGCAGTTACCGCCCCCATTGGGCGACGTTGAGTACGTCTATTACGATGATCAGATCATCATAGTTGATAAACCAGCAAATATGTTGTCAGTACCTGGCAAGACACCGGAAAAACAGGATTGTCTAATTCACCGTGTTCAGCAGCGTTTCACAGAAGCACTTATCGTGCACCGCCTGGACTTTTCTACTTCGGGACTCATGGTTATTGCACGAAACCCGGAATCACACCGTGAGCTAAGCCGCCAGTTTCAGGATCGTAAAATTGAAAAGACCTATATCGCAAAAGTGTACGGCCACCCGGATGAAGAATCCGGTGAGGTGAATGTACCGTTACGCTGCGATCTGGAACGGCGTCCACTGCAGATTATCGATCACCAATATGGTAAAGCAGCTCAAACTTTCTGGCGAATTCTTGAGCGGCATGAAAACAGCTGCAGCCTTGGGTTGATCCCTGTTACGGGACGCACCCATCAGCTACGCGTACATATGCAGGCACTGGGCCACCCTATTCTCGGCGATGAGCTTTACGGCCATGAAGTCGCATTTGCATTAGCTGATCGATTATTACTGCATGCTCAAAAGTTGATTATCACCCATCCGACGGATAATAATCGTTTAACCTTCCTCAGCACCACAAACCTTTTTAAAATATAAATCAACCCTTGCTTTAAAATAGATTAGTGGTTATCCTTTTATTTGAGAAACATTGCGCTTGCACCAGTACGGGAGCAGTCGTTTGTAACAGTAAGTTATGTTCTTAATAAATATCAATATGGAAATGAGGGGAAAATGACTATACTGATTGAAGAACTTAAGAAAGAACACTCAGAAATCGTTGCTGCTCTCAACGAAGTCAAAAAACTTGGTATTCTTTCAAAGGAAGGACAAAACAAACTCATGTCTGTACAAACGAGTTTGCTTGCACATCTTGAAATGGAGGATGACCAACTTTATCCGGCACTCCGCAAAGAAGCAGAACATAGTAAAGATTTAAAAAATACATTAGATCTATTTGAAATGGATATGGAAAATGTCTCAACAATTGTACGAGAATTTTTTGATAAATACTCTGAAGAATTTTCAGGTGAGGAACTCTCGGAAGATTTTGAAAAACTTGTCACTGCCCTTAGCAAAAGAATAGGCAACGAAGAAGCATCCCTCTATGAAGAGTATGAATTCATGAATGAATAAAATGTCTGCGTTTAATGTGTGTAGCCGGATTCATGTACATAATATAAGATTATCCCGGCTTTATAGTCTCAAAAATGTTCCCACAAAAAGCCCAACCACAAAAGCACCCCTATCCCCAACAATCAGGTCAGTCAAAGAAGGTAATGCTGATATTTCCTCCTGACTGGTATCCATCCGAACCTTATTTGAGTCTGCCAACTCTGACTGCTTTTTTAAGGGGATCCGGACATCGTGTTATCCAGAAGGACATGAACCTTGAAATGTATGACTGGTTCTTCAGCGAGGAGGGTCTTAACCCGATACTTGGAAGGATTCCGCGCCAACACACCCATTTCAATATTACCGAACTTACCGAAAAAGCAGAGTCTGCCAGGACTATTGTACGGTCACAGGAATTCTATGATGTGGACAAACTGGAATGGGCCATGAATGTTTTTCGTGAAGTGACCGATACCATATCTCTTGCTTACGCCCCTGCAAAAATCTGCATGCCTCCTATGGAAACCGACTTAAATTATAAACTGTTTATCTCTTCAGAAATTCTTGAAGCTGTCGAAGATTCCCGGGTAAATGTGTACCGGGATGTGTTCAATCACATACTTAAACCTGCTATTGAGGCAGAAGATCCTGACGTTATCGGAATCTCCATTGTCTTGAAGCAGCAGCTCTTTTCCTCTATAACCTTCTGCGCTATGATAAAAGAACAGTTTCCGGGTATTCATATTACCATAGGCGGAAATACGGTAACTCGACTTCGTGATGTACTACCACAAGCCCGCAACCTGTTTTCTCTTTTTGATACAGCCATAATGTATGAGGGGGAAACGGCATTTTTACAGTTGGTAAATGCCATAGGTACTGACCGGGACTTTTCCACGATTCCCAATCTCATATTCAGAGATTCTAACGGAATTCATACATCTACGATTACTTCCGCGGAAGATGTGTCAACTTTGCCTCCACCTGATTTTGATGGCCTCCCTCTTGAAAAATATTTTGTTCCCGATAGAATTCTTCCTTACCTTTCCACCCGTGGGTGTTATTGGGGAAGGTGTGAGTTTTGTGATCATGGCGAAGGTTATACCGCCGGGTATAGGGCCAAAAATATTAGTCAGATTATTGAGGAGATTCGACACCTGAGGGATAAGTATCAGGTTTCCCATTTTCATTTCCCTGATGAATCCTATCCACCGGCGTTGTTCAAAAAATTGACCCACAGATTAATTGAGGCTGACTTGCAGATTGCATGGTCAACACATTTGCGGTTTGAAGAGAGTTTACTGGACGATAAGGTGTGGGAGGATGCCGAAAAGTCCGGGTGTAAATTCCTGCATATGGGATTTGAATCCGGGAGTGAACGGGTCCTGAAATTGATGGGTAAAGCAACTACTACAGAAGTAATTCAGCGAAGCCTGGAGGCTTCATCCAGGCATGGTGTATGGAACCATGTGATGGGGTTTTTCGGTTTTCCGGGTGAAACATTTGAAGATGCGAAGATTACTGTACAATTTTTAGAAGACAATAAAGAACACGTGCATTCCATCGGTTTCGGAACTTTCGACCTTAGTAAATATTCCCCTGTCCTGAAAAATGCCAGAAAGTTTGGTGTAACTTACAACAGAAATCCTGAATGGGATTTGGCTCTCGATTATTATTTTACCGTTAAGGAGGGACTTGGTATTGAGGATGCTGAGCGGGTACTTGCAGAATTCGAACAAAGCCATTATGAGGGATGGGATTTAAGGATTTATATTCGGGAATATGTCTTCCTGTATGTAGCCCGTTATGGAACCAATAAACTTCCGCTACTTCAATTCAAGCACCAGCAAAAGTAAAGGATATAAAAAAAGCCTCCAATATCTATAAAATGATATTGGAGGCTTTTACGTCTTCATTATAATAATATCTTACAATTACCCTATATTTTTATATGCAACCATCTCTCGACAACTTCTACCGTAAAATATATAAGCGTACTTTATAATATATATTTATAATTTGACAACATTCGAGGCCTTAAAGCCCTTTTGGTCTTCAACAAGTTCAAACTCTACTTTTTCCCCTTCCGCAAGAGTTTTAAAACCCTCACCCTGGATAGAGGTATGATGCACAAAGACATCGTCCCCTTCATCCTGAGAAATAAAGCCAAAGCCCTTCTTGTCGTTAAACCACTTGACCGTTCCACTCGGCATACTGAAAATCACCCCCTCATATAAAAAATAGGTAATACTATAAAAAAAGGCAACAAGGTTATTACACCTGTCGCCTTACTATTATTAAATATATAACATGTGTGTCTGTGTCATTTACAATACAACAGAAAGATTACTGATACTGAATATCACAAAATAGTAACAAACATTACTTCTGAACGCAAGGGAAAATATATAATTTATTTATAGTTTATTATTTACTCTTAAAGGATATATTTCATATAATCCTGGATCATTTTATTGAGTATTACCGTGCCTTCAGCATACTCCCTCCCCATCAAATAAAAATAATGAAAGCATCAATTGTAGAAAATTTCATTGAAAGAATTTATTTTAAGAAATATGAAAAAACAACTTTCCTCTCTTCTTACAGACAAACATAAAAACATGAATAAAAAAGAATTGCTCAATACCTTTGAAGGTTTTTTTGAAGAATCAGGCTGCAAAAAACAAATCTTGATTTGAATGAAAAATAAGATATGCTTTTATCGAAAGGAAATAAACTATGGGCTTGATTAGAAACAGATACATTTCTGCCATTCGTGAAAAGCTGAAACAGGATGATTTCAAATTTAAAGATGAAAAATTTGATCAATTTGACTCTATTGTGGCCTCAGGTCAACAGTTTAAAATTTCCTGGTTCAAGACGACACAGGTAAACATTTTCGTAATTATGGGTGTTGCAGATAGAGTAACAAAGGAGTTTATCGAAGCGTTCTCCAGGATCACACTGAGTTACTCAATAAAAAACAATAATGTCTTTCCAAAACAGATGCATTGTGTTACTGCGAGTTTTCCTCTTCTGATCTCTTCGTCAATAGACGATGATGCTCGACAATGGGTCAAAGTAAGACTTAAAAAACAACTTGGTTTCCTGGAAATACCAATTATCCTGGATTCCGGCAATAATACTTTATTGTATTGCGATGAGAAATCCTCTCGGAGTTCAGGTTATAACAAGTTTTTAGATGGCCTTATTCAAAAATATTTCAACCTGGAAATTAAGTAGTAAATGTAAAGATTCAATGACAAAATATAAATATTATATATTAATAATAATTTTAATCATATATATCGTAAGCCCACTGGATTTACATCCACTTATTTTTGACGACCTTATCGCTTCCGGGCTTTTATTTTATATATGGCAAAAGTTTAAAGGACAAAAGCGTCCGAGAAATTATTATTCAAAAAGCCGGCCACAATCAAATATAAAGAGTGAACCTGATGGCCAGATGGGTCTTAATGAGGCACACAGAGTGTTGCATGTCAGCCCTGATGCCCCATGGAGAAAGGTGCAAAGTGCTTACAAGGAGAGAATGGCCAAGTCCCACCCGGACAAGGTTTCACACCTGAGCGAAGAACTTCAGAAAAAAGCCAAAGAGCTTACACTTGAAATCAATAAGGCCTTCAATATTATTAAAAGATATAAAAAAGGTTGATTGCCGCATCCGGAACAAAAAAATCTACAAACGCCATCCACTACATGCTCAATCTTACCCAAATTTTACATAACCCCTGAATGTTCAGACCTTTACATGCTGAACGTTTTCTACCATCAGTCTTGAAATCGCCTTTGCAAAGGCGGCAGAATCTTTTGGCTTGGAACCCTCCAGTAAAAGTGCCTGGTCATAAAGGAGATCTGTATAATCTTCCAGTACCTTGCTCTTTCTGTCTTCTTCAAATATCCTGTTCATGGCTTCAAAGATCGGATGCGATGGATTGATTTCGAGAATTCTTTTCCTTTCAGGTACGTCCTGACCCATTGACTTCAAGAGCTTTTCCATCTGTGGGTCCATCTCTCCCTCATCACCAACAAGACAGCATACAGAGTCTTTCAGTCTCCCCGAAAGTCTGACTTCTTTTACGTCATCAAGACGGTCATTTATGAGATCCAGGAGTTTTCTGTATTTTTTCCCTGCCTTCTCCTTTTCATCCTTCTCAGATTTGTCCAGAGTGACATCACCCTTAATGGCAGATTTAAACTTCTTCCCCTTGTACTCAAAACTGCTCATGACAACATCATCAATATCTTCCAGCATAATCAGGACTTCATAATCCTTTTCTTTAAATGCTTCAAGGTATGGTGATTTCAATGCTTCATCCAGTGATGTACCCGTGATATAATATATATCTTCCTGCCCTTCCTTCATATTGTCAACGTATTCCGGAATGGTTCGGTATTTATCTTTTTCTGTTTTTGTGGAAGGAAAAATAAGAAGTTCTCCAATAGTTTCCCTTCTATCAAAATCCATATGGACACCTTCTTTCAAGACCCTGCCAAATTCATTATAAAAACTAACGTACTTATCAAACTCTTTCTTCATCATATCACTTAAAGTACCAAGCACTTTTTTTGTGATACTGTTCTTTATAACTTCAACCTGCTTGTTGTTCTGAAGTATCTCTCTCGAAACATTTAATGGTAAATCTGAAGAGTCCACCACTCCCTTTACAAACCGCAGGTAGGGCGGTATTAGCGCTTCGCAATGATCAATTATTTTTACCCTTTTAACATAAAGAGTCGGTCCGATCTTGTACTCTTTATAGTAAATATCGGCAGGCCTCATTGAGGGAATGTAAAGAAGGGATGTAAACTCCGAAGCTCCCTCTGCCCTGTAGTGAACCACCTTTGCCGGCTCTGTGTAATCATGAGAAACGTGTTTGTAAAATTCATTATACTCAGTTTCGGTTATGTCCGATTTATTCTTAAGCCAGATAGCCTTTCTTGAATTCAGGGTCTCTTCTTCCTTGACCTTGACCTTCTGAGTTTTATCTAGTTTACTTTCCTGCTCCCGTTCAATATCCATTACGACAGGATGCTCGATAAAATCAGAATACTTTTTGACGGTACCCTTTATCTCCCACTCATCGAGATATTTCTTTTCATCTTCCTTGAGATGCAGGATTATGTCAGTACCTTTTTTCTCTTTTTCCACATCTTCAACGGTGAAGGAACCGTCTGTGTCGGACTCCCACTTAACGCCTTTTTTATCGCCCGCCCCTGCCTTTCTTGAAAGCACAGTAACCTTGTCTGCAACCATAAATGTTGAATAAAATCCGACTCCAAATTGACCAATCAGTTCGGGATTGTCTTTTACCTCCTTGCTCTGCAAAGCCGCAATAAATTCCTTTGTACCGGAATGAGCAATCGTTCCGAGTTCTTTAATTGCTTCATCTTTAGTCAATCCGATTCCGTTATCACTGATTGTCAATACACCGGCGTCCTTGTCTGCTGTAATCTTAATCTTCCAATCTTTTTCCTCTTCAAGAATTTCTTTGTTTGTTAAAGATTCGTAATGCGCCTTGTCAATAGCATCAGAGGCATTGGAAATAACCTCTCTTAGGAAAATCTCTTTATGGGAATAAAGAGAGTGTACCATTAAATCGAGAACCTGCTTGATTTCCGTCTTGAATTCCATTTTTTCTACTGTCATTATGATTCACCTTCCTGTACTGGACTTAATTGTTTAATGAAAATAAAAAACCAATCCTATATTTAAACAAATACTAAATAAATGTCAATTAATGCGAACAAATGGCATTGCCCTAATTTGAAGTGAAAAAATTGATTGAAGCGGAATTAATAGGTGTTGAGGAGGAAAATATTATAGTATAAAGGAAGCACAAGAACTTTATTAAGAGGAAGGACTTAAGGTCATTATGTGATTCATATTATTTCTAGACCTCCAAGCAATCTTAGTACCTTCAATGTAGCGGTTATGAAAATTATTGCTTATAACATTAGCAATACGGTTTAACAACACAATAGTAGCAACAAATGGGAAAATACATTTTGCCGTAAATCTAATAATAAAACTATTTCTATAAAGTACTATTAAAAAAGTTTCATAAAACCCTAATATTACTTTTTTGACTTCTTGGTCTTTTTCCTTTAATTCTTTTTCCATTCTATCAAAATCGCTATCTTTTTCCATTATTTCATCAATTTTAGTTAAACTTTGAACTATACTTTTAAATGTAAAATGATGGGTATTATTTATGATACGATTAGTCATTCCATAATATGTTTGAAAAAGGAATTCATTTTCCTTTAGATACCCTTCCGCTACAAGCATAATCAAGTCATCACGCACCTTAAAGAACATATAGCGGTTGCTGTCAAGCTTAACTTTATTGTTAACCTTCAAAAGATATATCAGAAGTGCAAAAAGCGGAGATGCTATAAAGATTATAATTAGTAATTCGGATACCATTTTACTTTTTGGATTGCTTTGTACTTATACGTTTTTTTAAAATCGTATCTTGAAGCCTATTTCTTTCTTTAACTAATCTTTCTATTTCTTTATCTTTTGTTTTAAGAGTATTTCTTAATAAATATGCTACAAGAATGACAAGGAAACTAAAAACTAGAAAAACAAAAACTGCAACAATACCGTGCTTTTCTGCCCCTTCAATTAAAAGCTCGCAAAACCTATTAAATGCATTAAGTTGCTGTTCACCAGGAAGAGACGTTGCCATATATTATTGGCGATGGAAAGAAAACATCTACAAAATAATGTAGAAAGTTGTAATATAGTGCATAAAAGCCCCCTGCTTGTCAACAAAAATATGCCATTTTGTTACATTATGGTGCATTTACTAACAAAACTGTTATATGCAGCATATTATTTACAAACGCAAATCATGTTCCAATGATATTTCAAATTAAGACACTAACGAACAAATATTCCCGGAAAAATAACTTATCAGGCAATTTCCCTTCTTTTAAAGAGAGTAACCACCAGCCACATAATAGCCATACAATATATAGCAGTGTGTAAAGTATTATATACTGTGTATTGTAGTATTGTGCCCTTCTGCCAGAATAATATCGGGTCGGTAACTGTTCCGCTTATAGACATCAAATTTAGATTTTGAAAGTTTGGAAACAATATGTAACACACTGGTGCAACAACACTTACAACACCCTGTCCATAGCTGTAAAATGGTAAGATGGAACTGAAAGTATGACAAAGAATAAAAACGAGCAAACACATGGTTAAATTTGCTGCCGTATTAAGATAAAGTGACAAAACCAGGGATATCGCAGTAAGGATTAAGACCTGTAACAAGGAAAAATAAATTCCCAGTAAACAAACATAATCTATCAGGCCAGAACCATCGGATAAACCACCAGAAATCTTATTATATTTATTGATTATCAGTGCTATTTCCAGAACTAGGCCCTGAAAAAGTACTAATACGGTAGCCGCCAGGATAATTCCCAAATATTTTCCTAGAATATAATGTATCCTTGCTATTGGCTTACAAAGCACGGCCAGTACGGTCTGTCTCTCAAATTCATTTGCGATCAAGACAGAGGAAGAGAGGCACCCTGTCAGGAGTCCGCTAATAGTTATAGTAGAGATCCCCATATCACGTATCATCTTCCCCTCTTCTCCAAATGCGAAGAATGTAAAGGTTAATGACATCAGCATTATCAAACAACCTGATAATAGAATAACATAATAGAACGGTTGCCTGATAATTTCCTTAAAACTGTTAATAACCAACGGGACAAGAATCTTCATAATAAAATATTAGACTTTTTTCATCGTTTCCTGGATATTTCTCTTGAATATTAAAACATAATCTGCTACGTAATACCTAATTAATTTTTAAAAAAAATTATTAAAACTCAGTAGTGTCCGGTTAGGTTTTTGCGTGTAACACGTAGGGCAATCCTTTAGGTTTGCTTTCGTGCAATACACGCAAGGCTAAAGCCTCGCCCCACGTATTTTTCGACAAATCTGGTATAAAAACCGTACCTGCAAAAACCTAACCGGACACTGCTGAGAATTTCTAAATAATCAAATGGCAAACAAAGAGAAACTTGGACGAGGCTTAGAATCTCTGCTGGGAGAGGCGATTGGCGTCGAATCCAGTGAAAAGATCTTGCGAATCAACATAACAGATATCCAACCAAATGAAGCGCAGCCACGCAAGAAATTTTCAGCGCCCCAAATGGAATCGTTGGTAAATTCTATACGAGAACATGGGGTTTTACAGCCAATAATAGTTCGCCCTACAAGCAAAGGGTATAAAATAATAGCAGGAGAAAGACGCTGGAGAGCGTCAAAACAGTTAGGAATAAGGGAATTACCTGCAATCGTAAAAAGTGCCGACAGCCTAAAGACTATAGAGCTTGCATTGGTAGAAAATATACAGAGAGAAGACCTGAACCCAATCGAAAAGGCCACTGCTTTTTCAGAATTAAAGGACAATTTCGGTTTAACACAAGAACAAATCGCAAAAAATGTTGGTCAGGACAGGTCTACCATAGCAAATACACTCCGTTTACTGGATCTGCCGGAAGAAGTCCAGAATTTTGTTTCACGTGGAACAATCTCAATGGGCCATGCACGCTCCCTTTTATCCCTAAAAGACTCAAAAAAACAGGTAAACCTTAGCGAGAGGATAGTAAACGAAGATCTCTCTGTTCGCGAAGTAGAACAAATCGTTTCTGGCAGTAAAACCATTGCCGATCCTGCAAAATCACCTATGGGCATTAAACTGACCCCTAAATTAATCAAATCGCCACAAATTCTGGACCTGGAAGACGGACTAAGAAGGGCTGTTGGAACAAAGGTCTCTATTATGGAGAGAAATGGAAAGGGGAAAATTACAATCGAGTTTTCCAATAATGCTCAATTCGAAGGTATTGTTGCGAAACTAAATTCCCTGACCGGTCCACACTTCAAATAACCTGCAAAAAAACCGATCTTAACTTCACCCTGAAATACCCTGTATTTAAGAAATAAGCAAAAATTGAGGCATTTTTAATTGTTCGTATCTTCTATCAGCCTTAGATAGCCTTCAGCGCAACCCTTTGCCAGGCTCCTTACCCTCCCTATATACCTCGTACGCTGTGCAACACCTATTGACTTTCTGGCATCCAACAGATTAAATGTATGCGAACATTTTAATACATAATCGTATGCGGGAATAACGATCCCGTCTTCTAATAGCTTCTTGCACTCTTTTTCATACATATCGAATTGATCGAGAAGCATGGGAATATCTGCAACCTCAAAATTATATCTCGAAAATTGCACTTCATCTAACTTGTGCACATCTCCATAAGTACACCCATCTACCCACTCCAAATCGAATACGGACTCCTTCTCCTGGATAAACATAGCGATTCTTTCGAGGCCGTAGGTCAGCTCAAGTGAAATAACATCCAGCTCAATCCCACCAATCTGTTGGAAATACGTAAACTGGGTTATCTCCATACCGTCAAGCCACACTTCCCATCCCAAACCGGTAGCACCTAGAGTTGGGGACTCCCAATCGTCTTCCACAAAACGCACATCATGTTTAACCAGATCAACTCCAAGTGAACGCAAGCTATTGAGATATAAAGACTTAGAGTTTTCCGGAGATGGTTTTATGATTACCTGAAACTGATAATAATGTTGTAATCTGTTAGGATTTTCGCCATAACGCCCATCTGTTGGCCTCCGCGAAGGTTCAACATAAGCACATTTCCATGACTTTCCTCCGAGGACTTTTAGAAAAGTTGATGGGTTAAAGGTGCCGGCGCCAATTTCAATATCATACGGCTGCATTATTACGCATCCCTCGTCTGCCCAATATTTTTGGAGATTAAGTATTATTTCCTGAAATGTCATTTTTTCGACACAAATATCCTGACCCGAACGAGTCGGAATTATAATATTGAGGAATTGAGGGATTAAGGAATTCCTCAATGCTTAAATTATTTGACACATTTGGTTTCTTTTCAAAAGTTTTTATCTGAGTGTATCTGCGAAAATCTGCGTCCTGTTCAATTCAACTATGAGGCTTTACATCCTTGCCGCAGTCAGAAACATTTCCCCCTGCTACCTCCAGAACATGCGGAATTGCTTCCAGCACAACGCCTAAACATTCTGAAACTCCTTTAGGGCTTCCGGGAAGGTTAATAATCAGCGTATCTTTATACATCCCTGACACAGCTCGTGATCCAATAGATCTTGTGGTAACCTTGAAACTTTCCGCTCTCATGGCTTCCGCAAAACCGGGCAACTCCCTCTCTATCACGTCCCTGGTTGCTTCAGGCGTAACATCCCTGGGGCTTACTCCCGTGCCCCCTGTGGTCAAAATCAAATTCGCCCTGTCTGCAAAACTCCTGATGGTCTGGGAGATAATCTCCCGCTCATCAGGCACTATCTCATATGCAACAACCTCGGCTTTAATGTGACCCAACTTCTCCTTGATCACCTCGCCGCTCTTGTCTTCTCTTTCGCCCCTTGAGCCTTTGTCGCTAATTGTTAGAACCGCTGCCTTTATCATTTATAAACTCAATATCGTCATCAACTTTTATATCGCCGCCCTTTAAAACTTCGGCAAAGATACCTTCCCTGGGCATGATACAATCACCCACCTGGTAATAAATATTGCACCTGTCGTGACACTCCTTGCCTATCTGAGTAACCCTTACCAGGGCATCTTTTCCAAGTCGCAACTCATTCCCCACCATGACGTTAGCAAAATCGACGCCTTTGGTCAGTACGTTCTCTCCAAAGTCACCGGCATCGAGTTTTACTCCTTTATTCTCCATAACCAACCTGCCTTCTATTGAAAGCAGACTAATCTGGCGATGCCAGGAACCGGCATGAGCATCACCCTCTAAGCCATAATTTTCAATCAATCTGCACTGCTTTACATCTTTTTTTTGAACACCCTTTTTTTCGCTTATGCAGATTGCAACAATCTTTCCCATGACCAAACTGTACCTAAAAATATTCCTGTATGTCAGTACATACCATGGAATAAGAGTACCAAATCACATACTATAATTCAATATTTAAGTATTGTGTTCCCATATTCTTCATAGTATAAATATTGAAGAGGTACAAAAGATGCAGACAAAACATCCCGACTGGCTCAGGGTTAAACTGCCGGGAGGCGAAGAATACCATAGGATGAAAAGCCTGTTAAGGACTGCCAACCTTCACACGGTATGTGAAGAGGCCGTCTGTCCGAATATTGGAGAGTGCTTCGGGCAGGGCACTGCGACATTTCTAATACTCGGAGATATCTGCACACGGAGATGTAATTATTGTGCAGTTACTAAAGGAGTTCCATCAGCACTTGAGGAGGGAGAACCCGAAAAGATTGCGCGGGTAGTCAAACAGATAGGCCTGCGGCATGTCGTTATTACGTCTGTCACCAGGGACGACCTCCCTGACGGTGGTGCAGGCCACTACGCAAAGACAATAAAAGCCATCCGCACCCAAGATCCTGCATGCACAATAGAAGTATTAATGCCCGATTTCAAAGGTTCAGTGAGAGCCGTTGAAATTGTCCTGAATGAAAGGCCGCATATACTCAACCACAATATTGAGACGGTACCGAGACTATATCCGAACGTAAGACCGGGTGCTGACTACGAATGTTCGCTTAGTTTATTAGAGGAAGCAAAAGAGATCGATCCTGAACTGACTACCAAGTCCGGCCTCATTCTCGGTATGGGCGAAGAACATGATGAGATAGTAGAAGTGATGAGTGATCTGAGAGACGTTGGATGCGACATACTCACTATCGGACAATACCTTTGCCCCGGCAAAGGGTTCCACCCAATAAAACGTTTCTACCATCCCGATAAATTCAGACACCTGAAATATGAGGGAGAGAAGATGGGCTTCAGGCATGTGGAATCAGGCCCACTGGTTCGAAGCTCATACCATGCAACAGAACAGTTTGATTTGGTATGATTAAATTTAAAGACAATTGTTCGATAAATAAATTGTAGAGAGAAGCAAAACATAGAAGAGTTGAACCTTTTTCTGGATTCGCCACGCGTTCATCTAATCCAGATAGATGAGGAAACAGCAGGTTTTTATGCTGAGATTTATTGGGATTTACGGAGAAAAGGAAAACCGGTTCCATCAAATGATATGTGGGTGGCGGCTTCTGCAATGAAGCATGGACTAGCGCTTTTTACTTTTGATGAACATTTTAATAATATTAATGTTCTTTTGTTAAAGACATAAATTTGACTAATGGGGAGATAATCATGTCCGTAATGACTGTTAGGGGTATTGATGATAAAGTTTTAAAAGCCTTAAAGGAAAAGGCTAAAAAAGAAGGTGCTAGTGTGAATGCAACCGTGTTAAGAGTTCTCAGAGAGGCGCTTGGTCTTGAGAAAAAAATAAGGACTATTGCTTACGATGACCTGGATCATTTGGCAGGAACCTGGAGCAAAAAGGATTATTCGGAGTTTCAGAGCAAAATAGATGATTTTGAAAAAGTAGATGATAAGATGTGGAAGTAAGCAAGCAAGTAACGGGTAAAGAATACCTACCAATAAAACGATCCTACCCTGCAGATGAGTTTAAAAAGCTAACATCAACACAGTCGTTGTCCACGATTTCTATATTTTATTCGGGAGATAGTATTCACATAGATATTGACACAGGTTATAATAATAGTTATACTAATGCTATTATTTTATATCATACTGGAGGGATATCATGAAAACAGCCATTTCAATGCCGGATGATTTGTTTAAGGATATTGATAAAATATCAAAGAAGCTGAACCGTTCTCGAAGCCACATATTAGCCAGCGCGGCAAGAGAATACATTGAAAAACTTAAAAACAAAAATATTTACGAAGCGATTAACAAAGCATATTCAGAAAAGGAAACAGAAAAGGAAACTGCTCTTAGAGAAAAGCATAAAAAACATTATGCCAGAATGCTCAAGGCGGAAAAATGGTAATTAAACAGGGAGATATATTCTGGGTTAATTTAGGAACACCGTCAGGTTCTGCGCCTGGTTTTCTACATCCTCATGTTGTAATACAGAATAACATTTTTAATCTCAGTAAAATTAATACAGTAGTAGTTTGCGCATTAACATCTAATCTTAAACGTGCCAGGTTACCTGGAAACGTACTATTGACAAAAGGAGAAGCAAACCTCAAAAAAAGCAGTGTAGTAAATATCTCCCAGCTAATCACGGTTGATAAATCTGATTTGATTGAGAAGATAGGAATGTTGTCACCAAATCGTATAACACAAATTATTGAAGGAATCAAACTACTGATAGAACCAAAAGAGTTTTTATAATCGTAAAGAGTTGATTTCATATAGGAATAAACATAGAATAGATTCTAACTATTTCTAGGACAATGTATTAGTGGGGCATAACAATGAGAACATTGACTAAACAGGCATTAGCCTTAAAGAAGTCAAAGGGTTTTAAACTAGGTAGACCTAAGGGCGCACTGGGTAAGTCAAAACTTGATGGCAAACTGGAGGAAATAAAGGACTTTAGAGATAAAGGATTAAACGTTACCGCACTGGCTAAAATATATGGGGTTTCGTGGACTTGTATGAGAAACTTCTTAAACACGAAAATATAGAATAATCAATAGTAAACTGGCGAATATAATTAGGGAGGTAGGTTAAGTCTTATTACAAGGGAGGGAGAGGATAAAAATGAAATATATACGGTATATCGGACTTGTGATAGCAATATTATTAGTATTCACCCCCCTATCTTTTGCAGAAGAACGGTATAATGTACATGTGAATGTTAAGTGTAAAGATGATGTTCTAAAATCATCAATCGAGAGTTTCATGAAGAGAGAACTTCGTAATGTGGGTAATATAAACATAACAGACACTGAACCATGTTTTAAGTTAGGTATTATTGCAACAAATATACTCAACATACATACTAGACCTATCGGAACGGTAGTGATTTCTACAATAGTTACTTTTCATGCAAAGGATACCCCAGGGTCAGATATCATGGACCATATATTAATTACAGGAGATGGTATTGATAGCATCCGTGAATTGTGCATATCGCTGGTTGTGGCATTTGAGACCAATACTTTAGAGCCAATAAGAGAATTAAAAAAGGAAAAGAGAGATGAAAAAACTAATTACTAGAAGGTTAACAAATGCTCGTATTAACAAGACGACAAGGTGAGAGTTTAAGAATCGGGAACGACATAAAAATCACCGTTTGTATAATATACAAAACTCAAATCACAAATTTCAAATAAAGCACTGGGGCCAGACCTTGAAAGCAGAATATAGTGTTCGTAAAAGGCAGAGACAAGTGACTACTTGCCCACCAGTTTGTTAGGCGGGAAGTGAACTACCCGTCCGAACGGCCTGGCCGGGCGGGAAGTTTAAAGTGCCTAAAGCTATGGATACAAATCCAAATTTCAAATAATTATCAATTTACAATGCCAAATCAATGCTTAAAGTCCAATAAACTTCGACACCTTAATACCTTCCTCATCTATCGTAAATGTTACTGCGCCGTCCTCATGTGTTTTATATAAACTAACTCCATGCTTTTGGCAAGTCTCAATTGTAGATGGTGAGATATACTTTTCTGTCCCGCTTATTATTGCGTACCCGGGCTTTACCCGTTTAAGCAAATCTTCTGTCTTTTCACAATAACCTCCATGATGCGGAACCTGGATCACGTCTGTATCAAGACTATCCTTTCCCCGCCTGCCCGCCGGTCTGTTTAGGCTGGGTTTGTTAGGCTGGGACAAAAGCATTTCGATTCCCCTTTCACCTATATCAGCACACAATAGTATCCTGTAGCCTTTATAGTCAATAAGCAGTACACTAGATGAATCGTTTATGGATAAATTTTCTATCGGGAAACCCTCATTCCTCAACATATCCTTGTCAGGAGGATTAAGTACCATGATCTTTGCCGGTTCATAACCTTTAATTTCCAATCCATCTGCTACCAAGCCTGTCTTTGTTTTTTCTTCTTTAAAAAGTTTCAGTAACTCGACTCTATTTCCGGACTGTAAGAAGAATTTATTCACAAAGACATTGTCAACCCTGAACCTTTTAACAATGGAGGGTATGCCATTACAGTGATCATCGTGCTCATGAGATATAACTACGGTATCTATCTTCTTTATTCTTTCCTGCCGCAGAAAAGGAACAACGATAAATTTTCCAACATCATAATTACTCTTTGTACCCGTATCAAAAAGCATGTTTTTGCCGTCAGGAAACTGTATAAAGAAAGAGGCTCCATGCCTCACGTCAAAACAGGTAAGCTTAAGACACTCCTGCGTACGGCCAAATAGACCTGAAAACAGAAAAATATTTGAAATAATCAAGGTCAGGATTAACACATAAGCTATCTTGATCTTGAATTTTTCCCTTAGTATGAAGAATATGACTATCAAATAGTAAACTATTATCCAGATCCATGATGGTGTTGACGTACAAAAGAATGTCTTAAGATATGTTGAAAAAAGCAGGATTAGATTTTCCAGCACAATCTCAGAATATGAAACAAACCACGCAAAAGGCGTAACCAGCACAGGCAATACAAGCCCCAATATTAATACAATAAAACCTCCAACCAGTATGAGCCAGACCAGCGGGAATATCAGGATATTCAAAAAAACGGCCAGAGGGGTTACAATGTGAAAATAGTACACTATGAGCGGCATTACTCCAATCCAGGCTCCCAGGGATACGCAAAATGTCTTTCTGCAGTATACTTTGAAAAGAAACCATGCCTCACTCCTCTCCTCTTTCGCCTGCAGCTTCTCTACCAGAAGGGTTGACCTCCAGAAGAAATTTTCAAGCCTGCTTGAACAGTATACGATCCCAAGCACAGCAAGGACCGAAAGCTGAAAGCCAACGTTGAACAGGTCGGAAGGATTTATCAGGAGGATGATAAAGACTGCTGCTGCGATGCTGTTTGGGAGGTCCCAGCGTCTGTTAACTATAAAGGTGCCATAATAGACTGCTACCATTATGCCTGCCCGAATAATTGGGGGCTTCATTCCAGTAATGGCAGCATATAAGAATACAATCAGTATGATAATTATTGCCAGGAGTCTTATGTTAATTCTGAACAGCCTTAATAAATAGTGCAAAGAGATTACCAGAATACCAACATGCAAACCACTGATTGCCAGGAAATGGATGGTTCCCGTCTGCAAAAAACCATCCATCAAATTTGCCGGTACTTTCTCACGGTCGCCGAGCAAGATGCTATTGACGAGAGGAATACTCTTTTCCTTTACATGTCTTTCAATAACTGCATTTAATTGTTTCTTCAGGCCATAGACAAATGCAAAAAAATGGTTTCCGTTGCCTTTGGATAAGACCTTTATATTATTAGCGCTTAAGACACTTGCTACGGCGTCAATACGCGGCCTTTGCTTTTTAAGGTAATTTTTATAGTCAAACTGTCCCGGATTGCGGGATGTTGAAGGTATAGAGATTTTGCAGGAGAGTTCAACCTTGTCCCCGTAATTCAACTCATCTGAAAGATAAGGCCGCTTACCTGCCAACGTTTTTTCTTCCTCCCTTGTTGGATAAACATTTACTTTGATTACCCCCGAAACATTTTTCCATTCTCGCAACTTTGTCTTGTGCACAAAATCTTCTAAGTACATTGTCTTTTTAGTTGTGTGTCGGGCCGTTTCGGCCTGCGGGGTATATTCTACGGCCTCTACCCGCAGTAAAAAGTTCGACATTTTCTTACGATGCTTTACTACCGAAGACAATGGAAGTCCCTGCACATATTTGTCAATCGGCGGCGAGACAACTACACCCCGCAGGTGTATGAGAATTTTTTCAGTACTTATAATATTTGATATGTTATTGCCGGCATTAGAGTTAGATCTAAAATGATGATATAAAATACCTGTCAGGAATATTAAAATAAGAAGTGTTAGAACGCCGCTCTTAACCGGTCCTGTAGCATTTTGGCGTGAGTGAAAAATGAATAAAAATGTATATACGATTATTGTTAAAAAGATGGCTGGTAAAACAATAAAAGAAGGGATTCCGATTAAATAATTTGTAAATATGCCGATTGCGAAAAAGGTTGTGATGCCAACAAGAGGACGATGTGTCATTTTATGCTAAAATAGACAAAAATTGTGTAATTTCTTATTAAAAGGGAATTAAGGCTACTTTAGAAAAGAATCACTTGTAATATTAATTACAAATAGTATAATGCTAACGACTTAAAGGATATGATATCAAAAAATATTACCATAACATAATGATTCATTCAAACAAGTAATTGTTGTATTTTATCTATTAAATTTTCAGGAAAGGGTTTTATGGCAAACGGATTCGAAGGGAAGAAGAAGCACCGTCTCAACAGGAAGAAATACATCTTGAAAAGACGGGCAAGAAGAAAGAAGAAATAAACTAAAAAGTAGGAGAGTCGGCAATGTGCCCTTACTTTTTTAGTGGTAAAAAAGCTGCAGGCAGTAGGTTTAATTTTATAACTTAACTGGTTCTTATTTGGAAAGATAGGATGAGTTCTGCTGTTGGTGAGAAAACAATAACACGGGTTCCATTAGTTGATTTAAAGCGTCAATATCATAGCATAAAGGGAGAGGTAGACTCCGCTATACAGGATGTCCTGGAAAGTCAGGCGTTTATTTTAGGCCCTCAGGTTAAAGAGTTTGAAAACCTTTTTGCCTCATACTGTAACACGAAACATGCGATTGGCGTCTCTTCGGGAACCGATGCATTGCTTCTGGCGCTCAAATCATTGGGAATTGGAGATGGTGATGAAGTTATTACATCGCCCTTTACATTCTTTGCTACAGTAGGGTCTATTTGTAATACTGGCGCAAAACCTGTTTTTGTGGATATTGAACCGGAATCATTCAATATAAGGCCGGATCTGATAGAAAAATGCATAAGCAAAAAAACAAAAGCCATTATTCCCGTTCACATATACGGACAATGTGCCGATATGGATCCGATACTGGAAATAGCGAAAAAACATGATATCAGGGTAATAGAAGATTCAGCACAAGCCATTGGAGCTGAATACAAGGATAAGAAATCAGGTTCAATTGGTGATTTGGGATGTTTTTCGTTTTTCCCGAGTAAGAATCTTGGCGGCTTAGGAGATGGCGGGATGATTACATGCAGCAGTGATGAGCTGGAAGAATTGATTTATATGTTGAGGATTCATGGCGGCAAACCAAAGAATTACTATTCCATCATCGGCATCAATGGCAGGCTGGATACCATACAGGCAGCTGTCCTTATCAAAAAACTCGGGCATATAGAGCTTTGGTGTGAAAAGCGAAGAGAAAAAGCCTCGTATTATTCTCAGAAAATGAAGGAGCTGGATTTAGCAACGCCGGAAACCATGAGCTTCAACAAGCATGTTTTTCACCAATACGTAATCAGGACAAAAGAGAGGGACAGGCTTATGGAACACTTAACGGCAAACAATATTGGCACGGCAGTACATTATCCAGTTCCCCAACATTTACAAAAATGCCTGGCACATCTCGGATACAAAGAGGGAGATCTGCCAGAAGCAGAAAATGCAGCTAAGGAAATAGTGTCACTTCCAATCTTTCCGGAAATAACAAAAGAAGAACAAGACTACGTTATAAACTCAATTAATAATTTCCTAAGCACATCTAATAATTAGTTTTTTACATTTATATTTTTACATTAAACCTCTTTAAGGCATATCGACAAATAAATCCTGAATTAAAAAGCTAGAAATTCTCGATATAACTATTATGCGATTATTTGTAACTACAGCATTTTTAATAGCCTTAATAATACTTTGCGATAAAAACATTGCGCAGGGTGCACTCATAAAAAAAGATGTCTCCCAGCATCCCATTCACATAACTGGCGGCGCATCTACCTGGATGAAAGATGGTATGAGAATATTTTCAGTGGGAGGTGCTAAGATTGAACAGGGAGATATTCAAATCACTGCTGACAACGCAATATTCTGGTTTTCAGAGGTCAAGAGCACACAATTTACTGAAGGGTCTCTGGATATTTTATGTGAGGGCAATGTAACATTAATGCAGGAAGATTCCTTCGATAAATATGAAGAGGTGTATCTCAAACTGACTACTACTTCCGGCGTTGTTTTTAAACCAAAAGTACAAAGTTCTGAAGAAGAAAAGATATCGGATATATACACTCGGGGAGAAGAGATCAGGGCCAAAGGAATGGAAGAGTTTGCCTCCAAGCATAAATTAAAGGATCTATATCAGGATCAGACCAAACAACTGGCAAGTGTTGATGCCGAAGCAAGTGGAGAACTCATTGATATAACTGCAGATGACATTGATTCCTGGGAAGAGGGTGATACGCGTGTAATTGTTGCAATAGGAAATGTTAAGATTAAGAAGAGTGGTGAAACACTGGACGCTGACAACGCAATATTATATATGGATCTGGAAAAAGACGAAAAAGGCGAGTCAAAACAGTCATATAAAGAATTTTATGCAGAAGGTAATGTAACCTTGACACAGGGAGAAGATTTAATAATAGCAGATAAGGTCTTTGATAACGTCCAGGAAAGAAAAGCGCTTTTTATTAATAGTACAGTTACCAGAGTACTTAAGCCTCCTATTCTAAAGCAGACTGCACCTTCTTTTGTAGTTGGAGAAGAAATGAAGCAGAGAGATAAGGGTCGCTATGAAGTAAAAAACGGGAATTTTTCTTTCTGTAGTTATGGACACCCTCACTACCGCTTTAAATTCAAGAAGTTCAGAATTACAAAAGCACCAAAAAGTTTGATCGGCTCCACAAAAAACAACGTATTTTACTTAGGAAAAGTTCCAATAATGTACGTACCATTTTCAAACTTTAGCATGAGAAAAAAGAAAAAACGGCTGGCAGAATGGGACACCGGAACAACTGATAGATATGGAAAGTTTATCTTTACTGAATGGGATGTAAATGGCTTTGCCCCTGAAAAAATAGACCCCTGGGGCGAAATAAAACTATTCCTTGATTACAGGGAGTTGAAAGGTCCAGGAGGGGGGGTGGAGTATGAATACGAAATAGGAAATTCCTTTGGACTTTTGGATGCGTACTTTCAGCAAGATGATGATGAAACTGGTATTAAAGGCACTGAGGTAGATACAACAACCAGAGGGCATTTTTTATGGCGGCAGAGACTCATGCTTTCCCAGGCGCTTTCTAAGATGTTTGATGATGAATTCGATACTGACGATGGTGAAACTGGTGCTGACGATGACGAATCCGGTATTTTCACTAAAAATGGCTGGATAGCAGATATGGAAATATCGTATGTTAGCGATAGGACTTATTTAAGAGAATTCTTTCAGTCGCAATTAAAGAGTGAAAAGGGCAGGGATACTTCTCTTTATTTAAGAAAAGTTTCAGATAACAGAGGGCTTACATTCCTGGCTGAACATCAGTTAAGGACCTACGATCCACTTATTGATTCAAGAAGGCTTAGTAGAAAAGGCCAATCTCTACCCGAATTACAATACAATATAATTGGTGAGCCCTTGTGGGATGACATACTAAACCTAACCTCTGAGACGGAATTGGCATATCAAAACAGGATGTATGACAGGATTTCACCTAAGAAAGCTGAACAAAGGTTTCTGAGCCGTGGAGACCTATTGACGGCTGAAAGGGTTTTTGACAGAGCACCAGCAAGGTTTGCGCCGGAAGAAACTATCAGGTTTGACACCAACAATAGGCTCAATGCTCCATTTCGCCTCCTTGGTCAATATTTTAACCCGTACATAGGAATCCGTTTCACCGGCTATAGCGAGAGTGTAAAGGTGGATCCTGTTACCGGACGCAATGAAGGTGAGGGTGCGCCGCGCGGACGAGTAGCGATCCCTATTGGATTTAAGACCACCAGGTCATTTGCTCGAACCTATAGTATCTATAATAAACTTCTGAACATAAACAGGCTGAGGCATACCATAATACCTGAATTAGCTTTTGATTCCATCCCGATAGTCACCCAGGACCCTGAAGATTTAAATCAATTTGATGGGACAGATGCGCTTGATACCTATTCTTCAATCAGCTTTGGTCTGCGCAGCAGACTCCAGACAAAACGGGGAAAAACGGGAGAAGAGAAAACCTCTGTAGACATTGCTTCTTTTAACACCATAGCTTATTTTTTTCCAGGCAACGCAGGCCTTAATAGAAAAAGAGATAGCTATATAGAGATGGACTTTAGTCTAAGATTCAGCGAGAGGCTCTCTTTCAATTCATCAGGTAACGAGTTTAATCTAGATGAAAACCGTTTTGACATTATAAACTGGGGCATTACACATAACCATCCAAAATGGGGAAACATTTCAATTCAACAAAGATTTGCCCACGACATACTAAATCCGGTTACTTTTTCATATTCAAGACCAATTGGTAACGATAAATGGTCTTGGGGCATATCTCAGCAATATGCCCTTGGAACCGGAGAAAACCCAGCTGAAACCTTATTTGCGGGTTTCAGTGCTTCAAGATTATTCCATGATTGGATTGCTAATGTAAGCATAAGCTCACTTGACTTCAGAGATGATAATATATTCACGATTACTGTCGTACCACGTGGAATATTAGCAATAAAAGCAATACAAGATATAATACAACCATACAGCACCTTCAGTTCAGCAGACCCGTTTGGAGGTTTTTCTGCTGTAGGTGAACGGTTAGGTGAACGGTTAGATGATTAATAGGGCAAAAATAAGCTATCAATTTTTAAACATATCATGAGAAGGGCAGTTTATCCGGGTACATTTGATCCTGTTACTTATGGTCATCTTGATGTAATTAAACGTGGCAGTAAGATCTTTGATGAGCTTGTAGTCGCCATTGGCCACAACCCGCTAAAGGATCCTTTGTTCACAATCAACGAACGAATGGATATGATCTCAAAAAACACCAAAAATATTTCGAACATTAAAGTCGATAGTTTTGAAGGGATGTTGACAGACTACATGAAGGAAATGCAAACTAATGTAATACTTAGAGGTATCAGGACGGTATCTGATTTCGAATATGAATTTCAGAGAGCACTTACAAACCGTGTATTAAAAACAGATATAGAAACAGTTTTCATAATGACGAGCCAGGAATACTCATTCTTAAATTCCAGCCTGATTAAAGAAGCCGTCAGCTTAGGGGGTGATATTTCTAAGTTTGTACCTTCTGATGTAGAGAAACTACTTCAACAAAAATTTGCAAACTAGAAAGGCGCGTATACTTGAAATGCCTTGTAAAAATTGTTTGCTCACAAAATGAACTTATGCAATTCTATTCAGAAATTTCTAAATGCAATTAAACATTCTCGCAATAGGCGACATTGTAGGGCAGCCGGGAAGGAAGATTTTAGAAAAAAAACTTAAGAACTTTATTAAGGAACAAAATATAGGTTTCTGCATAGCAAACGCAGAAAATGCAGCAGGCGGCTCTGGAATAACCGTAAATATTGCAAAGAAACTTTTCTCTTATGGCATAGATGTAATTACAATGGGTGATCATGTTTGGAAAAGAAAAGAAATTTACGATTTATTGCAATCTGACCAAAGGTTACTCAGGCCCGCAAATTATTCTCCATTAGCTCATGGCAGAGGTTCTGTTGCCATTAAAACAAAAGAGGGCTATTTTATTGGCATAATCAATCTCCTGGGCCGAATTTTCATGAAACCGATAGACTGCCCGTTCAGAGCAGCAGATGCTGCAATAGAAGAACTTTCAAAACTGACAAACATAATAATCGTAGACATGCATGCCGAAGCAACATCTGAGAAAATAGCAATGGGGTGGTATTTAGATGGCAGGGTGAGTGCTGTTGTTGGTACCCATACACACATACAGACATCTGATGAGAAAATCCTGCCTAAAGGAACGGGATATATTACAGATTTGGGTATGACAGGCCCACACGAGTCGATCCTGGGAAGGGACGTCGACCGTGTATTAAAATCAATTGTAACTCAAGTACCAACTCGCTATGATATAGCCGAGAATGACCTACATATAGAAGGAGTAGTCATAGCCATAAACAAGGAAACAGGGAAAGCGGAAGGAATAAAAAGGGTCAGAATTACTGAAAATGACAATTACTAGATTATCTATTTCTTAAATTCATCTAATATACAAACAACTACTATAATAAAATGTTTGACAGTTTCCTGGATATTAAGACAGATCAAGAGGAACAGGAAGTTTTTAGTAAAGAAAAGATCGAGAAGTTTTTTACTGTTTCTCAAATCACAAGAAAAATAAGAGCCTCCCTGGAATGCAATTTTTCTAATGTGAGTATCTTAGGTGAAATATCTAATGTAAGGAAGCCAGGCTCCGGGCATATTTATTTAACACTCAAAGACAAAGGTTCTCAATTGCAGGCAGTTGTTTTCAAAAATATTGCAAACAAAATAAAATTTGAGTTAAAAGATGGAATGGAAGTAATATCTTTTGGTTCAGTTACAGTTTATGAACCACGAGGACAATATCAGCTAATAATTAACAAAATAGAACCAAAGGGGATAGGTGCTCTGCAACTTGCCTTCCAGCAATTAAAAGAAAAACTGGAAAAGGAAGGCCTGTTTGATCAAACTCATAAAAAACCCATCCCGTTTATTCCTAAGAAGATTGGAATAGTAACGTCACCAACCGGTGCAGCGATCAAAGACATTCTAAATATTATAGATCGTCGTTTTGCCAACGTCGAGATACTCATTTACCCGGTAAAGGTTCAGGGGGAAGGTGCCGCACAAGAAATTGCCGAAGCAATAACAGCACTAAATGCCTTAACCGATATAGACGTAATCATAGCAGGTAGAGGGGGCGGCAGCCTGGAAGACCTGTGGGCGTTTAATGAAGAAGTTGTTGCAAGGAGCATATATAGTTCCAGGATACCCGTTATCTCTGCTGTCGGACACGAGATTGATTTAACAATAGCTGACCTGGTAGCTGATAAAAGAGCCCTTACCCCTTCCGAAGCAGGGGAACTGGTTGTTCCTCGAAAAGATTTACTCCTCGACATGTTAGAAAAACTTAACACAAGGCTCTTGCAATCCCTGACCGGTAAGTTAAGGCTGTCAAAGGAAAGACTTGTCAGAGTTGCGAATAGCTATGCTATGAAACAACCATTTGACAGGCTTTGCAGATGGCAACAAAGGTTGGATGAATTTGCCCAGAGGCTTAATATAAATATCACACATACGTTAAACACTGAACGTGAAAAATTATCAGGAATTGCAGGTAAACTGGAAAGCCTAAGCCCTTTGAACGTTTTGAAAAGAGGATATACCATTACCACCAGACTGGTAGACAATAAATCTCTTCGAGAGGCAAAAGGATTAAATAAAGGGGACAAGATTAAAACAAATTTTTCTAAAGGTAGAGTTATCTCTACAATCCTCTCTACAGAGGCATAAATGAAGAAACCAGACTTTGAAACATCCCTGAAAGAGCTTGAAGAAATAGTTGAACAGCTTGAAACAAGTGATCTGGCATTAGATGAAACACTTGCAAAATACGAAAAGGGTATTAAAATATATAAGCAATGCTATCAAATCCTGGAAAAAGCAGAAAAGAAGATTAATATCTTATTAAAAAATTCAACCGGAGATATCCGTACAGAAGAATTTAAACTGAAAAAATCCGGTGATATGGAATCTTCCTCCAATGAAAAATAACAGTAAGAAATACAAGTTAAGTCTTCAGGGCAATAATTAAGGAAAAATAAATTGTCACAAAGAATATTAGAAAAAATTGACTCCCCGAAGGACTTGCAACAACTGGACGCTGAAGATTTGGCAGTTTTAGCACAGGAAATAAGAGAAGAAATAATTGATGTTGTTTCTAAAAATCCCGGCCATCTATCTTCAAATCTGGGAGTTGTTGAACTTACCATCGCCTTGCATTGTACATTTGATTTTCTTAATGATAAGCTGGTCTGGGATGTCGGACATCAAACTTACGTACATAAATTGCTTACAGGTAGGAGAAAAGTATTCCCAACTTTAAGACAGTATAAGGGACTAAGCGGTTTTCCTGATATAAAGGAAAGTGAATATGACCCTTTTACCTGTGGCCACAGCGGACATGCAATCTCTGCTGCCCTTGGCATTGCTTGTGCTGATAAAATAAATAACATTGATAGAACAATTATTGCCGTCGTTGGAGATGCAGCAATGGGTGCCGGAATGTCACTTGAGGCACTCAACCATGCAGGACATTTAAAAAAGAATCTGATCGTAATTCTTAATGATAATAAAATGGCGATCTCTAACACAGTCGGTGCAATTGCAAAGCATATAAATAAAATCCGTACCACTCCACTTTATGCAGATTTTAAGAAAGAGGTACACCATGTATTACAGTCATTACCTATTGTTGGAAAACGGATGGAACATACTCTGGAACATATCACAGAAGCATTAAAGCGGGAAATTACTCCGGGACAGATTTTTGTTGACCTGGGTTTCGACTACTTTGGGCCTATTGACGGCCATAACATTCAGACGCTAACTGAAACTTTACAAAATATTAAGAATGTAGAAGGGCCTGTATTACTGCACGTAATTACTGAAAAGGGCAAAGGTTTCGAGCCTGCATCAACAAATCCTGAACGTTATCATAGTGCCGGCAATTTTAAGATGCATAACGGGAAAGTAAAAGAAACGCCAAAGGATCCAAAACAGGTCAGTTATACAAAAGTTTTCGGCAAAACAATTGTTGAGCTCGCTGAGGCCAATAAAGATATAGTGGCAATCACAGCCGCAATGCCTGATGGAACCGGGCTTGATGCATTCAGCAGAGAATTTCCGGATAGATATTTTGACGTAGGAATTTGTGAACAGCACGCCATTGGATTGGCAAATGGAATGGCAGCTGCAGGGCTTAAACCTGTTGCCGCAATATACTCAACTTTTTTACAACGTGCATATGACCAGGTGTTTCATGACGTTTGTTTACAAAAAAATGGTATCCTGCTTGCGCTGGACAGAGCTGGAATTGTCGGAAATGATGGTCCCACTCACAATGGCGTCTTTGATATAGCCTACCTGAGACATTTACCCGGAATAACCTTGATGGCGCCGAAAGACGGAGCTGAATTAAAGGCAATGTTACATAAGGCAGTACAGCTCAATATACCGGCAGCAATACGCTATCCAAGGGCAAACATACCGGAAGGCAGCCTGGATAATGATTGTAATCCGGTTGAAATAGGCAAAGGTGAAATATTAAGAGAAGGACGGGATGGGGTAATCATTGCATATGGTGCAATGGTATATCCATCCATGGAATGTGCTGATATGCTTGACGAGAAAGGTATTGATGTCACAGTCGTGAATGCTCGTTTTGCTAAACCACTGGATGAGGATCTCATAATGAAAGTTATCGGAAAACACCAAAGAGTTCTTACTGTGGAAGACCATACCGAGGTAGGGGGATTTGGTTCGGCAATTCTGGAATTGCTGGTTGAAAAAGGCATTAATACTCAGAATGTACACAAAATGGGTATCCCCGACAGATTCACGGTACAAGGCTCTCGTGATATTATTTTAAAAACTCTCGACCTGGATGCGGAAGGTATATACAAAAACTTTATCTCCACCTGGAACTTGACAGAACCTGTTAGTATCAAAAAGAAGGATGTGCAAAAACAAACCTCTAATTTGATATGAAGAAAATCATAATCCTGGGTGATAAAAGTAAAAAAAAAATAAGAGAAACTATAAAAGAACTTGAACCCTTGTTTCGCAAGAAATCGCATCTCTCAATAATTGATATTTCTGATGAAGACGAACTAGAAAAAGTATCTGCCGATCTTGCCTTTGTTTTTGGTGGAGACGGTACAATCCTGTCAGCAAGTAGAAGGTTAAATGGCAAGCAAATTCCCTTAATCGGCGTACATTTAGGGAAATTTGGATTTCTGGCTGATCTTACTACACGAGAAATCGGTGATTCCCTGGAAAAAATTTTCGCCGGCGAATACGTTATCTCGCAAAGAATGTTGTTAACTTGCAAGGTAATTCGTTCTAAACAGGTTATTAATGAAACTCTTGGATTAAACGATGCCGTAATTTCCAGAACTTCTTTATCAAGATTGATTTCAATTAAATTATATGTAAATGAAAAAACAGTTACCACTTACAGCAGTGACGGGCTGATCGTATCCACTCCGTCAGGGTCTACCGCACATTCTCTATCTGCCGGTGGCCCTATCGTTACGCCTGATATGGAAGCTTTTCTCATAACTCCGATTTGCCCACACACTTTGTCAAACCGCCCGCTTGTGGTATCTGGAGATTCAAAGATTGAAATGGAACAGATTTCTGAATCTAAAGGAGTAGGCTTAACCGTGGATGGCCAGATATACTTTGATGTTAAGGTTGGAGATAGAATCGTTATTGAAAAAGCCGAAAACAAGTTGCAGTTAATTGACATACAAACAAGGACTTTTTATGATGTCTTGCGAGAAAAATTAAACTGGAGGGGACAGCCCACTTATGACGTTAACTGAAAAAAACAAAAAATATCTTTTAACCGGCAATGAAGCGTGTGCAGAAGCTGCAATACAGGCTGGTTGTAGATTTTATTATGGATATCCTATTACACCGCAAAACGAGATATTAACGCATATGACTACCAGAATGCCTCAAGTTGGCGGGACATCCATCCAGGTAGAAAGTGAACTTGCCGCTATAAACATGGTATACGGAAGCGCCGCTGCGGGTGCCAGGGCAATGACATCATCCTCAAGCCCCGGCATTAGTTTAAAACAAGAAGGTATTTCTTATTTGGCCGGAAGTGAACTGCCCTGTGTTATAGTAAATATACAACGAGGGGGTCCTGGTTTGGGAGACATTTCACCTTCTCAGGCTGACTACTTTCAAGCTGTTAAGGGCGGCGGACATGGAGATTATCACACAATTGTGCTTGCCCCAAGTTCAGTACAGGAAATGGCTGATCTTGTCTTCGATGCATTTGATTTGGCCGATTGTTATAGAAATCCAGTAATGATTCTGGCTGATGCCCAATTAGGCCAGATGATGGAACCTGTTGTATTTAATAAAGAATATAAGCCCGTTTTATCAAAGAAGGATTGGGCGGTAACTGGTGCTGATGGAAGAGAAAGGAACATAGTTAAGTCTTTTTATTCAGTAAAAGGAGAACTCGAGGAGTTTAATGCAAAACTGCAGAAAAAATATCGTCAGATTAAGGCTGAAGAGGTACGTTACGAAGAAACAAATATTGAAGATGCAGATATTGTTCTTATTGCCTATGGTACATGTGCCAGAATATGTAAAGAATTTTTAAATAAACACCAACCTTCAGATGTAAAAGTAGGATTAATAATGCCCATTACATTATGGCCATTTCCTTCAGACATTATACAAAAAGTTTCAGAAAGAGCACAAGCTATACTTACAGTAGAAATGAGTGCAGGCCAAATGGTGGAAGACGTAAGATTAAGTGTTTCCGGCCGATGTCCGGTGCATTTTTACGGAAGAACCGGTGGAGGCATACCGACGCCCAAAGAAATCCTTAAGAAAATTTCAGAAATAGTTTCTGTTAAAGAAAAAGTAACTTGCACCACATAATAAAAAACATCCATCTATAAATTTAACTAATTATAAACAGGAAATATTCTATACATTATGGAAGCAACATATAAGGCTCCAGAGACATTAATTGATACTCCAACTCATTATTGCCCCGGATGTGGGCATGGTATTGTCCACAGATTAATTGCAGAGATTATTGATGAAATGGATATCAGGGGGAATACCATCGGGTTGGCCCCTGTAGGGTGTGCTGTCCTGGCATATAACTATCTTGATATAGATATGTGTGAAGCAGCTCATGGCCGTACACCCTCGGTTGCGACAGGTATCAAGCGTGTTCATCCGGATAAAGTTGTTTTCTCTTACCAGGGGGATGGAGATCTGGCGGCAATCGGTACGGCAGAAATAATTCATACTGCCAATCGAGGCGAAAATATCACCGTAATCTTTGTAAATAATGCAGTTTACGGTATGACAAACGGACAGATGGCTCCAACTACTTTGACCAATCAAAAGACATTGACAACACCTCACGGGCGTAGTGAAGAAAACGATGGATATCCTCTGCCTGTTTGCGAACTCCTGTCCGTAATAGAAGGAAGCCGATTTGTCGCAAGGACCTCTATGACTTCACCAAAAAACATAATAAAAACAAAACAATTATTAGAAAAAGGATTTCAGACCCAAATACAGGGAAAAGGGTTTTCTTTGATAGAGATTCTTTCTCCATGTCCGGTGTATTGGCGTATGACTTCTGTTGATTCTTTAAAATTCATAGATGAACAAATGTCCAAGACCTTTCCTCTGGGTATTTTTAAAGATTGGGATAGTCAGAATTAGAAAGGTTCATTAAGATGTTAGAAAAAGTTATTTTAGCCGGTTTGGGTGGACAGGGGATGATGCTTCTTGGCAGATTGATAGCACAAGCCCTTATGCTCGAGGGAAAAAATGTAACCTTTTTTCCTTCGTATGGAACTGAAGTGCGGGGAGGTACCGCTTATTACCATTTAACTGCTTCAGAAGAAGAAATCTTCTCCCCTGTAATAGAAGAAGCAGACGCACTTATTATGATGAACCTGCCCTCTTATATAAAGTTTAAGAATTTTCTCAAACCGGATAGTAAGCTCTTTTTAAACTCATCCATGATTGATAAAATAGACAACGAAATGAACGTAGATGTCTTTAGAATTCCTGCTACAAAAATAGCAAATGATATCGGAAATGTCGTTGCGTCGAATATGGTTATGCTTGGGGCGTACAATGAAGTGAAAAACCTCGTTTCTATTCCACTCTTTCTCTCATGTCTCAAAAACGTCTTAAGTGGAAGAAAAGAACCCTTTTATGAAGTTAATAAATTAGCTATAGAACGAGGCGCCGAATTCGTAAGAAAGAATTAAATATTGGCCTGTTTTAATATTAATACCTGTCACGTATTAATTTTTTCAAAAGCTATCTCTCCATCTTGAAGAATTGCCTTGATCTTGTCTCCTGATTGAAACTGCCTGTTTACTATACTCAAAGATAATCTGTTTTCTATTTCACGTTCAATAGCTCTTTTTAGCGGGCGTGCGCCAAACTTTGGATCGTATCCATCGGTTGCCAGTTTTTCTTTAATCTCAGGGCCGATTTCGAGAGACAAACCCTCCGCCTCCAACCTCTCTAAAAGATTATTTAAAAGAATATCCAATATATGTGAAATATGCTCCTTTGTTAATGAGTGAAAAACGATCATATCATCCAGCCGGTTCAAAAACTCAGGTTTAAAATATTTCTTGACCTCGGATAATACCATCTCCTTTGCCTCTTCATGGCCGATAACGCCGGGACTCGGTTTAAACCCTATCTCGTGTTTTTCGGCAAGCTTTTCACTTCCTATATTTGATGTTCCTATTATTATAGAATTTCTGAAGCTTATAACGTGGCCTTGAGCATCGGTCAGCCTTCCTTCATCGAGTACTTGAAGAAGCATATTAAAGACATCTGGATGGGCCTTCTCTATCTCATCAAGCAGTACCACAGAATAAGGCATACGTTTTATCTTTTCAGTAAGTTGCCCCCCTTCTCCATAACCTATGTAACCGGGAGGAGCCCCTATAAGCTTTGCTACTTCGTGTCGCTCCATGTATTCCGACATATCCAGCCTGACGATACGGGTTTCATCATCAAAGAGAAACTCCGCAAGGGTCTTTGCCAATTCTGTTTTTCCTACTCCAGTCGGCCCAAGAAAGAGGAATGCCCCAATTGGCCTCGTATCCTCCCTCAGCCCAGCCCTGTTCCTCCTGATAGCGCTTGCTATTGCCACTACAGCGGCCTCCTGCGCCACAATGCGTTCGTGTATTTTCTCCTCCATGTTTGCCAATTTCTCTGCCTCAGCTTCAAGCATCTTAGATGCCGGTATACCAGTCCAATTTGATACGATACTGGCTATATCCTCAGGTGTTACCGAGGTATCTTTTTCCTTTAATTCTTTTTGCCACTTCTCTTTTTCTCTTGCAAGGCGTTCTTCAATTGCCTGTAATTCTGCATGATGCTTCGTTGTTTCTTCAAAGTCCTGCCTTTCAAAAGCCTCCATCTTCAGCGCAGTATGTGCCCTCTTTTCATTTTCTAACCTTTTAATATCAGGGGGGGTATAATGCATTTCCAGGTGTTTTTTCGATCCCGCTTCATCCAGAAGATCTATCGCCTTATCAGGCTGCGCCCTATCCGTAATGTAACGATCAGAAAGACGTGCTGCCGCATCTAATGATTCGGGAGTATAATCTATATTATGATGTTTTTCGTAAAAGAGTTTAAGCCCCTCAAGGATACATTTTGTCTCATCTATCCCCGGTTCGCTTACTGATACAGTCTGGAATCGACGTGCAAGCGCTCTATCCGTCTCTATATGTTTGCGATAATCATCATAAGTAGTAGCTCCTATCATTTGCAGCTGGCCTCTCGCCAGCGCCGGCTTTAATATGTCAGGCGCTCCCATACCACCTGCGCCGCCTCCGCCACCAACACCTACTACGGTATGTAATTCGTCTATAAAAAGTATAATTCGGCCTCCGGCGTCTATTATCGAATCCCTGATTGATTTAAGCCTGCCTTCAAACTCTCCTCTCACTCCAGCCCCTGCAATAAGGGCTGCCATATCAAGCGAAAGTATCTTCTTTGACAGTAAGGATTGTGGGACATCTGCCGCAACAATCTGTTGTGCAAGGCCCTCTACAATCACAGTCTTTCCAACTCCCGCCTCACCTATCAAAACAGGATTATTCTTTTTACGTCTCGACAGTATTTGTATTACCCTTTCTATCTCTTTTTCTCTTCCAATAACAGGGTCCAGCTCCCCCTTCCTGGCAAGCTCCAACAGATCGACAGTATATTCCTTTAATACATCCAGTTTACTTTCGTCATCCTGATTTACAACCTTACTATCACCCCTTATTTCCTTCACGGCAGTTCTGACTCTTTCTAATTCAAGTCCTGCACCGTTTAGAATCTCAGCAGTCTTTCCTGCCTGTGGATTGATTAGGGCAATGAGCAGTATTTCTGTACTGATGAACTTATCACCCATCTTTTTTGATTCCTGTAGAGCTATCTCAAAGACCTTCTCAACCTCACTCGATATTACCAGTTGCATACCACCTGTAGATGGAATGTTTGTAGCCTGAGTGTCTATGGAAGCAAAGATTCCATCCATTAGACGCTGCTTAATCCCCTCTGTATCCATCTTAAGCTGGTCTATTATTGCCAAGACGCAAGAATCATCCTGTACCAATAATCCAAGAAGTATAAATTCTGAAGAAAATACATTACGCTTCATATTTACCAGTTCCATAGTCCCGATGTTAATCGCATCCAATACCTTTTTCGTACAATATCTTATATATTTCTGCAGCATTCAATACCCCCTCATCGATAAAGCGTTATCGAATTGTATTAAATATTTGGTTCTCAATTAATATAGCAAAATGCTTGAATTCAAGTAATAAGTGTATTCTATATCTTTAAAATATTTTACACACAACTGTTTCTTAAATCAATACCACAATACGATGTGTTGTATTTAGTTATTTTTTACTTTTCTGCACAGTAAACGAATGCCGGCGGGAAATTTAACCATACGGTTTTTGTTTTTGTCACACTGTTAAATCTTGTGGATAATTTTTTCTTAAATCTCATACCGGCAGGCATAAGCAAACCCTGCAGATAGGCAAAGGTCAGGAACTTTCCTCCCGGCCTCAGAATATCAATAATCGTATCGAGTAACTCATTTTGTAATTCCTCACTGAATGCAGCCCAGGGAAGGCCGCATATTATACAATCACACTCGCTGATACCAAGTTCGCCAAGGTACTTTTTCGCATTTGCTGCGGAATCATGATAAACTACTGCTACCGGACATCTTTTTCTGGTAGCCTTAACAAAATCAGGATTAATCTCTAATGCAAAAAATCTGGTCTCATCAGGAATCTTTTGAATGATTTTCTCTGTAAAAACACCTGTCCCCGTTCCAAACTGTATTACAGCAGAGGCGCTATGTAAACCGGCAGTATCTGTGATTAAATCTGCAAGACCTTTGGAACTAGGCGCAACTGCCCCCGTCTTAGTTGTATGTAAAACAAACTGTTTTAGGAATTGGATCAAATTCACACGATGCTTCCTTTAAATAAAATTACCTGAAAAAATATCAGAATTGGAATCCTCTTGAAAGAGAGGTTGGTCATGTTTATGTAACAAATGATAGCAAATTATAAAGGTGTTTAATTTTTAACTTCAGGCACTTTCCACTTGAAACTTTCAGGTATTATAGCCCCCGACCGTTTGGATAGTTAACAAAAAAAACAGAAATATCTTAAGCACTTCATAACTCTCCTTCGTTTTTCTCTTTTAGTGTCAATCTGTGAAATTCGTGTCCAATGTCTTTTGTCTTGCAAAACAACCCCACTTTTTTATAATAACCACCAATAAATAGATTTTATAAATCTCAAGTCCCTGGCCCAGACCGCACCAGGGTGGGCCCAAATGGCAAATCCCAAATAAATCACCCGCCCGGATGAATCCGTTCGGACGGGCAATACCAAATGATCAAAATAAAAGAAACAAATAATTCCAATTGAAATTGTCGAGCAAAAGATTTTTATGATTAGAGGACATAAAGTAATGATTGATAGAGATTTGGCCAGTCTTTATGGAGTTGAAACAAGGGTATTGAACCAAGCGGTAAGAAGAAATATAGATCGTTTTCCAGAGGATTTCATGTTTAGCTATCAAAAGAAGAGTTAGGAATTTGGAGATGCCAATTTGTCACCTCCAATTCTACTGATAAAATGGGATTACGCTACCCCCCATATGCTTTTACTGAACAGGGTGTAGCCATGCTATCCAAGAGCCGTCCATGCCAATATCCAGATCATGAGGACATTTACACTAAACTCAGAGAAATGACTTTAACTCACAAGGCATTACAGAAGAAGGTTGAGTCTATGGAAGGCAAAAAAAGAGGTTTTCGGCAAGTGAAATTATGTATATTATAAAGTTTTCATGAATTACTAAGCTTTTTTATTATATGCTTAGCCAAGTTTTCATTGATTTCTTTGTGCCTGGGCACTGGTTGAGAAGTCTTTGTTTTGGAATTTGTATACCAATCATGTTTACCACCATGCCTTACCAAATGACAACCAAGACCTTCAATAGTTTTGATTAGGTCTTTTCTCTTCATTAAGCTATTTTGAGTTCATCAACCTTTTTTATGTAAGGTATTTCTTTGCTGATCAGATCATTATACAAACTTTCGAGATTTTTTTTTAATTCTTCTAAAGATTTGCCTTGAGTTAAATAATCGGGATAATCAACAAAGTGACCTAAAAAAAACTCACTATCTTGCCAATGGACATATTTGAGTGAATGCATTGTAAGCCTCCTTTCTAATAATTAACCGAATTAAAATATATTATATATTATTGAATAAGTCTACTGTAAAATATTATCAAGGTTAAATACCTCTTTTCTTCTTTTGCCTTTCGTTTTTTACCCATACTTTTAATCTTTCTCTGCGATCTTAGCGGCTTTGTGTGAAACCCGCCTTTTCTGTTTTTTTCGTGATTTTTCGTGTCTTTCGTGGTTAAATCTATCACTTTTACCACATTCTTAATATCTACAAAAAGATAGTTTTACTTGTTTATGCGAGTAAGCTTTTTCACATACATTTGCAATTGTGGGCATGTCGCCCGTACACCTTGCAATCCTGTAATAATTGTTGATTGATGATGATTAAAGGAGTATAAGAAGAAAATTAAAACATTTGGAAGAATAGAACCGGATCAAATTATTAAAGAAGACGACCTTTTTTTGGTTGTCTATGACAAATACCCTGTTTCTCCAGGACATATACTTATCATTGCAAAACGTCCAGTTACCAGATTCTCTGAATTAACAAAGCAAGAGAAATTTGATTTGATTGAGTTGATTGATTGGACAGTTCAATATCTAGAAAAAACCCTTGAATCAAAACCTGATGGATTTAATATCGGAATTAATGATGGAGAGGCTGCTGGACAAACCATAGAACAACTTCATTTTCATGTAATTCCTCGTTATCACAATGATGTTCCAGATCCAAGAGGTGGAATAAGGTATGTGATTCCTGAAAAAGGGAAATGTTGGGATTAAATAAAAATTATGGCCTGTATGACTTTTCTTACGAGGCTTGTGATACTGATTCGCCAGATTTTCAGAAGAGATTCTGAAGTTTTTAACGGCTCCATCACTTTGTTTTTACAGTATCAACAACAGTTAATATAGTAAACCTGGTTTCGTGAATACATTGGATCACAATCTACAAACGTTTATTAAAAGATTTCAGAATTTAAGAGTAGATAGATCACTTGGTATTGCCCCTCATAAACCTATTTTGCTCTTGACAATTATTGAAAATATCGAAAACAAAAATATTTTTTCAAATAAAGTCTTCATTACATCAGAAATTGTAGCCAGTTTTAAGAAAAATTGGAGCTTATTAGTTAAAACAAACCATAATATTAGTTTTGCTCTCCCATTCTATCATCTAAGAAGTGATAAGTTTTGGACTCTAAAACCAAAAGTCGGCTTCGAAAATGCTCTTAATATATCTTCCGCTATGAGAGGGTTTAAAAATTTGAATCAAGTAGTCGATTATGCAGAAATTAATGAAGATTTGTTTGAATTGCTAGCTAATGAAGATTCTAGAAATATTTTAAGATTTGTAATATTAAATACTTATTTCCCGGAAACAAAAATTAATTTCATAAGTAATTATGGAAAGGGTTATAAGAGATATATCGAATCTATAGAAAATAAAATTCTTAAAGAATCTGCTATACGATATAAACAGGAATTTGAAAATCTAGATGATGAAGACATATTTATTAGAAGTGATATTTTTAAAAAAGTTGTTCCTCGAATTTATAGTTATACGTGTTGTATTTCAGAGTTGAACATCTCTGCTTTAGCAAACATATCAATGATTGATGCCTGCCACATTGTTCCTTTTAGTGTTTCTCATGACGATACAATCAAAAATGGGATTTCATTATGCCCTAATCTACATAGAGCTTTTGATCGAGGATTGATAAGCATTGATGCTGAATACAAGGTTATCGTTTCTAATTGTTTTACAGAAAATTCAGAGAGTGATTATGGCATTATTAAATATAAAGGTAAAAGAATGATGTTACTAATGGATCAACAATATTGGCCTGATAGAGAAAATTTAAAGTGGCACCGTAAAAATGTTTTATTAAATACTTAATTTATATTTTGAGTTTCCATTTGTTTTCTTGTTACTTCCGCAGACTTGCCAAAACCTACAGTTGCAGGAATGTTTAGTGTGCCTGTTCTCATTTCTCTCTCATGGCCGACTGCTTGAGCGGCATCCGTACGGAATAATATATTTCGTGATTTTGCAATTTGCCCGATTTCCTTAATTGGTTCTATAATCCCGATCTCATTATTCGCAAACATTACTGAAATCAGAATTGTATCATCTCTAATAGAATCCTCTAGATCATTAATACTGATAAATCCATATTTGTCTACCGGTAACAATGTAACTTCTGCCCCTTCTGCTTTTAGAAACTCCAGGGTGTCAAGTACACATGGATGTTCTATGGCAGACGAAATAATATGTCTACCTTTTCCTTTATATTTACGAAATGTACCAATCAAAGCCAGGTTGTTGGATTCCGTGGCTCCACTCGTAATTATGATTTCACTATTCTTTCGACATCCCAGGATCTTCGCAATATCTTCACGTGCTTTTTGGACAGCTTGTTTGGCGTGATGACCATGAAGATGGTCAATGCTTGAGGCATTCCCATAGACTTCAGAAAAATATGGGATCATCTTTTCTAGGACTCTCTTGTCTAAAGGAGTTGTAGCATTATGGTCAAGGTATATAGGTTTGGCCATGGCAGATTAATTATTCTTTAGAAGCTCAAGAAGGCCATCAAGCCCTTTTACTCGATTTGTTAACATTTCTACTCCCCGGTTAATGTGGGCAAGCAGATACTCGTAATAGTTTTTCTTTGCTACATTGTTCTCATAGCACCATTGAGTATAAAGGGATAGAAGCATCAGTTCTTGATCTCCCAGAAATGTATAACAGTTTATTTCCTGACCAGTATCATCACTATATAGCTCTAATGATAGCTTGTTTTGTTCATTAATTGATAAAGCCAGGGCTAACCTGCAGGATATGTTAGGCGTCAAACCAGTTCTTGCCTTAAACGTCCTTAGCTTGTTAGTTGATTCCGGAGATAGTTTTATACGTTTAAATTCCATATTACCTAGTTCCAGAAATATCCTTTCTTGGCCCTGGTACTTTTATCGCTGTCACTGTGTTCCAGATGATATGCGGTAGAAATAAAGGGTTTAAGGGTGTCGAAGTTTTTCCTATCGACTTCCGTATCAGTAGAGAAGATCAACATTTGATGTGAAGCATTAGGGAAGAAGATTTTCAGAATATTGTCCCTGTGGTGTGAGTCTAAACGCCCGAGAGGTGTATCGATAATAAAAGGAAGGTTTTGCCCTGAAATCTTTGCCAAACCCCAAACCATTGACATTGCAAAAATCTCCATCTCTCCTGAAGATAGCTTATTTTTATCAATAACTTTATTATTTATATCGTATAAACTGACATCAAAAGTCTCTTGATTAATTTCGATCCTATGAATCATATCTTTTTTTCTATGAAGGTTGTTAAAGATATTTGTAAACTCATTTGTCAGGTTAAGACTTTTTAGTTTGGCAAGCTCCATATAATAAGAATCAATCACCTTTTCTGTCTTCTTAACGAGCATAAGCTTCTTATCGGTTTTACTGTTTTCTTCCAGTTTAGAATCTACTTGTTCTATTTTTCTTTCAATCTCATTTTGATCATTAATAAGTTGGCCCAGCTTCTCATCAAGACCTTTCATCTCACTTTCCAAACCACCCGACTCTTTATATAACTCATTGAGTTTCTCGTGCATTGGTCTCAGCAATTCCTCATCAGGTACTCGCTGCAAGTCAACCTGAATTTTTTGTAATTTGCGAAACTTTCTTTCGTATTCCTTGGTTAAATCCTTAATTTTATTTGGAACATCATTTAATGCACTATCAATATTGTGAGAAGTAATTGAGGCTTGCTGTTGAGACAAACCGTGTAGTATTTTAGTCTTGTCCTGATTGCCTTTCTCATCAAAATGGGTTTTAACTTCTTCTTCAAAGTGTTTTCTTATCTTCTTTAAATCTCCACTCTTTAGATCCAGTACGTCATCCAAAAAGCCTTTACTATTTATTTTCTTTAAGAACATACGACTTTTCTTGGATAATAGTTTTGATGCTATTTTATTATCTTCAAATTCACTTTCCTTTATTATTTGTTCTCTTAATCTCTTCGCAAGCGATGGCGCTAGTGATACAGGTAATAAGCCGGAACATAGTTCTCTGAGGTTTTCTTTTACTATCTCAATCTCGTTTTCAAGAGATGACTTCTTAGAAATCAAGGCTTCTCTGTTTTCCAGGTAATTGCCACCCTGGCTGGCAATCTTGTCGTTATAATCCATTATTATGTTTTCTGTTTTTTTTACATTGTTAGTTAACGTTGATTTTTGATCCTCTAATTTTCTCTTATTTGCCTTTATTAGACTTAATTTGCTTTCTAACTCTTCCAGTTCCAGTTCCAGTGGTTTTGAGGACTTTTCTTTCAAATATTTAGTCCTGTATATTTTCAAGTCAGCCTTTAATCTTTCCACTAGATCCAGTCCCAACATGGCCTTAATTGACTTTTTGAACTCTTCGTTACTATCGTCAGACATCATCTTCTGGATTTTCTCACCGTCGAAGAAGAAGAGTTGAGATAGGCCTACTGGAATAAGTTCTTTTATAAACTCCTGCCAGCTCTCTTTCTCAACCTCATCCAGGTTCTCACCGTCTTGCTTTACATTAAGATTCTCTATGATTTTACCCTGGTTTTCCTCCCATTGCCTTTCAACTATAAAAGTGTTTAGTCTTCCATTCTTGGAATATTGAAACTCTACTTCAACAGACGCATAATTTGGCTGTATAAGTAAATTTCTTGACTGGTGGATTTTGCCTTTTAAAAAAGCTTTATAGTTTCCATTCATTCTTTGGCCAGGAATCTCATCCCCATATAGACATAATTTAATTGCATTAAACAAAGTAGTCTTACCAGCACCATTCATCCCGCCAAATAGGATAATTGGTTTATGTTTTTTAGTCGGCTTATCTGAATGAAGCACAAATTCGTGACGACCACAGAAAACACCATAGTTGTCTATTGTAATTTTATTTATAATCATTTATTTATTTCCTGGATTTTCAACTCTTCTTGAATTTCTTTCTCTGGTCGCCATTCTTCGTTAAAGATTCTGTTAATCTTATTGATAATGCCGGCTCGACGTGTCATACCTTCCATGCTTCTCTCTAAATCAATTAACCTTGCTATTAGATCTAACTGCATTTCATTCTCACAATGTTTTTCGAGCAACTGATGATCGTCATTAGTAAAAACAACTCCATCTTCAGTGGTTCTTGGATAATCTTCACCGTAAACTTCCTTATAGATTGCAGGCACCGAATCCTGCCAATCATGTTCTTCTTTACGCCAGATTTGTCTAATTATTTCAAGCTCATCAATTGATATGGCTGAGAATCTAATCTCGGGTTTCTCATCCTGGATCTGTTTTTGGGCAGACAGCAAATTCCTTAGAAATGTTTTTCTCCACTTTAATTTATATGGTCCATAAGAAAGTCTGGTACCATCTTTCACTATACCAGCCTGTCCATCACGACGTTTATGGTTTCTATAAGTTGGTTTTTTAGATGGGGTTTGGGTTTCACTTAACATCTCTCTAAACTCAAAAAGTGGAGTCATCCACTCTTCACCACTATCAATTAGATTTTGCATGGTTGTATCTTTCTCGACAAGAGTGCAAACCCAGCATCCGAAACGACTATTACCACAGGAAGGTGTTGACTTATCAACTACCATTGGACATTCTCCATCATCTGCATTCTGATAAATAGCTGCTAAGTCTCGATTGTTTCCACCCCAGGCGCACTTATTACTTAATAAATATGTCCATACTTCATCTGTGGTAAGTTTTTCAATTGGTGTGTATACATATGCTTCAGGCAAGGTTTGATGTTTTGATAATCCTAATGCATCACGTTTTTTCTTGTTTAGGACTTGTTGGCGAGAAGTACTTTCTGCACTACGTGCACCTAAAACAACAGTAACTTCCTTAGATTTAGAAACCTGCTCTGCTATAAAACGATTTGCCGGATTAATTTTTAATCTTTCTGTACACCATCTGAACTGTTGCGAAGGTGCAGGATATCCTTTACCGATAAGATTTACCCAGAAACTCTTTTCTAAAAGTGGAGTTAATTTATGGACACTGATGGGGAGCTTCTGTGATTTGGCAGATTTACTAATTTTTTCCAGAGTATCATTTATGTAAGTAATAATATACGGTGTTTCAACCAGAGTATCAGTACAGATAACATATATATCATTAGTTCTCTCTTTTTTTGGTATTTCGCTAATAGCTTCCCATACCATTTGTAATGTGGCAGTTGAATCCTTGCCTCCTGAAAACCCAACAACAAAAGGACGAGCATATGTAGAATAAACTTTTTTAATATGCTTTTTTATTTCTTCTATCTTGTTTAAGTCCATGGTATGTTTTTACGCCTTTGCCAGATATTCTTGTTCCACTTTCTTTTCTTCAGGAGTCAATTTAAGCCTAAAAGTGTTTTTCAGATAATTAGTAGTTAATATTACAGAATTATGAGACTTGCTAATCTTACCAGCTATCATAGCTCTTCCTTCCCATAAGGCTTTATTCTTCCTGGCCCAATCTATTTTTTTGAGCTTTTTGAGTTCCTTTTTATAATCTTTGTTTGTCGTGGAAAGTAGGGATGCTCCTAAACGTCCAATAGCATGCATAGCAAGAGCATGTGAATGGATATAGTCTTGTCTTAGCTCGTGAGTGCTTACAGATTTTTCGGCTGCCAATTGCCAATCTTTCATATTATTGCAAACATTTTCCCAGAAGCTAATGGCAAGAGATTCTTCTTTCTTGGATACTTTCTTTGAATTCTGTGGCTTTCTTAATAAACATATGGTTCCTTGAAATATACTGCTTAGTGTAAAAAGCTTTGTTGAACGATTTGAAATATTTGTTTTTTCGATTTCAGTTAAATAGCGAAATATACTAACCTTTTCTATCAGGGTTCTTGCGAGGGCTGATAAAGGGTCACGGTGATCGTAGAGAATACAAAGTGAGCGTGTTGACCTGACAGAATGCTTATTGAGATCTGCAAACATCTGCTGAGTATTTTTTAAACCAACATCAATAAAAAAAACCACTGAAATTGTTTCATCTCCTAATTCTGGACATTCAGCCAGGGCTTGCTCTATTGCAGCCCTTCTATGCTGTCCATCATTTATAATAAAACGGGAGTCCATTGTTATCCTTAATTTCCCTACATCTTCAATCTTCTTGCCATTTAAGGAAATTTGCTCAAACCTGACTTCACCATCAACTGATGCTGTAATCGAAGAAAAAATATAATCTGTTTGATTATTTAGAATATACTTAGTTATCTCTGGAATTCTGGATTTATTTAAAGTCCTTTGCGAACGCAACTCAGCTGGGATTTCTTCTTCTTGAAAGAGAAATATCTTGGGGACTAATTTCATAGGGCACATTGCTACATAATACTCTCTCCCCGCTTGACGTCCCCTGAGGGCAGTAAAAACATATTCGTATGATTCCATAATAACCTCCTTTTTATAAATATGCTTCCTTTTGGACTTGGAAGCATGCCTTTATATAATGGAAGCATGTAATATTGTCAAGTATATTTTGTAATTATTTTATAAATACCCAAATAAGAAGGTATTACCAGAGATGGATAAGCGACCGATAAAAAAGGGTTCTTGATGATCAGTAATTAGCGGTTAATAAGAATAATCCCCTATTATTACCCCAAGTTTCACATATCAAACGTTATCCATCGGTAAATCTGATTTAAAAATTAATTGCCTGAATAATACCGACGGTCGTATCAACTCATTGTCTTGCCGCCGTCGACTGTCAAACAGTTACCTGTCACAAAGTCAGACCAGTCGGAGGCGTAAAAGAGGACGGCTTTAGCGATGTCTACGGGCAAGGCAAGACGTTTAAGTGGCGTCTGTTCAGCGATTGCCTTCTGCACACGAGGAGGTGCGTGAGGTGTTTTCTTTGCTAACGTGAAACCAGCGTTTATTAAGTTAACGGTTATTCCAAAACTTCCAAGGTCAATTGCAAGACTTCTTGTAAACCCCACCAATGCTGATTGAGCAGTCATGTAACTAATATATCCTTTTACCGGGTCATTAACTATATTATCCATTATGTTTATGATCCTTCCCCACTTATTTTTTTTCATCTCACCAATAACGGTTTGAGAGCAATTGAATACCCCTTTTATTGTGCCGTTCAACTCTTCCTCGTATTCATTCCATTTAGTTCCTTCAAAGGATTTTCTCTTTATAGTGCTATGTGCATTGTTCACAAGGATGTCTATACGGCCGAATTTCTTGACGGTTTCCTTAACCATTTTATTTACATTTGACTTTGAGGTCACATCAGCCTGCCATGTCATAGCCTTCCCGCCACTGTTTTCTATCCTTTTCAAGACTGACTCCGCATTTTTCTTACTTTTTAAATAGTTGATAGTTACCGATGCACCTTCATATGCCAGAAGTTCAGCAATTGCACTCCCTCTATCACTGCTTGCTCCCGTTACGATTACAACCTTACCTTTTAGTTTCAAAGTAATAACCTCGTTCTTTTATGTAGGAATTTCAAAGACATAGAATTATCGGTGAACAAGAAACCCGCCCTACAAACACTTGAAAAGTTAAAAGTGCTTAAAGTTTGAAGTGAGCTAAAGTTACCTGTCTGTGCGTAGCACACAGATAGGTGGGAATATATTTTTTTACTTTAGACACTTTAGTTCACTTAAGGCACTTCAAACTTTGATTGCTTACCCGACACCATAATGGATACATAAAAAGTCACCGAATGCAATAATTAATTTGTGGAAGGCTAAAGCCATTCCGCTACAGTTGGCAAGCGAAATCCACCCGCAGTACGCTAAATCTATAAAGATATCGTTTCCTTTATTGCATACCCCTTCTCTGTCTTTTCCACCTTAACGGCTTCTGTTATCGGGTCGTGTTCAAAGAACAGGATCCAATCGCCATTACAGGCTCTTGTCAGTAGCTTCTCTTTTTCTTCTATTGTCGTTAATGGATCAATGTCATAGCTCGGTATATACGGTATCCTGATGTGAGACGTAAAAGATATTAAATCGCTACAGTAAATAAGTGTGTTTATACCATCTGATATTTTTACGAGTTGCAGTCCTATAGTATGGCCGTCTGAAATGATGACGTCAATGTCTGGTAATATATTGGCGTATCCATCCACAAGTCGAAGCTTTCCTTCATCTTCTATAGATTTAAAGTCTTCCCTGATAAAACTACCTTCGTCTTTTTTACTCGGCTTCAGCGCCCACTCGTGATGTCTTTTCTGGACATAATGCGCTGCATTTGGAAACGTAAGCTTATGCTTGTTGCCTTCTTTATAGGTGACGCCTCCGGCATGATCCAGATGCAGGTGTGTCAGGATTACGTCAGTTATGTCCTTTGTTTCCAGATTGTATTTTTCCAGAGATGAAGGAAGGTTATATATGCTTTGATCGATCTTATAGATTTCCTTATATTTTTCGGAAAATTTAGTACCGATACCGGTATCAACAAGGATTTTGTGTTTATCATCCATGATCAGTAATGATCTGAGGGCCATCTCTATCCTGTTTTCATCATCCGCAGGATTAAGCTTGTTCCATAATGTTTTTGGCACAATACCAAACATTGCGCCGCCATCAAGGGCAAACCTCCCGGTCTCAATCGAATGTAGCTCATATTGTCCGATCTGCATAAATCAGTCCCTTCCAACTGCTCCACAAAAACTTTTCCAGACAATAACTATATGGTGTTATTGTTTATGTGACTATGTTATCATAATATATATAGTAGAATTGAGCATTACAAGTAGGAAAATATTATGATTGAGATATGCGAAAAACTATATAAAAATTTAGAAGGAAAACTCGGGAGAGCAAGGGAGGTATTAGGAAGGGGTTTGACCCTTACCGAGAAAACTCTTTATTCTCATATGAAACCGGTGGAGATAACACCATATACCCGCAAGGAATCTAACGTAGACCTTTATCCGGACAGGGTTGCAATGCAGGATGCAACAGCTCAAATGGCAATCCTGCAATTTATGTCTTCAGGTGTTCAGAATGTACAGGTACCTACCACCGTCCATTGCGACCATCTGATTCTGGCGCATAAGGGTGTGGAAGATGATTTACCGACATCAAAGATAACCAATAAGGAAGTTTTCGATTTTTTGTCATCCTCTGCTAAAAAATACGGTATGGGCTTCTGGAACCCCGGAGCAGGTATTATACATCAGGTTGTTTTAGAGAATTACGCTTTTCCCGGCGGCCTGCTTATCGGCACAGACTCACACACTCCCAATGGAGGAGGTCTGGGTATGCTGGCAATCGGTGTAGGCGGAGCGGATGCAGTAGACGTAATGGTAGGACTGCCGTTCGGCCTGAAGTGGCCGGGTATTATCGGTATAAAATTAACCGGGAAATTATCCGGTTGGGCATCTCCAAAGGATATCATCTTAAAGGTAATGAAGGAGCTTACGGTTAAAGGAGGAACAGGCTCTGTAGTTGAATACTTTGGAGACGGAGCTGATTCTATTTCATGCACGGGTAAAGCAACTATTTGTAATATGGGTGCGGAACACGGCGCTACAACCTCAACATTTCCTTTTGATTCACGAATGTCGAATTATCTGAGAACAACCGACAGGTCTAACATAGCAGACCTTGCAGAAGAATACTCAGGATTCTTCAGAGCAGATGACGAAGTATATGCAGAACCTGAAAAATATTATGATACGATTATAGAAATCAATTTATCGGAACTAGAACCACTGGTCTGCGGACCCCATACTCCCGATAAGGTACGCTCTATTTCGGATTTCCATGATGAGGTCGACAGGGAGGATTATCCCGATAACATCAAATTTGCCCTTATCGGTTCCTGTACAAACTCTTCATACGAAGACATGGGGCGTGCGGCTGCCGTGGCTAAGGATGCAGTTGCCAAAGGCTTGAAGCTGGCAATCCCGTTACTGGTGACTCCGGGCTCAAACCTGATTGAAGATACCATTAAGCGTGATGGACAGATGAAGGCCCTGACAGATGCCGGAGCAACCGTTCTGGCAAATGCATGCGGGCCGTGCATAGGCCAGTGGAAACGAACCGATATCAAAAAGGGTGAGAGAAATACCATCCTTACCTCATACAATAGAAATTTTCGTGCGCGTAACGATGGCAACGTAGAGACGCTTTCATTTATTGGCTCTCCAGAGATTGTTACGGCACTTGCCTTTTCCGGTCACCTCTCCTTTAACCCGTTAAAAGACAAATTAAAAACACCATCCGGTGAGAATGTAACACTGGCAGAACCATCAGCGAAAGAACTGCCATCTGCCGGATTTGCCGGCCATAGTAAGGGCTATGTACCACCACTGGAAGACAAATCGGGAGTAGAGGTTGTTATTCATCCTGAATCAGAACGTCTTCAGGCGTTGACTCCGTTTGCTCCATGGGATGGTAATGATTATGTCGACGTTCCTTTGTTGCTGAAAGCATCAGGAAAATGTACAACAGATCATATTTCTCCAGCTGGTCACTGGCTGAAGTACAGGGGGCATCTGGACAGAATATCTGATAATACTTTTTCTGGTGCCGTGAATGCATTTGATGGTTCGGCAGGCACAGGCAAAAACCTGTTCACCGGCGAAAGAGGTATAAACTATTCTGATATTGCCCGTGATTATAAGAAACGCGGAGTTTCATGGGTGGTTGTGGGTGATGAAAACTACGGGGAGGGATCTTCCCGTGAGCATGCCGCCATGTCTCCGAGATACCTTGGGGCTGTGGCAGTTATCGTTCGTTCATTCGCCCGAATCCATGAAACTAATTTAAAGAAACAGGGAATCATCCCCCTGACATTCACTAATCCGTCTGACTATGAAAAGTTTCGTGAAGATGATAAGATTTCGATTACGGAATTGGACAAACTGGCCCCGGGGAAAAATATCAGTGTAACGATCAAGCACAGTGACGGTACAGATGAGGAGATAGAAACAAGACATACCATGTCCGAACAGCAGATAGAGTGGTTCCGTGCAGGCTCCGCTTTAAATAAGATTGCTGCAGACTTGAATGGATAATGCCCGGGTAAGTTAAAAGGAAACAGGTAGTGTCTTAATTTAAAATATCTTTGGAACATGGTTTGCTCTTTTAGAATAATAAGGCGTTACATATCGATAGTTTTTTGATAGTTTTGTTGATAAATACGTCATAATGTTAAAAAAAATGAATTTTTATCATCCTAAATTCTAAGAAAAATTTTTGTTGACTATTTTCAAAAGAGGGTATAATAGAATGATCACACAGGGGCAACACTTCCAATAGCAAAATACATCTTAAAAACATTATATTACACTAGATTTTGACAAATGCTCATTTATTTAAAATTAAATGGCCTATAGACGATACGGAAATAGTAATACGAGTAGAATTTGACACTTGGAATTTCCTTCAAAAGTACCGACCAAATGAATTTCTTAAACTTTTTACAGTACATGAAGTATTAAACAATCCTAATCGTATATTTTCTGGTCTCAATAGGCTTTATAGCGATACAAATAGTCATTTATGCATAGTTGGTCAGCCTCAAACTTGGCAGAGGTACATTAAAAAGAATGAAATTGTCATTATTCCATTTCCATCTAACCATGTTTTTTTAGTATTTTTAAATGAAAGAAAAAGTATATCTGAGTTTAGAGCAGAGAAAGCTGATAGAGACGATCCATTAAGCCCTGAAAATTGGGAAAATCGTTATGGAGAATTATTATGGAAAAAGATGAATTTATAAAACAATTAGAAAACGACATTAAGAGTCCTGAGTTTGGCTCTAAGCCAAATGACCATCTAATGTGGTATAATAAAGAGGGAGACTGTATTCATTTTAAAACTATGGATGTTGATATAATAGGAAAAAGAATTGATGAATTTTTAACATTATATATTTCAATAGAAGAGCAAAAGCCAATTGGTTTTCAACTAAAAGATATACACGCATTGACCAGATTACTTGATGCTGACATAATGGTGGAAACGGACGTTACCACTAGCGATAAACGATTAGTTTCAATTAATATGCTGATATTAAAAGCTTTTGCTAAAAGACCTCCAAACATAAACAGGGTTTCTGGTTATACTGATGCAGTTGGAGTCATTACAAAAGATGAGTATAACAGTGTAGAGATTCCAGTATCATAATATACTTTAATATAAATGTAATACATATTTTTTATCATCAACTCAAAACCTACCTTTTCTTTCATTCCAAAAACAATCTAAATTAGGGCACTACCAGAAAACAGAAGCTCTTGACTTATGATTTGGATTATAGTAATTTTATGTGAAACAAAGTCTGCAAACTTCAACTGCCGTTACCGCCATTTTGGTTACAAGATATAACTCAGTAATTTTCCATCCTTAATGCAAAATAGTGCAAACACTTTTATCAAAAAAGTTTATTTTCCCTTTAATCCTTGTCGCTGTTGTCTTAGCATCAGGCACTGCAGGCTACACTTTTATTGAGGGGTGGAACCCATTTGATTCCCTGTACATGACGGTTATCACCCTTTCTACGGTAGGGTTTCAAGAAATAGTACCGCTTTCAGAAAAGGGAAAGGCATTTACAATTGGTCTTATATTTTTTGGCCTGGGAGTGGTTGCATATGCAGTAAATAATGGTGTCAGGGCTATATTTGAAGGTGAAATTCAGGAAGTATTCGGGAGGAGAAAATTGAAAAAAGTATTAGATTCGTTAGAAAATCATTATATTGTCTGCGGCTATGGCCGCATGGGCAAGGTCATCTGCAATGAATTAATGGCAAAGGGAATTCCTTTTGTTGTCATAGAAAGAGAATCTCTGGAACTCGAGGTGGACGACGATGTCATTATTGTATACGGAGACGCTACAAGAGATGAACTTCTTAAGAGGGTAGGCATAGAGAGAGCGAAGGGCCTGATATCGGTCCTTGATTCAGATGCCCAGAATCTTTACGTTGTACTTAGCGCAAAGGGGTTAAATCAGAACCTCTTTATAATAGCAAGGGCAAACGAAGAAGGCGCAGATTATAAGTTGAAAAGAGCAGGTGCCAACAAGGTTGTCTCCCCATATCATATCGGAGGTCTCAGGATAGCCCATACCATACTTAAGCCCACCGTTGTAGACTTCCTGGAGCTAACGGCAAAAACCGGAAACATGGAGATCCAGATAGAGGAAGTTATAGTGGAAGCAGGCTCAACATTAGCGAATAAAACCATCAAAGATGCTGATATTATAGAGAGGAATGGGGTTCTAATAGTAGCTCTTAAAAAGAAGGATGGAAAGATACTGTTCAACCCTCCTGACAATAATTTAATAGGTGTGGGAGACAAACTGGCAGTGATAGGGGAACCCGAACACTTTAATGAACTGGAACAGATGGCCAGGGGAAAAAGAAGAAAAACTTCAGACCTGTCAGATGAGCTTCACACCAGCCCCTCCTGACATTTTTCAATTTCAACGTAGGTGGAATTATAAGTGGCGTTTCCACCAAAATCCTGGACAACATCCGGAATCAGGGTGTTTGCACCTTTACCATCACATAGCTTCGACCACAAACCTCCATAGGCTAATATAACTCCCCGCTTTATATCTGTAGTTGGACGAGCCTTCATCCTGAGTGTGTCCTGGTCATTTTTCAGCCTGACCCAATCACCTTCCTCTATATCTTTCTCTTTTGCATCTTCTTCGTTAATCAGGACGATCGGTTCTATCTCTTCCTTCCATACGTTGTGAAATTGAGAACGTGTTATCTGTTTATGATTAACCGTTAAGAACTGGAAAGGGTATTCGCTTTTCTCCTCTTCATAATAACCGGGCAATGGTGGAAGGCTAGCCTTTTCCGCCAGTTGAGAATACATTTCAATCCTACCGGAAGGAGTGAGGTATTCATCCTGCGGTCTTGGTTTCATCTTACAGAAACCTTCCTGTTCCAGGTCTTTCAGCGTGAAATCCACTGCCTTGCTTCTGTTCAAAAATTCTTCCGCTACTTCACGCTCAGGTGGAAATAACTCTCTAGAGTTCAGGCCAAGTACCTCAGAAAGTTCTCTGAATACCTGATAGTTGGGTTTTGCTTCGTAGAGAGGCTCAATTGCCTTCTGGTTTATGGACATGTGATTGTGGTAATAACATACATGGATATCAAATGATTCCAGGAAACTCGGGGCTGGCAGGACGATGTCCGCATAACTGCACGTATCATTTAAAAAGAGGTCATGCACAACAGTAAAAACATCCTTACTCTCCATTCCCTTTTTAACAAGCTGCTGATTGGGCAGATTGACCAGAGGATTGGTGTTGAAAACAAAAAGAAATTTCACCTCTCCGTCCTCCAGTATGCGTCCAAGCTGTGCCATGTTGTGCATCTTTTGATTTTCCGAAGGAGCTTGATTTACAAGATGTTTACCTTGAAGAAATCCCAGGTCTATCTCTCTGTTAGTATTGCTGTAATGCACCCTGAACCCGCCCACCAGAGGAGGCAGGAGCGCAATAGTCCTGACGGCCTCGCCACCGTAAAGGTGTTTCTGAATACCGAATCCCAGATGTATGAAGTTCGGCCTTATGCGATACAGGTCCTCGGCCAATTCTCTGATATCTTCAACTGATAAGTTTGTTATCCTTGAAACTCTTTCAAGGTTAAAACCCTTTGCTACTTCCCTGAACTGCTCAAAACCGTGTGTATGCTTCTCTACATGTTCTTTATCATATAGATTATTTGTTATCAGATAATTTGCGATACCAAGCGCAAGGACACCGTCGGTATTTGGTTTGATGGCAAGGTGCTTGCCAAGCCGGCCGGTCTTCAAAGGATCGATGACGTAGAACTTTGCCCCGTTTCGTACCGCATTTTTTACCATATTGTAGCCGTGCAGGTTGCTCCATGGTCCGTTCAGTCCCCAGAAAATGATGAGCTTGGAGGACAGAATTTCTTCAGGATCAATCCCCCAGAATCCACCGTATACATACTGCAGGGCAGTTCGTCCGGCATTTGAACATACTGTGGGTGAACAGTTACTGGTTCCCAGGGTAGTGAAAATTCGCTGTGATAATTGTTTGTTCAGAAGCCCCATGTGGCCGTAATAGTGGAATGGAAGGATTGCACTCGCCCCATGTTTAGTCTGTACGTCCTCCATCTGGTGAGCAATCTCTCTATAAGCCTCTTCCCACGTAATCTCCCGAAAACTGTCCGTTCCTTTTTTTCCAACCCTCTTCAGTGGACGCTTCAGTCGTTCGGGTGAATATACGAACTTTAATCCATTCTGTATCTTCCAGCAGAGGAAACCCTGCGTTATAGGGTGTTTTGGGTTGCCCCGAAGTTTAATAGCCTTCCCATCCTCAACCGTTGTGATCATGGCACAGGTATCGTAACAGTCCCTGGGGCACGTGTTGAAAAATTTCTGAGTTGTCATCGCGATTTTTTCTATTAGTCAAAAATATTCTAACACATCCAGGAGTTTAATAAAATGTTTTGAACAGTACCGGCAAAGCCGGGCTTAACCCTGCACAAAATAACTGTTATATGAACATGGTTGTTAAACATAATTCCAATTCTTCTAAACTGTACTCAATTTCACCGCTTTCATAATACCTTAACATACTTGGCTCCAGCTTGTACCTCTTGGGAATAATATCTCTAAAGCAGGAATTACATACCCTGTAATTAGCCTTTCTCTCTACAAGAGCCCTGTCCACAAGTTCTTCCTCGGTATTGTGACTGGAACAAATAAATGCAAGGTCATGATACATCCTCAGCTTCACTATCCTCAGGAAATGACAGTCCTTTCTATGCAGGATGCCCGTAATCGGTTCAATTATCCAGCCGTAGTATTTACAACACTTTGCCGTACAGGGATCATTGTCCACAAACTTCAAGTTGCAGCTTTCACATTTTACAAACCCTTTACTAAATGCCAGTTCGAGATCAGAACAGAACATATAATCATGAGAATCAAAATTTTCTAATAACTCACAGGTTCTGGAATGCAGTATTCTCTTTTCCTCTTTCCCCTCATGTTTTATTACAACACCAATTGCCTTTATAAACATAGTGCAGCAATAATTCCGACATTTGGTCTCTTCGTCCATAATAAATTCAGAGTACCCTGTTTCCGGCAGAAAAACAGCGCCAACTATAATTAATATTTTAATTATATTACGCCGGTTTTGCATTCTGAGAATATTTATATATTTCTTCATGTCGTTTTTAAAGATGTTAATGCCGTAAAAATAAAGGTGGATTCGCTTCACCTCGCTGAGCGTGGCTTCACTTAATCCACCCTACAAACTTGGTGATCTTTGCGGCTTTGCGTGAGATTATTTCTTTGGCTTCCCGCTCACTGGTGCAGAGTGAAAAAAATAGAGGCAGCCTGCCCGAATGGCTGTTTGGCGAGTTAACAATTTGTATTTTTTTTACTCAACTGTATCCAGTCCAAATTCTTTCTTGGCCGTTCTCTTGGCATTGATAAAATCTTTGTGTGATAAATGGAAGAGGCCTGATATCTTTCTGATCGTTTCCATTTCATTGTGGTCCAGTTCTTCATCACAGCAGGCGACATGAAAAAGGGTTTCGATAATCGATTTTCTCATCTCATAAGAGAGGTCCTTGCTTACCTCACGTGTAAAACGGTGCAGGTCTATCCTCTCCTTTGCCGCTTCCTTGATGGAGGCGAGGACAGTCTCTATATCTTCCTCTGATATCTTACTGTGTGAAGTAGTAAGGATTTCCCTGATCTTCTCATCCTCTTTAGCCAGAAACTTATCATCTGCCTCTGCCACAACCCACAGCAATACACCGAGGGCGATCTTGTCGTCAATATCCTTCACCTTCGGCTCATCTCTTTTGTCCTTCCATACAGATGAAACCACATTGCTTCTAAACTTATCCAGGAAACCAGCCATATATACACCTTCCTTTTACATAAATTGAGCGATTTTATATTACATGCCATTGTAGCCGCTGGCTTTAGCCTGCGTTTTTCATTATTTGATGTGTCCACGTAAGTTACGCAACCTCAAGGTTGCGGCTACCCGCCCGAACGTACTGTTCGGTACGGGCGGGCAAAAACGCTCAATTTATATTTTAATTTTACCAGAGTGTTAAAGAAGGAATCATTTTAGCATATTCGGGAAAGTATTAAAGATTATTTTAGACAAGACATAAATATTGAATATTAACGACCCTGAGTTTATTAAGAATGACTATATGTGGGAACCTATTAGAAAGAATAATTTGTTTAAATAAGAAGGGAGAAGAGTAAAAATATTGCACTATAAAAGCATAATCAGAAGAGGAAATTTAAGCAAAATAGAGGAGGATAAAACCCTTAATGCCGAGTATGAGGGGGGGGGGTTGCCGGGACTCAATGCTTATGTGTGGAGCATTATCTACCGGCATGTCAATTCAAAGGGGAAATCTGTAAATCACTAATAAACACATCTGTATACATATTATCTTTTCAACCAGAATCTGAAAGGAGCTCTGTGCGAGACAACCAAAACAATTAATTCAAATATTAGTAATTTATAATCTTTTGTGTACATATTATAGAAAGGGGAAGTTCTGAATGAGAAATATCACTCAAGTCTTTATAGCTGCTTTTTGTGCGTTTGTTGTAACCACCGGAGTAATCACTTACGGTTGGAATGATAGTAAGGTGTTTGGACAAGATACTGGGACTCACCATATAAGTAAATCCTCACCTACACGCGCTGTGATGTGATTAATCAGTGAGCATACTTCCAAGATACTGAATGCGTTAATGGTTGGTGATTTCCATGCAGTTGCCAGAGAGGCCAATGCGGTTGCTGAAAACAGTGAAATCGTTATGGAGATGTTCTTTTCGCCGGAAGGAGAAGCCGGAGAGTGGCACCAGGAAACGGGTGGTGATGCAAAAGCTACCGCGGAAATGAAGGCTGAATTTGAAAAATACCTGAAACTTACTATCGATTCCTCAAATAATATTGCTGAAACTGCCGGAAAGAAGAATATCGTGGAAACCTATAAAAGTCTGGATGAAATGTTGCAAAAGGCCTGTTTTGCCTGCCATTCGGTTGCTCGAGAACCATGGCCGGACTGGCCGGATTTTATGAGAGCGGCCGGAGGTTAATTTATGTATGATAACGCATGTACCTTACCACGGTGCATGCGTTATCCTCATTACTATAAACAATGTATAAAAACTAAACTGCACACAATGAATGCAGATGTTGATTTGCACGGGTAATGTCAAAACCCAAACAGGAACTGTAAATGACAAGAATTGGTAAGGTACTGGGAATATCCGGCAGTCCCAGGAGGGACGGAAACACCGAACTGCTTTTAAAAGAGTTTTTACGAGGTGCCAGAGCCAGCGGCCATGAGACTGAATTATTACTTCTCAATAAATTTAAAATATCGCCATGTACATCCTGTGGTTCCTGCCAGAAGAACGGTCAATGTATAATCGATGACGATATGCAATCGATGTATAACAAATTATTGGAAGCAGATTATATAGTGTTTGCCTCTCCAATTTATTTTGGAGGAGTTAGTGCCCAATTGAAATCATTTATTGACCGTTGCCAGACCTTGTGGTCCAGAAAATATATCCTTAAGGAGACATTGATAAGTCTTGAAAAAGAAAACCGTTCAGGATATTTCATTTCCACTGCGGGAGCAACAAATGCTGAAAAATTTTTTGAAGGAGCAATTATTGTAATAAAGACTGTATTCCACGTACTTGATATAAAATACAAAGGCGAATTATTATATCCATGTATGGAAGAGAAAGGGGACATTATTAAACATCCTGACGCACTACAGACGGCCTTTAAAACAGGGATGTCTTTATCTATATAAATCCTTGATTATCCCCGCCAGTCGCCTGAGGACGACCCTGTGGGCAACTCACAGATCCGACTCTGTCGGTCATGCCAGAGGCAGATCCGCCGTGGCGGAGAGGCGGACGCGAGCGCCTGTATCCCATCAGATATAATCTCTTTTCTCTGCGTCTTCGCGGTGAATCTTGTCCTTGCTTTTATCCTCTTCCAGAGAAATAGTATCTATGACCTTGCCTGAAACGCCTCTCCAGAATCCAATAATTCTATCCGGTTCTACTACCTTAACTTTGGTTATCTTTTGAATTTTTATGTGATCAGGTCTTGGAGGCCTCCAGAGCATTGCGATATAATCTCCCACACTCCCAACATTTTCTGAGGTTGCCACGGTAATCTTATCTTTTGAGAATCCATAGGTAACCAGTGTGGTCTCGGCCCTTTCCTGCAGATCTACCCTTCCGTGAAGGAAGAGATAGACTTCTTTCCGTGGATCTATTTCAGTCTCGTCCCGTTCCAACACAACTGCAATAACGACTGCAATCATAGCTGTAACAATAATCCCCAGAACCATAACTCCCCCACGGTTTATCTTCTCCAGGTCCCGGCGGATACGTCCCTTTTTATCAGTCATGGTTTTTCCTCCATTTATATTGGCACTTTGCGGGGAAGATGATTCTGATGTTTATAATAGTAACGCTGCTTATTAAAATCAACAGTAAATATTATTAAAGGATTCCCGCCTAACAAACCGGCGGACAGGGAAGGATTAAGGAATTAAAGAATGGGGGGATTCAAGATACTCGAACCCGGAAGTTCTTTACAAATAAAACAGCCGGACCCGCCATTTTGCCTGACGGGCCCGTTGCTGATATAAACAAACTTTACTTTTCAGTTGTTTCAGTGAATACCGCTCTTATATTAGCCTGGAGTGCGGCTCTTCGTCCCTTGTCTACCCCGGCGTCCTTATGTTCTTCAATCATGGCGTCAACAAGCAGGTCGGCTACTTTATCCAGTTTTGCCCCTGATCTTTTCTCAAGATTCGCTTTAATCTTTTCTTTAAGCAACTCCTTTTTTGCACAGCGTGCAAGTTTCAACAATTCAGAAATACAGTTGCTTCCACCCTTATCACACTTACTTTTCTCTTTGCAGCATGAAGAATAACTGCTTTTACCTGAAGCACATTGCTTTGCTTTGGATGCACAAGAATGACTACCTTTGTCATGAGAGTATCCCTTTGTTTTGGATGGACAAGCATCACATGCATAAAGAGGTGAAGTTATTCCCGCAATATTCAACGCAAAACAGAAAATACTTACTACCGCAACAAACATAACTATCGACTTAAACTTGCCTGCCATTTTTCATCTCCATTCTAAATTATTAAAAAAATAAAGTGCCAACTAATATAACATATTTTCCAATAAAAGGTTTCATATTAACTAGGCATCTATCATAATCGGTTCTTTAAAATCCTTTATCTCTTTCCTGCACAGGTCTAATGTGTTGGGATGGCACGTGAACATTATGATCTGATTTTCCCCGGATATCTCATTCAGTAACCGGATTGTTGTCTTTGCCCTCTGGGGGTCAAAGTTTACCAGGATATCGTCAACTATAAGCGGAAGCGTACCCACCCTGCCGGCATACTCCTTAATAAAGGCCAATCTCATTGAGAGATAGAGTTGCTCGGCAGTCCCCCTGCTGAGTGTGTTTACACTTTTCTGCTGTCCTTCCGGTGTTTCGACTACAAGTTTGTTGCCCTCCGCTTTCTTGATTATGTGAATGTATCGTCCATTAGTAATCTTATCAAAATATCGTCCCGCATGTTTAAGGACAGACGGTTGTCTCTCCCTCTCATAAACTGTCATGGCCTTATTTAGTAATTTATGACACAGGGCATTTACAGACCATTCGGAAATGGCTTCCTGTAATCGCGCTTTGAGGTTTTCCTCTTCGAGTCTCAATCCGCCCAATCTTTCACTCTTCTCCAGTTCTGATATCTGATTTTCTTTCGCCCCGATATTCTGTGTTGCCTCGGACAGTTTACCCTCCAGTTGTGCAATCTCGCTCTCCAGCCCCTCAATAGAACAGTCAGTCGTCATAGGGTCAGATTCAGCAGCAACTTCTTCCTTAAACTTTTCAATCTCCGGTGCACTGCCGATCAGCCTTGCCATCTGTATTTCGAGGGCATTCTTCCGCTCGAGCAGGCTCTCTCTCTTTTGAACTACAGTTGAATACTTTCTGAACTCCTCAGCGTTCCCAGCCCTGCCTTCAACTATCAGGTTTTGAATACTGTTTTCTAAATCACTTATTGTATCCTGGATAGTTTTTTCTCTGGTTTCGAGTTCTTCTGTTTTTTCTTTAAGTTGTTCTTTCTTTTCCTTAAACTCTTTCTGTTTTCTTAATGTATTATCCAGGCTATGGATTGACTGGGAAATGTTATCAAGCGATGTTGTTTCCAGCTTACATATACTTAATGCGTCATTTACACGGTCAAGGTAGGAACTTGCCCTTTCTTCAACATGTTGCCGTTCTTTTTCTGACGCTTCTTTTTTCCTTATAAGTTCCTTGACTTTTCTAACCGATTCAATCAGATCGAAAATACCGTTTCTGTCCAGATCTGTACTAAACCCGTTATCCCGAAGCCAGCCTTGCCATTTCTCGCATGCCTGTTGGTATTCATCCTTTGTATCGGAGAGAGCTTTTTCTGCTTCTTCGATAGACTGTTTTCTTGCTTCCATGATATCTGACAGCTGTTTTTTTGATTCATCTAATGTATCTCTTGCTGATTTATAATAGACGTAATAGATGGCGGCAATAGCCACAATCCCTATAGCTGTGAACAAAATTCCTGAAACCGGCTTAAAGGTTATCCAGCAGAATGTTCCTAATAGTATTACTATTGGTATTCCAAAGATCAGTAAGAATTTTAATTGTTTTACAGGTTTAGGTTTTTCCCGATTACGAGAAAATGTCTGAAATTCTCTGGAAGACTCTTCTTTATTCTTTTTCTCCTGCGCAAGGGTGCTTTCTGCCTTCTCAACATCAACCTGAGTATTTGCAATATCCTCAGTTAAAACCCTTATATTTTCCAAATTCTCCTTCCCCGCATCAACTGTTTTTACACGGTCTTCTGTCCAATCGCTACCGATATCAGCAGTTGCATTTGATACCTCCGCTTTTAGTGATGTTGTGTTCAATTTGATTTCTTCTTTCCTCTTTATGTTTTCTGCTTCTGCGGAGCGGTCTTCAGTCAGAGACGTAATCAGGGCTTCAGCTTCTAAAACTTTATTGTCAATGCATATTGAATCTTTTTGTGTGCTCAGATTGCTAATCTGATTTTTGCACTCCTGCAGTTCTTTTTTCTTCTCGGTTAATTTTTCTTCAAACGTGTTTAATCTTCCTGCACCATCTAATGGAAATTCTTCAATTACAAAGGGCAAAGATGATGTCTGTTTTTCTATCTCATTCAGTTCGTTGACATTGTCTCTGCCTGCTTTCAGCTTTGATGCTTTTTCTTTTTCTCTCCTTTTATTTTCAATGACATGAGACAGCCTTGTCTGCTCCTGCCTCAAGGTTTCAATCTCTGTAATTGTTGATTTATATCTTTCCAGGTCTTTTTTTATATCGGATATTTCAGACCTGACCCTATCGAGTTCTTTTGTTATTCTGGGAACAATTTGAGCTGTCCCACCATTTTTATATATTTTATTTTTCTCCTCCTCGACTGTCTTTAATATATCCGGCAGAATGACATCTCCAACTCCAGTGCCTGCTGAATAGATATGTGCATTTATCTCGTCGTTTTCCAGTAACTCCAACTGTTGCAGTTCCGTCAGGCTGAATGCGAACACGGTCTTGTATATATTTTCACTGACACCGTGGAGAAGGTTCTGCAGGGTTTTCCTCGCACCTGCACCGGACAATTCAGATCCGTCTCCATTAAGGACAATTATCTCACCTGTCAGTGTTCGGCCGGGCTTGAGAGATACGGAGAATTTCTTTTTATCTGTTGTTTCCAGTTCCAGCCTTCCGCCATGGAGTCCCCCTGCCAGAGGTTCATAACGGTCAGAGGCATTCTTCTTTCCCGGAAAACCAAAGAATATTGTCCTGAGGAAGGACATCATTGTCGTTTTGCCTGCTTCGTTTGGACCAAAGAAAAGATTAAACCCGGGTTCAAAAATAAAGTCCAGGTTGTGAAACTTTCCGTATCCATCTATGTACGCTTTTATAAATCGCATTTATATCCTCATGAGGAGTGAGAAATATTTCTGATTTCTCCTGGTGGAAAGTGCGTAGGTCCCTTTGGTGTTAATCTGCCCTCTCAACCTCAAACACCAGTAATACATCCGGGTCCGGACAGGCAAATAATCCTTTATTATCACATTCACCCCACGGCAAAGTACCTCCATATCTTAAAATATCAACTACCGGAAACAGGACGTGCATTGCCATAGGACATATCTCGCCTCGCTCCGTATCAAAATCATAAGAATCTCCAATCTTATGACCCCGATGACAATTCTTTTCTCCTTTTCTCTCCTTTACGGTTATTTTTATCTTTGGTCTGGCCATTTGCAAAATCTACCTCATTTATTCCGGTTAAAATTATAACTCTGGTAACTCTCTAACTTACCCATTCACTTTGGAATCACTTTTCTCATATTCCATAGCTGTTGTCAATATTTATTAAAATTGCAGGGTATTTGGCAAAAACAACAATCTTTGAAATTGGTTATACTCAGCATATCCTTAAAGAAAGCATTTTGGGGTTGAATGTAATCAAAAACAGGCCGATATGTGCCACTTGTCCTTATCAGGTCTTTTTATCAATAATCCGAAACTTCTAAGTTGTAAAATTTACTTGAAAAAGACAGTAAATACTTATGTCAACCCATAATATATTTGCTGCTAAAAGCTTACAGATGATAATTCATACTGTCATAATCATAAATTTTCAGCTTATAATGGTAAAATCATGCTTGGTTGGCGCAATTTTAACAATTAACTTCGACTAAATCTTGTCCCCATTAAAAAAGAATTAAAATTTTAATAACATATTCTACATAATAACAGCAGCAAAGAAACTTTGAGTAATTTTCATATAAGTCTTTATAATAACATATCTTATGAGTGGCCCGACTCCTAACTTGTTAAACTCCAGTCCAAAAACTACATTAAATTGTTGTTTTTGCTACCTATAATTAAATCTTTTGGTCCTAATATTGCGCTTGTGAAACTTTACTCAAAACCAGGCTGTGAGTATTGTATAAATTTGATAAAAAATTCCAATCCAAGGCAATCGGCGAGGCTTTAAAAATTTTATGCGCCTTGACTATAACTATAGATAGTTCATTTGAACACTCATATTATCTTCTTTTTAGTCTAGGCCTTTAGAATGGTAAATCATTTTTAAAGTCCATTTTTTTCCTCTGGAAGTCTGATAAAGAGAAGCCGATACTCTTGGATTGATTTTTTTATTTCTTGACTTTCCTGTTTTTTCGTTTATTAAAAATATTTTAAGTGTAGAAGTTAGCCACTTTAAGCGATTTAAGTGAGTAAAGAAAAAGCAAGGTTTTTAAATTACGCAAACAAAGGTGTTTACACTATATAACAAGTTTTTTAATTTTTTTATGGGGAGGTAAGAGATATGAATAAATGGAAGTTTTATTTGTTGTTGCCAATGTTTGCTGTATTGGCATTTGGCAGCGTGTCTTTCGCACAGGAATTTGATAGAGAAGCGCTAAAGGCCGAGCTTAGAGCTGAATTAAAAGCCGAACTCAAAAAAGAGTTGCTTAGCGAGATGAAAGAGGAGATGAAGGCTGAAATATTAAGTGAAACCAAGGCTGACGTGCAAGAGGCAACACTTGGTTTAAGAGACGTGCTAAAGACTGATTTCGCAGATGAAATAAGAGCTGAAATAATGCAGGAAGACATTTCTGGAGCAGTAGAAGAGGCGCTGGCAGGTTCTGCAATCATGGGCGGTATGTTCATTGGCGTGACTGTAGGTGGTTTCATAGACACCAATTTCATGTATAACTTGAGAAACCACGGCGAATCTAGTAATGCTGATGCTAGTGGTAGAAATCAAAACGATACCATAAACTTCTTAGGTGAAAACGAAGACAACTCATTTGTCCTTGAAAACTTCGCATTGTT
>JAANXD010000075.1 GCA_018263435.1 Candidatus Scalindua arabica | reverse complement strand
TTTAGGCACTTCAAACTTTAGTTCACTTTAGGCACTTTCACATAAATTTTGAAATTCCTATATAATCAAGGCATTCCCTATAAAAAAAAGAGCGCCCCCATTGCGGAGGCGCCCCATTTAAACTCTCTCAAAACATTCGGTCCCGTAAATATAGTTCAAAATACTTTGCATTTACATAATCTTAAAGCCTTTAGCTGGTAATAGTCACAAAACAACTATATTCTGGCCTCAATCAACAGGCCAGAACAAACATTATCTTCTCTTCGCAACCTTCCTTTTTGCAGTTGTTTTCTTTTTTGCTGCAGGTTTCTTTTTAGCCGCAGTCTTCTTTTTAACTGCAGTCTTCTTCTTTGCTGCAGGTTTCTTCCTTGCCACGGCTTTCTTCTTTACTGTTTTCTTCTTAGCCGTAGCCTTCTTCTTTGTACCACACGCTTTTTTCTTTGCCGGTCTTTTTTTGGCTGCGCTCTTCTTCTTTGTTACTTTTCTTGCTACCATATTATATCACCTCCTTAAGACACTAATGGGACCAAAATATTCGAAGAGTTACCAATTACAGCTCAAGGCCTTCATTTCCTCACCTCTAACGTAACAGTTTTCGACAAACTGCCGGGCATCCCTGGCAATATCTTTCATTTCATCTTCTGTATACGGCACAACATCGAACATCTTACTGTCCAGACAATTAGTAGGTCTGAATGTCTGCAGAGTATATCTCATCGCTCCGGTAATACTTTGCGCGATTTCAACAATATCCGACTTATCCAAGAAAGCGGGACAGACAGTGGTACGAAATTCGTATTCTAATCCACTATCCATTATTAATTTTATGCTTCTTTCAATATCTGACAGATTACACGGTGCTCCACTTGCCGCATTATACTTCTCTTCTCTTAAAGGTGCTTTTATATCCATAGCCACACAGTCAATCAACTCTCTCTGTATCAAATCCAACAATGTATCCGGATTTGTGCCATTTGAATCCAGCCTTACCTTTAATCCCATATCTTTAAAGATCATAACAAGCGAATCAAGGTCATCACGGAACGTCGGCTCCCCCCCGGAAAGAACTACCCCGTCCAGCCAATCCTTGTTTTTCCTGATCCTCTTCTCTACAACATCTAACGGTATGCTTTCAAGCTCGTTGGGTTTCTTGACCAGATGAGTTGCATGACAATATGGACACCTCATATTACAATGAGGAAGAAAAAGAATAGCAACAATATTCCCTTCCCACTCTATTAAGCTACTCTCTATAAAACCTTTTATCGTTATCGGCATTCTATTATCCCGGAAACAAAAATAAATACCTAATACACTATTTACAACTTTATTTAACTTTAGAATTCTCTTTATGCCTGGCAACCAAATCCTGCATCTTGGTCATGTCCCAGTTGTTAATCCTATTTTGCGTAGCATTCCTCTTTATGCTGTAAAGATTTGATGCGTCACAAAAAGTGCACGTGTCCACTAATCTTGGTATAACACGGTTACACGAATTACAGATAGTAAATTCCGGTGATATGGTTAACTGTGCAGCCTGTGTATTCTCAAAAGTCCGTTTAACCAACTTCATAATACTGGAAGCCGGAGGCCTCTCTTCGCCTACAAATGCATGTATAATCGCACCGGATTCAATCATACTATGGAACATGCTCTGTACCTCTATCCTCTTAACCATATCCACAGGCGCATCAGGACGCAAATGAACACTGTTTGTATAGTAAAATTCGTCTCTCTCCATGTGGCCCTTGACCATGTCCACAGCTTCAGGGTAATTTCTGACATCAATCTTGGCAAGCCTTCGGCTTGCACTTTCTGCAGGTGACTCTTCAAGGGAGAATTTCAGATTGTGCTTTTTCCCCGCTTCCTTTACCTTGAAATACATATGAGAAATAATGCGCAGGCCGAGCTTAAGGGCTTCATCATCATCGTGCAATTCTTTACCAATCATAAACTGCAGACATTCGTTCAGCCCTATTATACCGACAATGTAAGTCGCCGCTTCCAGATCCACATACGGCCTTCCATCATGAGCTGTCTTACCAATTTCCCACAACGGCATGTTCGGAGCAGCCATCAACCTGGTAACAAAGTTCTTCTTGTCAAAATGAGCTTTGATAGCAATGTCCATACCCTTGTCAATTTCCTTGTAAAGCTTATCAAGGTTCCCCCTGCCGGCCCGGTAGGCAGCCTGAGGAAGACTTACCGTTATATTCTGAAAACCGCAGAACCTCATACTCTCCGGATGGTTAATCATGTAATTATCATCAATAGTCGTACGCAGACGACAACATGCTGACAAAGTTATTTCGTCTCTATCAAAAACGAAATATGGTACCCCGTTCTCACTGGCAATCTGCGCAGTATATTCCAAAAGCTCATATTGCTTAGGATCTTTGTATGTTTCATGACTTATATGGAAATCACATTTAGGAAAGGCAAATACATGCCCGCGGCAATCACCATCACGCCAGACATCAAGCAACGCCTTTGTAAACCGCTGTGAAGCTAATTCATAATCTCCATACGTCCTACCCGTATACTTCCCACCGGGACCTACAGCCTGTATCTTCTTCAGATAATTTGGTACTCCCGTATGTATGTTAAAATCCAGGAACAGTGTCTGTCCTCCGCGAGAAAATGCGCTCTGCGAACCGCTGAAAATTAAGTGCTGAGCTTCCTGCTTCATTTCTTCCTGACTCATATGCTCCACATATGGGGCATACATAATGTTTATGTACCCTATCCCTAAAGCTCCTGCATAATAAGCCTGCATCGAGGCAAGGAACGTATTCAGGTGGCCCGTAAGTGTTCTAGCATGTTTAGCAGGCCCGGAAGTTGTATCCAGATTTTCCAGATCTAATCCATATTTTTTAAGATACTCCAGTGAATGAGATGAACAATATACCCTGGTTGGATAACCAAGGTCATGAATATGAACCATCCCTGAGGTATGCGCCTCTGCAACGTCTTTAGAATAGACCTCCTGGAGCGCGTATTGCTTCATAGTATTTTCAGCAACAGCAAGGTTAATGGCTTCCGGATTATTTGAGGCTATGTTGCTGTTTTCCTTAACTTTGGAATATATAAGTTCTTCGATATCATATTTTGGCATGCCTATACTGGCCTGCTTTTCAAGCTTCGCATTGCAGCCTCTTTCAAAAAGCTCGTTATCGACTAACTCACGAATCAATGACGTGGTTATTCGATTCATGCCGGAAGCAAAAATACGGCCCTCAACGACATTAGCAATTTCCCGAGCTATATCTTCAGACAATTCCGCTTCTTTCTCCAGGGCCATTGCAATTCTTCCCTTGTCCCATGGTAATGATTCATCTTTGGATACAAGATCAACCATTAACGCCGCATCGGTTGTATCACCGCTCTTGGTAACTTGTTTTCTGACGCGGAGCGATTTACGCACCTTTGCCCTATCTTCTCTGTACAATATGTAAGCTTTCGCTGTCTTTGCATGTCCATTCTTAATTAAAATCTCTTCAACCAAATCCTGGATATCTTCTATGCCGGGAATTACATCTTTAAATCTTTTCTGTAAAAAATGGGTAACAACACTTGCAAGCTCTGTAGCAATAGAACGATCTGCACCACCAACGGCTTTTGCGGCCTTAAAAATAGCATCGGCTATTTTGATTTCATCAAAGGCTACCATTCTACCGTCACGCTTTTGTACTGTTTCAATTGTCATCGTACTATCACCCTCCATCCTTTCCTGTCCTTTTTTGTTTTGTTTGTTTAGTTGCAGGCATTAAAGGCTTCAGCTCGTTAATAAATTCGTTTATATCTTTAAATTCCCTGTAGACTGATGCGAACCTGACATAAGCAACTTTATCCAGAACCCTGAGATGCTGCATAACAAGCTCACCGATAGACGTGGTTGCAACCTCTCTCTCAAACTTGTCGTATACTACACTTTCAATCTCAGAAACAATGTTTTCAAGCGTATCAATTGAGACAGGTCTTTTTTCACACGCTTTGAGTAATCCTTTCAATATCTTATTACGATCAAAATTAATCCTGCTGCCATCTTTCTTTACTACCCTGACAGGACTTTCTTCAACCCTCTCGTATGTCGTAAATCGCCTGCCACAATTTAAGCATTCCCGTCTTCGCTTTACACTAAACCCATCCGTTGATGATCTTGAATTAATAACTTTATCGCTGTCAACCTTACAAAATATGCATTTCATAGCGCTATAGTGAAAAAAAATGACTCACGTAAAAGTAATCTCACAATATCAACATATTGGATATTGCGTAAGCTAGCATACAACATATATAATGTCAAGTAGATTTCAGGGAATCAACAAGTTTATTTTCCAATACAGAACTCTGAAAATATTCTGTCTAAAATATCATCCGTTAACACCTCCCCGGTAACTTCGCCAATTGCATCCAACGCCCTTCTCAAATCTATCGCCACAAGCTCGTAACCTATTCCTTCATCTAATAAAGTTGATATTTGCCCTAGAATATCCAGCACCCTGCTAACCACAACTCTCTGCCTAGTTGTAAAAACCGCATCTGACGCAGACAGGTCAATATTGTCTTCAAAAACAGCGGAGGCTATTGTCTTCTTTAATTCATTTAATCCCTCATCTGTAAGCACAGATGTTTTGACTACAGGAAAGGTCTTCATTTTTGAGGGAAGATCTGCATAACAAGTCTTTTGCTGCAGATCAATCTTGTTAATCACTATTATCTTGCTTCCTGTAGTTATAGAATCAAAGAACTTTATCTGCTCACTGGAAAGATTCATACAACCGTCTATAACAAATACAACAATTTGGGCAGTATCTATAGAACCGTAAGTTCTTTGCTCAATTACAGACTCCAACCCGCCTGTACCTATTCGGGCAGGTTCTCCTTTTCCATAAGCAATCCCTGCTGTATCTATAATTCTGAAGTTTATTCCTTCTAAATCCATGTCAGCTTCCAGCGTGTCTCTGGTCGTACCTCTAACCCGTGTTACTATTGCCCTTGAATGATTTAACAGCTTATTAAACAGACTTGACTTACCAGCATTCGGCCAACCAACTAAAACAGTTTTTACACCATAATGAGGTATCCTCGGTTTTTGTCTACTTCCTGCAACAATGTATAATTTCTCTTTTATATACTCAAGTTGTTTCTTTGTTTCATCAAGCGTGATTAATTCAATGTCTTGATCGAGGAAATCAATAGCAGCCTCTATCCTGGCACAAAGATTTACCAATTCCTCCTGTATGTTATTCATACACTCAGTCAGCCTTCCCTTCAGGTTCGAAACAGCCATTAACAACTCAGAATCTGTCCGGGAACGTATTATGCGCAATACCGATTCCGCTTCGGCAAGACTTATTCTCCCATTCAGGAATGCTCTTTTGGTGAATTCTCCTGGTTCTGCAGTCCGAATACTCCTTACCGCTTCCCCTCTATTTTCCCTGCAAACATTTTCACTTCCCGACGAAAGCAGTGTTTCCGTAAGCATTTCAAGCAATGGAGGCGAACCAAAGGTATGGATTTCTATAATATCTTCCCTGGTGTATGAATTTGGAGACTTCATGATGTAAATACATGCGGGGATCCTGATCTTTTCACTTTCAAGATAAATGTGGCCATGACAGGAACTAAAACCTTCCTCAAGCGTAATCTTTTCACCGTCACCAGGCGTGAAGATACTTTCCAGGCAGCTAAATACATCTTTGCCGCTAAGCCTGATAATCACCTTGAGAGATCTACCGGAAGGTGTGGATACCGCTAATATAGTATCGCTTAAACCAAAAGACATGATTTTCCGTTTACCTACAGAAGTGAAACCTTATTTTACCTTTGCCTTAGCATCAATTACCCTCTTCCCTTTGTAATAGATATCAAGCTTCTTAACACTTCTTCTAATCAGTATTTGTTCACCGATACTAATCATCGTACTGGTAGTCCAGTACAGGGTAAGGCCTGAAGGGAAGTTGTAAAGTATGACGGGAAATATAAGCGGCATCATCTGCATCATTTTCTGCTGCATCCTTGCTTGAGGGTCATCTCCTGAAGTTGTCTTTGGTGTCAGTTTCATTTGCACAAATGACGCAACGCCCATTATTAACGGCAGGATGTTAAACCACTCCCCAAGAAACGGTATGGTGAATGGGAGATGAAATAATTTATCAGGTTCGGAAAGGTCAGTAACCCACGATACAAAAGGAGCCTGCCTCATCTCAAAGGAGTTTTGAAGTGTCCTGAACAAGGCAAAGAATACCGGCATTTGAAGCAGGATCGGGAAGCAACCACTCATGGGATTTACCCCATGTTGCTTAAACAGCTTCATTTGCTCCTGCCCCACCTTTTGTTTATCTCCTTTATGCTTCTCCTTTAACTGGGCGATAAGGGGTTGCAGCTGCTGCATCCTTACCATCGACATCTGACTTTTTCTCGTCAAGGGGAAAAGTACCAGTTTTACCAGGATGGTAAGCAGAAGTATGGAAACTCCATAATTGGGAATGACCCCATAAAACATATTTAATATTTTTACAAGTATCTTGCATATAGACCTTGTCATCCCAAAATCATAATCCAAAATAGCTAAAAGGCCTTCGCATTGAGTTAAAGCCTCTTTTTTCTTAGGCCCGAGAAAGAAGACATAATCATGTCGTCTCTCACCCTGTGGTTGTATAGACACTCTTTTGGCATGGAGGTCTACTATAAAATCATCCTCGTAAAAAGGGTCCGGATTTTCAACTGACTCAGATGTTATAGAAGCTATCCTGTTGTTTAACGAAGGTTTCAAAACAACCGCAAAGTATTTATTGGTAGCACCGGCGAATGTGATACCTACAGATTCGTTCTTATACGGCATATCCTTAACATCTGTATGTGCAATCTTCGTCTTTCCTTTTCCCACATCAATTCCGGCTATTGACGCAAGACCGGTAATTTTGTCTACTTCAGGATATAAACCATTAGCTGCCGTTATTGAATATGATGCCAGAACCTCAGAATTCGTAGTGTTTTGCAGAGTTATGGCGACATCAAAATAATATTTCCCGCTCTGCAAAGATATGTCCTTTGTAATTTGAATACCGTTCTCTAAAATGGTAGTAAAAACAACCCTGTCTGATCCACTTTCAACCACCTTATATCTACGGGTTTTTAGTTGATACCTTCCTTCCTCTGTCAATTTCATACTTAATGGAAGGGAATCTGTCCTTGATGGCTTAAGCAGCTCTAAAACCTGCGTCCGTTCCGGGTTCCTGAATTCTGGCAAGATTACGGATTTCAGTGCAGCGCCTTCATTAGTCCATACAGTCTTCATCACATCGTTTTGCAACAATATGTAATCCTGCAGCTCTATGTCTTCTTGAACCGTTTTCTCAATTTTCTCAGCCTTCTCAATCTTCCGCCCTTCTACCCCTGCAGTTACATCTTCCCCTAATCCTCTTTCCTTCAGTCCCTCTCTATCAACAGCTTCCTCTGTAAATTCTTCTGCACCTTCCTCAACAGGCTGCTGAGGAGGTTGCATCGTATTAAAGAAATAAAGCATTATTATCCCGCAAAGGACAAAAGCCAGTAACGCTTTCTTATCCATTCACTTGCACCCCAAATTTTCTTGAACAAAGAAATAGTTTATAAAATATGTTCGTCATAATTAATTATACTTAAATCGCTCAATTCTGGTTTCATGAAAAGGTGATTACATGCAGGAGTGAATATTATTTACCGGATAAATAAGGAAGGAAAATACTTATACCCGATTAAAAACAAATGAAACTTGTTCATTCCTTATCTTCCGGCATCTCCGCTTCGTCAATTAACATTACGGGAATATCGTCCTTTACCGGGTATCGTCTCCCGCATTTTGTGCAAACTATCTTGTCGTTTTCAAGCCTTACCTCCGTCTTGCAAAGCGGGCAGGCAAGTATCTCTAACAGTTCTTTATCAATCATTAAAATTACCTCAAAAACGTTCCGTATAAATAAACATCCATTCTATAAAAAACGGTCTGTGTAAAAGACTAATTATCATTTGCTGTTACCCGAATCTCATCAAAATCCTGGAATTGCTCAAGTTTAATCTTTTTCAAGCGCACCAACTCAAGTAAAGCCAGGAAAATCCCTATAATCTCTTCTTTGCCATTGGCATTATAAAGTAACTCTTTAAATGAAATTGCATGAACACTATTTAAGCTGTTTATAACCTTATCCATATATACTTGTACAGGAGTATCGTCATAAATGATCTTCTTAATAACATCTCCCATTGTCTGCTTCATAAAGGTTGAGAAGAATTGCGCAAGTTTCCACACATCTATCTCATCCAAATGCAGTTTCTCCTCTCCTTCTTTTTCATCATCTATCAGTCGTTCCTCCGGCCTTGAAAATCTCTGACCTCTCTCCTCCGACAATCTAGTCATTGCTGTTGTAGCCTCCTTGTATCTTTTATATTCGAGAAGTTGTTTTACCAATTCCAACCTCGGATCGTCTTCATCTTCACCGTCAACTACTTCACTGCGTGGCAAAAGTGTTTGAGACTTTATGTACATCAAAGTCGAGGCCATAACCAGAAAATCCCCGGCCAGCCCTATATCGATACTCTGTAATTTTCCTAGATACGTCATATACTGATCGGTAATTTTCGCAATTGGTATGTCATATACATCAACCTCCTCCCTTCGAATTAAATAGAGGAGAAGGTCTAATGGCCCGTTGTAAATATCAAGATCAATTTTATATTCTGTTTGCATTTTACCTACTTACTAAAGTAGAAAAGTCATAAAGAAATTCATGAAGAATATCGTTGGAGGCCAGATGATGTAAGATAATATCGGTATATGAGCAAAATTGCCAAGCAATATTACCCCAAGCAGAATAAATGGGCCATAATGGCATATACTTTCATACCCTGAAAGCATGCTACGAGGTAAAAAACCTTTCAAAACATGTGAACCATCTAATGGGTAAAGTGGAATAAAATTAAAAAAGGCTAAAATCAGGTTAATCAGAATTAACTGTTTCAGCACTTCAAACAGATCCGATGGAACCCCTGTAAACTTGTACAAGACCTGAAAAGTAAAACCAAAAACCAGTGCCGAAACAATATTTGAAACAGGCCCGGCAGCAGAAACAAGCACATCATCTCGTCTGGGGTGTTTGAAATAACCAGGATTTACGGGTACCGGCTTTCCCCACCCAAAATGTGCTAGAATAAAACAAATTGTCCCGACAGGATCAAGATGCGCCAGTGGATTAAGCGTCAGACGCCCTTGCATTCTGGCTGTTGGATCACCTAATTTGTTGGCAGTCCAGGCATGAAAGAATTCATGAATAGTCAGTGCATATAGTATTGCAATTGCAAATGGAATTATACTTTTGAGGTCAAAACCCATACATCTTAACTCGTTCCGTGTAATAAAGCCGTCATGTTATCACGCTTAACGTGGTATGTCAAGCAAAGTTTAACTTGAATAAAGATAGCTTATATATATAATACAACAGTATTTATAGTTAGTTTTATTCTCTCGCAATTAAGCATGGAAACAACTTTAACAGACGTAGAATACGGTAAAAATGTAGTAGAGACAGAGGCAAATGCGGTCAAAAACCTTATTTGTCATATCGATGACAAATTTCAGAATGCGGTTGATTTAGTTATTAATTGCAGAGGAAGAGTTGTCGTAACAGGAATAGGTAAAGCAGGCATTATAGGCCAGAAAATATCTGCCACATTAGCCAGTACCGGCACTCCTTCCTATTGGCTGCATTCTTCTGAAGCAAGACATGGTGATCTTGGAAGGGTAGTAGCGGAAGATGTGGTTATAGCTCTTTCAAACAGTGGTGAAACTGAAATAATTCAACTTATACCATATTTAAAAAAAATCGGCTCAAAGATTATTGCAATAACAGGCAACAATAAATCCAACCTGGCAATGTACAGCGACATAGTCTTATATATAGGCAATATTGATGAAGCCTGCCCGTTAGGCCTTGCTCCTACTGCAAGTTCTACAACCATGCTCGCGCTGGGAGATGCCTTGGCATTAACAGTATTCAAGAAGAGAAACCTGAGTAAGGATGAATACGCATTTTATCACCCGGGTGGTGAGATTGGAAGAAAGCTTCTCCCTGTAGATACGATAATGCGGAAAGGTGAAGAGAATCCTGTAACCAATGAAGATGCTACTGTGGCAGATGCACTTAAAATTATGACAGACACAAAGGGTAATCCGGGAGCTGTAAATATAATCGACATAAACAACAAACTGGCAGGGTTCTTTACGGATGGCGACCTAAGAAGAAACCTTCACAAAGGTACTTCATTTCTCAATAATGCGATCAAAGATGTTATGACAAAAAACCCAAAATCCATCACATCCGACTGTCTTGCATCAGAGGCATATAAGATATTGAGGGAAAACAAAATTGACCAGCTTCCTGTTGTAGACAGCAATAACACCCCCATTGGTATAATTGACGTACAAGATCTGCTTGATACAGGAAACTAAATTATCAGCGTAATCCAAATCAAAAACCGCCCTGACCAGCAAATTATTGAATTATGGATTTCCTTCATAGAGTATCATAGTTTCTTGCCTTTAATCTGTACCATTGTAAACTATGACTAGGATATTTATCGAAACTTCTATCGTTTTTAATGCGGAGGTATAAGTGTTGAATAATGTAAAAATGGTTATTGTTGACGTAGATGGTGTGCTTACAGATGGCAGAATCATACTGGATGCAAATGGAATCGAATCGAAAGTTTTTTATGTACAAGATGGTACCGCCATTACATATTTACACCGTGCAGGTATTAAAACTGCCATTATCAGTGGAAGAGAAAGCAAAGTCGTTGAGCTTAGAGCTAAAGAACTTTGCATAGAAGATGTATACCTTGGTATACATAACAAGTTAGAAGCTTATGAAAAAATCCTCAAGAAACACAAAATAAAAGATAGTGAAATTTGCTATATTGGAGATGACCTTATAGATCTACCCATTCTGAGAAAAGTTGGTTTCTCAGTTGCCGTACCAAATGCACCCTCAGAGGTAAAGGAAAATGTCTCCTATATAACCAATGCACCAGGAGGATATGGCGCTATACGTGAAATAACGGAAAATATCCTGAAATCCCAGGGTAAGTGGGACACCATAATCTCGAGGTATTTCTAAGAAAAATAAAATTATTATGTTAGATTTAGCTAGGAAAAAACGCCGGTATGTTTATTTGGGAATTATATTTATTTGCTTCTCACTCTTAGCGTTATCAGTCTCAGGTTTGTTTAGATTTACAACTTACGTAAAGAAGGAAGAGAAGCCCATATTAAAAGAGATCATAGATGAAGACTCCAAGAAGAAGCAGCAGCAGACTCAAGTACCAGGAACAAATGACATTACTCAGGAAATTTACGGACTTTATCTGCCAAGTTACGATGATAACGGAAAGGAAGTATCCGTAATAAGAGGCGCTTATACCATCTTCTTCGACAACAAAATCTATAAAATAACTAATCCAGAAGTAGAATTTGCAGGTGACGGTGACAAAGACGGTAACGACAAGCAATCAAAAGGAGTTGTTATAACTTCAGACTTCGGAGAGATGGACAAGACGAATAACAAGGGGTTCCTTTATGATAATGTAATAACCAGGTTTGGAGAAGACCTTGAGATATATACAGAGGATCTTACGTATTCGCCAGAAGATAATAAAGTGAATACCGACGGTCCGGTTACCGTAAAAGGAGGACGAATGAAGGTTACAGGAACCGGATTTGAAGTTAGTTTATCTGACGCAAGGGCAGTAATTAAGAATGACCCGGATATGGAAATAATAAGTAATGAAGATGAAGTATTTATATTCTCAGATGAGGGGAGTCCTGCAAATAAAAATATTGCAGAAAATATTTTTATACGAGCCAGTGGTGAGTTAGTTTTTGAGCACAAAAAGAAACTTGCCACATTTTATGACAATGTACGTACTTCCAAAGGAAAAGCTACAATTTTTTCCGATAAATTATCAATACCTTTTGATTCCGAATTAGAAAGTATGGAACAGGTAATAGCAAGCGGTAATGTTTTGGCATCAGATGGTGAAAAAAATGCTAAAGGAGAAACACTTACCTGGGATACAGAAAAGGAGATTGCAATACTGGAAGATGATCCAGTAGCTGAATACTCCGAAGACAAATTATCAATAACTGCCCCTAAGATTATATTCTCTAAAGTTCACGGCAAAATGGATGTTCCGGTAGCCGGACAGCTTACAACGACCATGAACTTAAAGAGCAAAAAACAAGAAGAAAAAGATGCAAATAAAAAAACAGAAACAACAGAAACAACTATTGCATCTTCTGACAAAACGACGTCCTATGATGACGTTACAATAAGCTGGAAGGGAAAGATGTCTTTTGCACAGGACACAAATCTGGCTATTTTCGAAGATGATGTTGTTGCTACAAAGGAAGACACGACACTATACTGTGAATGGCTTGAAATGCGTTTTGATAATGAAAATAATCTTTTGGAGGAGATGGAAGCCACAAAGCTTGTTCATATGATTGAAAAAAGAGGTGACACATACAGAGAAGCAAAGGGAGATAAACTGATCTGGACATCATCAAAAGATTATACAGAACTGTACGGCAATAATCCATTGGCCTCAGTAAAGGACAACAAAAAGCAAGTGTTCGCTCCAAAGATCACATTCATAGAATCTGAGGAAAAAATGCTTGCCGAAGGAAAGGGATATCTGTTATCCAAATCTAAGTCAAAGAAGAAAAACAAAGAATCAAAGAAGAAATACAAAAAATCAAAGAAGGAAGCAACTGGCTTTCTTGGTTTTAATCAACAAGAGAAATTATTCATAGAAGAAGAATTAATAAGAAAAAGTAACCTTTTTGCAATGAAAGAATCTCCCACAAAGACTTCTCTCCTCAGAATTAACTGGACTAAGGAGATGATCTACAATGGCAGTAGTAATGTTGCAAATTTCTACGAAATGATTAAAGTTACAAAAGAGAAAGAAAAGCTTAATTGTGACAGATTGGACGTTTTTTTCGATGACCAGGACCAGGCAAGAACAGCCACTGCGTTTGGAAATGTTTATTTTCTTAGCCCGGATTCAGATAATACCGAGGGGTTGGGAACCCTGCTTGAATGGGATCTTATAAAAGACAAGGCAGTACTTACAGGAAACCCTCTTGCTGAATTAAGGCGATCAGACAATCGGACTTTTTCCAAAAAGATTTATTTTGATATAAGTACAAACAGAGTACACTGGAAAGGACGGCCACACTGGAAAGTCTACCACACTGGAAAATATTCGGGGCAGGAGAACCAGGATACTAAAGATGACAAATAAATTACCTTGCATAATTTCTATAACTATACTAGTTTTTATTATAAATTTACGGACAACAATTCCCGCAGAATTATCTACAAATATTATGGTTATAGCACGGCATGGCTCACTGGAACACACCCCTGAGAATACATTTGCTGCCTTTGAACAGGCACTAAACATAGGTGTAGATGGTTTAGAGGTAGATGTAAGAAGGACAAAGGACGACAGATTAATCTTGATGCACGATAACACAATTGACCGTACAACCGATGGTAAAGGTTATGCCAGTAAATTACTATATGATGAAATAAGACTATACGATGCAGGCGCATGGAAGGGAAAAGAATTCACCGGAGAAAGAGTGCCACTTCTTTCAGATGTCCTACAATTTGCTAAAGAAAGAAACATTATAATCATTCTAAATGTAAAAGATCACGGCATCGAACAGAAAATACTATCTCTTATTGAAAAGTTTGACATGATAAACCAGATCTATTTCAGCGGAAGATTAGACCAGGTTCGTAGTAAAAATATTGGTATCCAGGGAATACAACTGGTATTTACACCACTAGATGAGTTAACTAATGAAGTAATAGACTTTATCCATGAAAGGCATAAACATGTTGGAATCAGTCTGTTTAACACAGATGATAGAGAAAAAATGAAAGAAGCTATGGTTGAGGGTGTAGATGTCATTCTGACCGACTATCCAACTGTTGCAATGGACATTCTTTATTACAGGACTAAAATTGAAACAAAGAAAATAGAATCAAGAGAAAAGGAGTTAGAGCCGGATATAGTTGGTAATCCGGAACAAATTGATGGCCTCATAGATACAATTACACTGGGTTCACCTGATGAGTCCAGAATGGCGGCATTGGTGCTTAGTACTTTGCCGGCAGAGCTAGCTGTTCCTCCACTGTTAGAACTTTTAACTTACAAAAAACATCTTAAACGATCCTTTCCTAAAATTAAAAGTCTTTTTTCCTTTGGAAAAAATGACAGAAAAGAAAAGGGAAACCTGCTCCCTGCCAAGCTGGTCCAACAGAATATCGTGTGGGCATTGGGTCTTATCAAGAGTAAAAGTGCAGTAGAGCCACTAATAAAACTTTTAGAAACGGCAGATTCAGACCTGAAGAGGGAAATTATACAGGCACTTAAAATGATTGGAGACAAGCAGGCGCTTCCCGCCTTACATGAAATACTGCTGAACAGAGAAAAGCCTTCTTTAGTCAGCAGAGAAAACACTTCTTTAGTCAGGTATGATGCAGCAAGGGCGATTGGTAATATAGCAAGTACAGATTCTATCTATACCCTTATACAAGCGCTTGACGATGGTAACTGGATGGTCAAAGGAGCTTGTGCGGCTGCCCTTGCAGGAACAGAAGATAAAAGGGCCATAACGAAACTTAAGTCTATCTTAAATTCTGGTGGAGGATACGAAGCTTCATGGGCACGCGATAGAGCAGCCTGGGCATTAGCAAGAATGGGAGATGAAGGATTAAGGGCTCTTGTTTCATCGCTGGGTAAAGCAGGGGGAAAAAGGGCCATCTGGGCCTTCGTAGGAATAGGAGATCCTGTAACCCCACACCTGCTTACAACGCTCAGGGGTGCATGGAGAAATGAGCGCAGAAGATTGGCAATAGTATTAGGATGGATTGGGAGCAAGAAAGGAGTTGTACCTCTTTCTTGGGCACTTATAGACGAAGACTTTGAAGTAAGAATGGCGGCTGTCTGGGCCATGGGCAGGATTGGAGGAGACAAGGCAGTCTCTGCACTTGAACGTGCACTTACAGAACAGGACGAAAGTGATGAAGTTATTTACGATAAGATATCAATATTAAATCATCAGCTGACTATTTTGGACAAACTGCTTATCGTTTTTAACAAAAGAGAGATGCAATACTCAGTGCTTAAATGGGCATTTGCAAAAGAGGAGAGAATGATTAATAATAGACTGAAAGTTTCAAAAGACCGGTTTGCAGTCACACATAGTACTTTGGAAAACCTTCTTGTCGAATTAGCAAAAAGAGAGATGCAGTTCACAGAACCTAAATGGGCATTTGGAAATAAAGACATAGAAACCAACAATCAGTTGAGAATTTCAAAAGATCGGTTTGTTGTCTCAGATAGTGATTTGAACGAATTATTTTTTGACACATATTACGATATGCTAACTGCGACACAAAGATGGACATCTGAAAAAGATGACAAAAAGATTAGCGAGCGGATAAAGGTTTCAAAGGACAGATTAGCATACCTAATCGACAGTGGACTGCAAAGAGATATTACCAAGATTCTTGTCATGATGGCACATAAGGAAGATATTAAAAACAAAATCCTTACCGACATTAAGCCATTGAATAAAAGTCTGCAGAGAAACAACGAAGTGAGAGAATATGTAAATGAAGCAATGCAAAGAATAAAGAATAAACTATAACCTGAAACAAAGAAATGGCAGAGAACAATGAAAAATAAAATCGTTTACCTTGTAGGATCAGGCCCCGGTGACCCGGGTTTAATTACAGTAAAAGGGCTTGAGTGTATAAAAAAAGCCAATGTCATCGTCTACGACTACCTTGTTAATTATTCTCTGTTAAAAAATGCCAGAGACGATGCGGAAATAATATATGTCGGGAAAAAAGGGAATCAGCATACAATGGAACAGGAAGACATTAATCAACTGCTAGTAGACAAGGCTATGGAAAACAAGATTGTAACCAGGCTGAAAGGCGGAGATCCATACGTCTTTGGCAGAGGAGGAGAAGAGGCACTCGTATTAAAAGAAAACAATATACCCTTTGAAGTAGTCCCCGGTATAACGGCAGCTATTGCTACGCCTAATTATGCCGGCATACCTGTAACACATCGTACCTGTACATCTACTTTCGGGCTTATCACCGGACATGAGGATCCAACAAAAGACCAAAGCGATATTGACTGGGAAAAGCTGAGTACCGGCTTAGGTACATTGACATTCTATATGGGAATTAAAAATCTTCCAAATATAGTTGACAATCTTATCAAATACGGCCGTTCTGAAGATACACCTGTTGCTGTAATCAGATGGGGAACCACTACTGAGCAAAAGACTGTAACGGGCACACTTGCAAATATAGTAGAACAGGCAAAAGAGATAAAGCCTCCTGCCATCACCATCGTAGGAGAGGTCGTAAACCTCAGAGAACATCTTAACTGGTTTGAATCAAGACCTCTTTTCGGCAAAACCGTAGTGGTCACCCGCTCCAGAGACCAGGCAAGTGAGTTTTCAGAACAACTAACCGATCTCGGCGCAAACGTCCTGGAATTCCCAACCATAAGCATAACCAGCCCTGATGATTTCACCCCACTGGACAACGAAATAAGGAAGCTAGAGTCCACTGACTGGATTATCTTCACCAGTGTGAATGGTGTCGACTGTTTCTTTCACAGATTATCTGAACTTGGCAGAGATGTCAGAGATCTTAAAGGAGTAAAGATATGTTCCATAGGCCCTGCAACAACAGAGAGGATAAAGGGATTTCACATTAAAGTAGACTGCCAGCCGCCAAAATATGTTGCTGAAAGTGTGGTTGAGACACTTAAGGAAATCGAAGACCTTAAAGGGAAGCGAATCCTGATGCCGCGAGCTGACATCGCACGAAGCTACCTCCCCGAAGAACTACAGAAGATGGGTGCAGATATTGCAGATATAGTCGCCTATAAAACAGTTGCTGCAACTAACGGAGACGATACCGTTCTTGATAAACTAAAGGATGGAACAATTGACATTGTGACCTTCACAAGTTCTTCAACTGTGAGGAATTTTGCGAAGATCGTTGGAGAAGACAACTTAACCGCTTTTAAAGAGAACGTCCAGTTTGCAAGTATAGGGCCAATAACAACTGAAACTGCAGAAGGGATGGATATTAAAGTCTCTATAAAGGCCGATGAATATACAATTCCAGGACTGGTAAAGGCAATAGTAGAAGGAATGAGTTAATGATGGCGATGAGCAATTAACTCCCTTATCTCAGGCAAAAGCTCATTCGGAATTTCTATGAAAGTCTGTTTTTTATCTTCATAAGCTGCTTCGTCCTCTGCGACAGCTTCTTCTTCAGACTGTAATTCATAATGAGCTAACACCTTTTGCACTCTTTTTTCATCCCACCCTTTAGGAAATTTATTTTTTTTCATTTTTTTCTTCTCCTTCGTCTACGATACGCTATTAATGGTTTTCCTTTTAATTCATATGCAGTAATTACAAACACACTATTGGGTTCTGGATCAGGAACATAAATAACTCTTAAATATCTTCCTGCTCTTGTTTGCCCTAAAGCCACTCTCGATCCTTCTTTTCCAACACGGTCTTCTCCAGGTTTTGATAGAATATCTTTGACTTCACTTTCTTTGACTCCATGATTATAGATGTGAGGTCTTCTAGCTTCAGGATCAATATAAAATCGAACATTAATCGGTTCCATTATTTATCATAAATAATATCTTTATTCTATAAAACCCTTCAGGATATGACAACTTGGTGAATTGTAGAAATTCTGAGATTTATAATAATGAGTCTAGAAACTAGAATCAAGAGGAAACTTTAACAGGAGTTCCCCCAATTTTTTATGGTGATGCTCTACCAAATAGCATCTCCTTAAAAAAATTTGGGGAAGTCCTGTTAAATAGGCGCTGTCCCTAATTAGATGAGGGACAGCGACTGTTTTATAAAGAGATACTTATCTCGGCACTGGCTATTCGAAGCGGGTCCACCAAAAAAAAATAGTCGCTGTCCCTATTAACGTGTGGTGACGGTATTTTTGTATGTAATAAGTCGTAAGTCTCAGGTATAATAGATTTGATTAAATGCGGAAGGGGGGATTCGAACCCCCACCCCCTTGCGAGGACTAGGCCCTCAACCTAGCGCGTCTGCCAACTCCGCCACTTCCGCTTTAAAACAGAAAACTATTCTAATCCCATACAGACAAAAGTCAAATACGTTTCTAAACAATTCAATATTTTATTAAAAAAGGAGATGACAAATGGTAGTTAACTTCAGTATTGTGCCGATAGGCAAGGGGAGCAGTTTGAGCACACAGGTAGCAGAAGTATTAAAGATCGTCAGCGAAAGCGGGATAAAATACAAACTACATTCCATGGGTACCATATTAGAGGGTGACTGGGGTAATATATTTAAACTCATCAAGAAATGTCACAATAAGATTCTTAAAGACTCAGACCGCGTATTAACCACTATCACAATAGATGATAGTAAGGGCAGGACAGGTAGAATCTCTGGTAAGGTTAAATCTGTGGAAAGGAAACTTGGCAAAAAATTAAGAAAGTAATCTTATAAGGAAAATTCTTTTGACAGATTCAATAAACAAAATTATATTGTAGCATTCTTGATTTTTAAGCGTTCCAGACCAAATCATTTCTATCGTTAAAAGCAGTAGGTAAATTTGAAATAATATATAAAAATGCAATTAGTACCAAAGAAAGTTTTCTTCACAAAAGGAGTAGGCAAGCATAAAGAGAAGTTGCAGTCTCTGGAACTTGCCCTGCGAAAAGCCGGTATAGAAAAATGCAATCTGGTCAGTGTGTCAAGCATCTTTCCGCCAAATTGTAAGATCATCCCAAAGTCGCAAGGTTTTAAACTTATACAACCCGGCCAGATAGTATTCTGTGTAATGAGTACTAATTCGACCAATGAACCAAATAGAATGATATCGGCATCAGTTGGTTTGGCAGTACCTGCCGAACCTAATCATTACGGATACCTGAGTGAACATCATGCATATGGTGAAACAGACGAAATATCCGGTGATTATGCGGAAGACCTGGCAGCATCAATGCTTGCCAGTACGCAAGGCGTTGAATTCGATCCGGAGAAGAATTACGACGAACGTAAAGAAATATACCGAATGAGTGGTAAAATAGTAAAGTCCAGAAACACTACCCAATCTGCAAAGGGTGATAAAAAAGGCTTGTGGTCTACGGTTGTATCCGCCGCAGTCTTCCTACCTTAAATCTAATGTTTATTTTCATGCTATGATCAAGACAATCCGCAAAGGAGTTATTGCTCCAAAGGGTTTCAAAGCAGGTTCTGTACATTGTGGTTTAAAGAGAAGTATCAAAAACCACGACATCGGTATCATCTTCTCTGAACAGCCATGCAAGGCCGCAGCGCTCTTTACCACAAACCAGATAGTCGCCGCACCAATCAAATACAGCAAGAAGGTAGTAGCAAACGGCACGGCACATGCCATAGTGGTAAACAGTGGAAATGCCAATGCATGTACAGGTAAGAAGGGCTATAAGGATGCGGAGACAATGGCACAACTTACTTCCGGACACCTTAACATCAAATCGAATGAAGTTATAGTCGCCTCTACTGGCATAATCGGACATCACCTTCCAATGGCAAAGATAAAATCCGGCATAAGCAAATCCTCTGCACGTTTAGGAAGTAATGAGACACATTCAATAAACATTGCAAAGGCCATAATAACAACTGACACCGTACCCAAACAAATTGCCGTTAAAACAAAAATAGGAGGCAAGGAGGTTGCCATAGGTGCAACAGCCAAAGGTTCCGGCATGATCTCTCCAAAAATGGCTACCATGTTCTGCTTCATTACTACTGACGCCGCAATCTCTTTAAACACCTTGAAATCCTGCATCAAAAAGTCTGTAGAGACCTCTTTTAACCAAATCACCGTAGACGGCCATATGAGTACAAGTGATATGGTTGCCATACTTGCAAACGGAATGGCGCACAACCGCAATATAACATCATCAAGAAGTACCGACCTTGCACTCTTCCAGAAGGCACTGGATTATGTAACCATGCACATGGCAAAGGCAATCATAAAGGATGGTGAAGGTGCAACAAAATTTATTCAGGTTGAGATAAACGAGGCTAAATCAATATCAGATGCAGAGAAGATTGCACGGACAATAGCGGAATCAATGTTAGTAAAGACCGCCATTAATGGAGAAGATCCCAATTGGGGACGTATCGTCTCTGCCGCCGGCTATTCAGGAGTTATTCTTGACGAATCCAAACTAAAACTGTCTGTTAACAAAATAACGATATACAGGAAAGGTTTACCGGTAACGCCCCTCCCAAAGAAATTACTCAGTGAAATGAAGAAGAATGAGATCACGATTCAACTACACCTTGGAATTGGTAATAAAAGCTCTACGCTCTGGACGTGTGATCTATCAAAAGAATACGTAAGTATCAACGCGGACTACCATACATGAAACTTTTTTTAGTAACTTCTCACCTGGTTGAACGATTCCTGATCCGTATATAACTAGCCTAACCGTTAATCCTTTCCAAAACCAAGAATACCATTTTATAATAGATTAAAAAAGTTTGACAAATCAATAAGACTAAGCTAAACTAAGTCTTTTAAATTCCGGCAAACTATAGGAGACTCAGCATGTCACAGGTTAATGTCCACCAGGCAAAGACACATTTATCTCGCCTCATTGATGAAATAGCAAATGGCACAGAAAAAGAAATTGTAATAGCTAAATCAGGCAAACCTAAGGCCAAATTAGTCCCTTTTAATGATAAGCAGGTTAAGCGGCTTCGAGGACTTATGAAAGGAAAAATAAAGATTAGTAATAACTTTGAAGACCCTTTACCTGATGGTGTTATTCAATCCTTTCATAAATAAAGGAGGAATTAATAATGAGAATATTATTAGATACGCATATTCTCTTGTGGTGGCTGAAGGATGATAGAAGATTATCTGATGCCGCTGTAAACATTATCGGAAATACTGCTAATGATATTTTTATGAGTACTGTCAATGCGTGGGAAATTGCAATTAAGAAATCATTGGGAAGGATACAAATAGATATGGATGAATTCCTGGAATCAATCAAAAGTAGTGGGATTAGCGTATTGAATATTACAATTAATCACGCCTGCCAGGTTTCAAACTTACCCGACCACCATAAGGATCCATTTGACCGAATGTTAATAGCTCAGAGCATCGTTGAGCCCATGCGTTTATTAACCCATGATGACACTTTGATACAATATGGAAAACATGTATTATTGGCCTAACACTGCAATTCAACATACAATTACCTCCTTTTGCCTACTACCATTTGTCTACGCTAGTTCAATCTTACACGCCTGAATGACTGCAAGTCTGGCAAGCTTCGAAAATAATAATATGATGAAAAATAAAACAATCGCATCTATTACCACTCCTATTGGAGAAGGAGGAATAGGTGTGATACAGGTATCAGGGCCGGACTCACTGAGAATAGTAAACACGGTATTCAAGGGAAAGAAATTGAAAAACTTGAGGAATGCAGAGTCAAAGAGACTTTACTACGGTGATATTTGTTCAAACGGTTCACCAGTTGACGAGGTAATCGTAAACGTACTGAGGGAGCAAGACAGTTTTACTGGAGAAGATTTGGTCGAGGTTAATTGTCACGGCGGCATCCGGGCAGTAAAGAAGACACTTGAATGCGTTGTAGCTGCAGGAGCAAAGGAGGTTCACTGGAAAGAGCTTGCTAATCGCTCTCTCACAAACAATAAGATTGACCTTATTCAGGGAGAAGCGCTATTAGAAATACCCAAAGCAAAAACAAGATTAGGCGCAAAAGTCCTCCTGGACCAATATAACGGTGCATTAAGCTCTATTGTAAATAAAATAATCGGAGAGATAGAAAAATGCGATAATACAGGAGAGCTGTTAAACCATATCAATAACCAGCTAAGAGAAACAGTGAGAACCGCTGTCTTCGGCTGTGCAATCACGTCGCCTCAGAAACTGATTATTACCGGCAAACCCAACGCAGGCAAATCCACGCTAATTAATGAACTCCTGAAAGAAGACAGATCAATTACTCATAAAGAACCGGGAACGACAAGAGACGCCGTCGACGAGTTGATTTCATTCGACGGTATGCCATTCACAATAATTGATACGGCCGGTATCAGAGATACAGATCACGAGGTAGAAATGCTCGGCGTCCTGGAAAGCAAGAAACAGTTAAGTGAAGCAGATAAAATAATCATTGTGTTCGACAATTCTAAACCTGCAGAAAGAGAAGACAACGAGTTGATTGAATTTATTGAAAAACTTGATCTGCATAAAGCAGACAACTCCCACAAGGTATCCATATTTCCAGTAATAAACAAGGCAGACCTGCCGTGTAAACTAAACCTGTCAACACTTATTGGAGATACGTTTGAACCGATATGTCAGATATCCGCCTTGAATGGCGACGGCATTTCAACACTTGAAGAGAGCCTGATCTCCGAATTTAAGGAGTTCATAGAATACACACCTGGAAAGCCCATAATCTTCACCAAACGTCAGCAGGAATATATATCAAGAGCCTTGCTATTTTCTGAGAAATGCATTCAAACGGCCGAAGGAATAAAGAATGACTCGAATCTGTTAAATGATATAAAACAAAATCTTTTGGACTGTATTGTTGATTCTCAGTTGTAGCGGAAACCTTCAGGTTTCCACTTCCACGGAGTGGAGGTCCAAAGACCTCCGCTACGTTAATCATTTAGGCTCAGGCTTCGTGGCTGAATCATTTCTTTAAGTAATCACGTACTTTCTTTATATCAGACCAGACTTTTTTCTTATCATTGGGATTTCTCAGCAGATATGCGGGATGATAGGTAGGCAGGAATTTTGTGCCTTGATATTCAAAGAATTTCCCGCGCAGTTTACCGATAGCCTCCTTTGTATCCAGCAATGTCTGTGCGGCAAATGTTCCCAATGCGCATATTACCTTTGGGCGTATTATCTCAATTTGTTTAATCAAATGCGGGGTACATAGAACTATTTCCTTAGCATTGGGATTCCTGTTCTCCGGTGGACGGCACTTCAGGATATTGGCAATATATACCTCCTCCCTCTTCAAACCTATTGATTCTATAATCTTGGTTAAAAGCTGTCCGGCCCTGCCGACAAATGGTTCTCCCTGTACATCCTCATAATAGCCCGGCGCCTCCCCAACAAACATAAGGTCTGCATCAGGGTCACCGACCCCAAAGACTACATTCGTCCTGCCTTCACATAACCCACATTTTGTACATTTCTTTACCTGTTTTTCTAATTTACTAAGTGCTTTAGTCTTCTCTGTTTTACTCAATTCGTCCGTTTTCCTTTCGTTCTGGGTATCAATTGGAGCTAGCGGCAGGTAATCTGCGCCAAATTTCCTTTCTAAATCAACTTTATCAGAAAGACCGTCAAGCAGCGACAATATCTCAGCGTTTGTTTTCTGTATCCTGGTTGATTTAGACGATGAACTCATCCTGTTTTTGTGTTTTTTATGCTCTTTTTAAATCCAGACTCGCGCGGATTATATATAAGCGTTCAAAGCTTGTCAAAATCTCTTTTTACTATGAATTTTAACTTGCAAAATCAAGGGTAAGATTTTAAAGTGGATAAGGAACTATGTCGATAAAAAAGCTGTTGCATGGTTAAGTAATTGACATTTTGTCTGATATTTTCAGGTATTAAACACAAGATTAAAACCCAAAAACTTGTAAACATTTTTCTATCTTCAATGTTTAATAATACTTAGGAATATGCTTGAAAAATAGAGGAGTTGTTTCACTTTTTCATTGGTGTTGGTATCATGATTGCACAATGACATGTACCACCTTGGTAAAAAGAGCCAGGCGGCAATTCTTTTACTTGCCAGAGCTGATTTTATACCGAAACAGTACATGTATAAAGCTAAAGAAATAATCTATGTATAAAATAATTAAAAAAGAAAAAATTGCTGAATCAATTTATTCCATAACGGTTGACGCGCCAAAGATTGCCGCCAAGAGAATGGCAGGTCAGTTTATTGTATTGATAACCGACGAAAAAGGCGAGAGGGTACCGCTGACAATTGCCGGCTCTGACAGGGATAAAGGTACTATTGACATAGTTTTTCAGGCTGTTGGTCACACAACCAAACAATTAGCTGCCTTAGAAGTGGGAGATTGTATAAGGGATATTTTAGGCCCATTAGGACATCCTACTCATATTGAAAATTTCGGGACAGCAGTATGCATCGGCGGCGGCCTGGGCATTGCTCTGGCAATGCCAATAACAGAGGCCCTGCATGAAGCCGGAAACAACGTAATTTCCATCATAAGCGCACGAAATGAGAGTTTGCTGCTGATGGAGGATAGACTGCATGAAATCAGTAACGAATTATTGATTGCTACTGACGACGGATCCAAGGGATTCCACGGCTTTCCTACACAAATACTCCAGGAGATGATTGATAACAAGAAAAAAGTCGACATTGTATTTGCCGTTGGCCCCGTACCGCTTATGGGAGCCGTATGTAAGGTAACAAAACCATATAAGATAAAGACAATAGTAAGCCTTAATCCCATTATGGTTGACGCAACCGGAATGTGCGGTGCATGCCGTGTAGAAGTAGGCGGTAAGACAAAATTCGCCTGTGTAGACGGCCCCGAGTTTGATGGCCATGAGGTTGACTTTGACACATTGATGAAAAGGTTAAAGGTTTATAATGATACCGATAAAGAGGAAAGCCTGAAAGACACTCAAGCAGAACCGTGTAGTATGGAGGAAGAAAAAGCCAAAACTTATAAAATAGTAGAAGAAGAGCTTTCGAGTCAACCTGTTTTATTAGAATTTGGAAAGAAACCAAAAGTTCCAAGGCAGATAATGCCACAACAAGACTCTGAAACAAGAAAAAAGAATTTCAAAGAGGTTCCATTTGGGTATTCTGTTGAACAGGCGCAGAGAGAGGCCACTAGATGTCTTCAATGTAAAAAACCATTATGTTTTGAAGGATGTCCTGTTAATATAGACATACCAGCATTTATTAAGCTAATAGGCGAGGGTGATTATATTGGTGCAGCCCGTAAGATAAAGGAAACGAACGGCCTTCCCGCAGTCTGCGGCAGGGTATGTCCTCAGGAAGACCAGTGTGAAAAGGTCTGTGTAGTTGGCAAGAAAGGTAATCCTGTATCTATAGGCAGTCTGGAACGGTTTGTAGCGGATTACGAAAGAGAACATGGTGATATATTCATTCCGGAAATACCCGAGAAAACAGGTCACAAGATTGCCGTTGTTGGATCCGGCCCTGCCGGTCTTACAGTAGCCGGGGACCTGGCAAAAAAAGGGCATGATGTAACTATCTTTGAGACATTGCATAAAGCCGGAGGCGTATTGATCTACGGGATACCGGAATTTCGTTTACCAAAATCTATAGTAGAATCTGAGATAGATTATCTAAAAAAACTGGGAGTAAAGATTGAACTTAATTCTATTATCGGAAAGACTGAGACTGTGGACGAACTTTTGAATGATGGCTTTGGCGCTGTTTTCCTGGGCACCGGAGCCGGCCTGCCAATGTTTATGCAGATACCGGGAGAGAATCTCAACGGTGTATATTCAGCCAATGAATACCTGACCAGGGTAAATTTAATGAAGGCATATGATCCGGAATACGAAACACCTATATTGAGAAGAAAGAGGGTTGCCGTACTGGGAGCCGGGAACGTGGCTATGGACTCGGCCAGAACCGCCTTACGTCTTGGTGGAGAGCACGTTTATGTTGTCTATCGTAGGTCAAGAACAGAGATGCCTGCCAGAATAGAGGAGGTTCATCATGGTCAACAGGAAGGCCTGGAGTTCAAATATTTGATGAATCCTATCAGGATTATAGGTGATGAAAATGGATGGGTAAAAGGTCTGGAATGTATAAAGATGAGATTAGGAGAACCTGATGAATCAGGCAGGCGACGTCCAATTCCTATCGAGGGTACTGAAACTGTCCTGGATGTCGAATGCGTAATTGTAGCCATAGGTAACGGTCCTAATCCACTAGTACCCACTACAACACCCGGTTTAAAGACTAACAGGAGAGGCAACATAGTCGCAGACGAAGAAAGCGGATTAACATCAAAGAAAGGTGTATTTGCGGGTGGCGATATAGTTACTGGGGCAGCAACTGTAATCCTCGCAATGGGCGCCGGTAAGAAGGCGGCAGTAGCAATAGACAATTATGTAATGGGAAGAGAACTTAAAAGCTGTACTGTGTAAAGAAGAATTTTAACTAATGCAAATTAACGTAAACGGTAAAAACAAAGAATGTCCGACAGAAACCTCTATATCTAAACTATTGGAAAGTCTAGATATTGATAATAGATACATTGCAGTAGAATTAAATCATAAAATAGTTCCTCGTAAACAATTTAATGAAGAAATTCTGCAGGAAAATGATAGTCTGGAGATAGTTACCTTTGTTGGCGGAGGATGAAATGGAAGATACAGTTCTTAAACTTGGTAAATATGAGTTTAACTCCAGGTTATTTGTTGGTACGGGAAAATATCAAACCTTTGACATAATGAAGGAAGCCCTGGCGGCCAGTGGTTCAGAGGTCATCACCGTAGCTGTCAGGCGCGCAAACATTGGCGGCAAACCGGGAGAATCACTACTCGACCATATTGATAAAGACAAATATACGATACTACCTAATACTGCCGGGTGTTATTCAGCCGATGAGGCTGTCAGGACTGCACTACTGGCCAGGGAAATGGGTATTTCAGACTTAATTAAACTGGAAGTACTGGGTGACAAGAACACCCTGCTGCCAGACCCTGTTGATACGTTAAAAGCCACTGAGACGCTGGTCAAAGAAGGCTTTACCGTCCTTGTTTACACCTCTGATGATCCGATAGCAGCTAAACGACTCCAAGATGCAGGTGCAACCAGCGTTATGCCTGCGGGAGCTCCGATAGGTTCCGGCCAGGGAATTCTAAACCCGAACAATATAAGAATCATTCTCGAAACATTAAGTGTACCCATTATAGTTGATGCAGGCGTAGGTACCGCCTCTGATGTAACAGTTGCCATGGAACTTGGCTGTGAGGGTGTCTTGTTGAATACCGGTATCGCTCAGGCAAAAGAGCCGGTTAAAATGGCCAGGGCAATGAAGCTGGCATGTGAGTCAGGCCGTCTGGCATATTTATCAGGCAGGATTCCCAAGAAATTATATGCTAATGCCAGCAGCCCTTTAAAGGATTTTTAAACAGAACACATATGTTAGCAAAACGCATTATACCCTGTCTTGATGTTAAAGATGGCAGAGTGGTCAAAGGAACAAGATTCCTGGAATTAAGGGACTCCGGTGACCCCGTTGAGATTGCAGAGTTATATGATAAGCAATGTGCAGATGAACTGGTCTTTCTCGACATTACAGCTTCACATGAAAAAAGAAATATTATTCTCGATGTAGTCAAGCATACGGCAGAAGAAGTTTTCATGCCGCTTACGGTTGGCGGTGGGATTCGCACTATTGAAGACATCAGGGACCTCTTGAATGCCGGCACAGACAAAGTATCCATAAATACTACCGCCGTAAAAGATCCTGATTTTGTAAACAAGGTATCAAGGCGTTTTGGCAGTCAATGCATCGTAGTAGCCATTGATGCCAAAAGAGAAGATGATGGATGGGGAGTATTTATAAATGGAGGACGCACCCCTACCGGCAAAGACGCTATTGAATGGGCAAGAGAAGTAGAATCAAGAGGCGCCGGTGAAATACTCCTTACGAGTATGGATTGCGATGGTACCAAGGACGGATTTGATCTGGAACTTACAAAATCAATTTCAGAGAATCTGGAAATACCAGTTATTGCTTCCGGCGGTGCAGGAAAGCTTGAACACTTTTATGATGTATTTACTACAGGCAAGGCAGATGCAGCCTTAGCCGCCTCTATATTCCACTTTAAAGAATACGAAGTCTCTGATGTAAAGGATTATCTGGCTGAAAGAGGTATAATCGTTAGATCAGCTTAGTCACTATCAGCCAGAAATCTTGAAACAAAATTAGGCTATAAGCAGTTCACTCCTTTGTGCAGATCTTACTGTATTCTCTAACAGCATAGCTATAGTAACAGGCCCAACACCGCCGGGGACCGGTGTAATCATAGACGCTTTTTTAGAAACAGATTCAAAATCAACATCTCCAACAATTGTACCATCATCTAACACACTGACTCCTATATCAACAACTATAGCTCCATCATTTATCATATCCCCTTTAATAATGTTTCTTACTCCTGTGGCTGAACAGATAATATCAGCTTTCTTTAAATGAAATCCGAGTCCTGTGTTGCTTTATGGCATACGGTTACGGTTGCTTCTTTAGCAAGCAACATTAAAGCAAGAGGCTTACCGGTAGCAAGGCTCTTCCCGATAACCACTGCATTTTTACCTTTTAGAGTAACTCCAGAATATTTAAGTAACCTGATAACACCAAATGGAGTACATGGGAGGAAATTAGCAACATTTAATATACGCCTTTCATCAGTTAATGTTGCATGTAATTCATCATGGTATAGTTGAAATGTAGACTCTTCGGCAGCCAACCTCCCTACAGATACCGCCCCCAAACCATCTATGTCCTTTGAAGGTGTAATAGCATTTACAACTCTTCTTGCATTAATCCTGTGAGGTAAAGGAAAAATGACTAAAAGACCATTCATTCTTTCATCATGATTTATAGAATTGACCAGATTCAAAATTTCATTAATGGATACGGTTGGAGATAAAATATGTTCATATACATTTATCCCAACCTTTTTGGCAGCTTTCAGAATTGCATTGAAATACTGTTTTGATGCCGGATCATCACCGGTGAGTATGAGTGCAAGACCAACATCAATACCATTCTCATTAATTTTTTTTACATCATTCTTTACTTTTACCTTAATTTCATCAGACAATGCCTTCCCGTCAATGGTTTTAAACATAACTACATTCCTCCGATACTTTTCAAAATTTCAACATCTAAGCGAATATCAAGCCTTATTCCATTTGTGTCTTATTCCATTTGCAAATGCCATATTAATTCGTATTATATCATAATAGCCAGAAATAATAGAACACAATTTCCAGTTATTGTTTGCTCAGATTAGGATAATGAGGTAACACTCTTATCGGAGATGTGACTGTGAGAAGATACAAACTGCAAAAGATCGCTGAACTTGGAAATTTCGAGAATATCATACAATTTACCGATCAACCGGAACATGATGACTTCAGGTATTATGGAACCTGGGCGGAAGACCATTTCAAGAACAGCAACCCAATCAGCCTGGAGTTAGCGTGCGGCAAAGGTGCTTATACCCTGGCTCTTGCAGAAAAATACGCTGACAGGAATTTTATTGGTGTTGATATGAAGGGTTCACGCCTGTGGACCGGATGTGTTGAAGCTCAGAAGCGTGGCCTTACTAACGTAGCTTTCCTTCGCATAGAGATTCTAAATCTTGCTCACTATTTCTCTGAAGGTGAAATCGATGAAATATGGATAACCTTTCCTGATCCATTTCTAAAAAATGGCAAGATTAGAAAAAGACTCACCGCTACCCGATATCTGGCTGTCTATAAGCATGTGATAAAAGAGGGAGCATCAATCCACCTTAAAACAGATTCAAATCCCCTTTTCGATTTCAGTCTCAAATCATTAATAGAAAACAGATGTGTAATTGAAGAAAAGATCGATGATGTTTATGATGATGAAAGGCTACATGAAGATCTTTACATCAAGACAAATTATGAGAAAAGACATCTTGCCGATAATCGTGTGATCAAATACGTGCGATTTTCACTCGCAATATAACGATAATCACACAAAGTCACTAAGAACACAAAAGGAAAGACAGTGGGACACTGATCTACGCAGATAAATACTGATTAAGGGATTAAGATTATGGCTGCAATAAGAAGACGAGGTATTAAACGTACCGCATTCAAAACATTCGTAAAATTCATTATCTTACCTTTGGTAGTGGTTGATGGATACGCTTACTGGAAGATTAATCAAACTTCACAATCCTTGCTTGCCGGGCTTCTATCATTTTCGGAACCGCTGTCACAACTCGCGATAATCCTCACAATTAATATCGTTGTTATAATACTCTTACTTCTTTATATTGCACTCAGGCAATAGTAAGAACGGAACGCAAACTTATTAACTAATGACTGATTACCTAAGGAATATTGTACGACAATGGAAAAATTTCCAGGAAAGTTAACCGCGTATTTAAATACGCTCAGCGCGACAGAAAAGGATGAAAAGGCCAGGCTGTTTCAATCATTAATCGAGAGGGCCAAAACCCACAAATTCCAGAGTCCTCGTTTCTGGGCTATGAGGCAGGTTCTCTCAGGCCGCTCGCTGGAGCAGATAGAAAGAAATATTAATAAGAGAACCATAAAGAAAACAGATCTCTCCGAACAAAAGACGCCGAGGACATAATACAGATAAAAAAAAGGCAGGAAAGAATTTCATAACTCCTCCCTGCCTGTCAGCCTGCCCGCCGCTCTGCAGACTGTGTCACAATAGCAAAAACTCCCAATTTGTCATCTTCTGAACTTGTTTCAGGATCTAATGTTCACAACGACTTAGCAACTTAAGAGATCCCGAAATGAATTCGGGATGACAATTATGACACAGCCTGCTGCCAGGCGGGAATCTCCTTAAATCCTACACGTCTTCTTCGTTATGTTCCACTATCCTGTTTTCATTCGGCGACATTAACGCCTCAGGTTCTGTCGTACCATTGCCGTTACCGTTACCATGATCTTCTACATCGCTGGTTTCCAGCAGCTGTTCATTACTCCTGTTGTCATCCAACGATTTCTTTTCTTTAATTCCAACATGTGAGGACAACATCTCGACTTGATCTTTCAGGTTTTGAGCCTGAACCGACAACTCCTCACTTGTAGATGCTGTTTCTTCCGCACTTGCCGCATTTTGCTGCGTAACCTGGTCCATCTGTTGCACCGCATTACTCACCTGGTTTATCCCTTCTGATTGCTCGGTAGATGCAGTAGTTATACCATTCGTCAGTTCTTTGGCCTTCATGACATTCTTTACAATATCCTTCAAAGCCTCTCCACACTTAGCTGCAAGCTCGACTCCATTTCCAGCCTTATTAACACTATCTTCAATCAAGACGGTAGTGTCCTTTGCCGCAGTAGCACTCCTTTGAGCCAGGTTGCGCACTTCTTCTGCCACCACAGCGAATCCCTTACCATGTTCACCCGCTCGTGCAGCCTCCACTGCCGCGTTTAGCGCCAGCAGATTAGTCTGAAATGCAATACCATCTATTACTTTTGTAATCTCTGCTATTTTCTTACTGCTGATATTAATCTCCTCCATTGAATTGTTCATTTCCCCTACAATCTTATTGCCATTTTCTGCAGCACCACTACACATATTTACCAGATTGGCCGCCTCTTCAGCATTATTGGCATTTTGCTTGGTTACTGACGACATTTCTTCCATTGATGCCGAGGTCTCTTCAAGTGAAGACGCCTGCTCTGAAGCACCTTGTGCCAACGACTGGCTGGATTCTGATATTTGTATTGAAGCTGATGTTACCTGTTCTGAAGCGCTGTCTAAAAATTCTACGACTGTTTTTATTGGTTTGCTTATAGCGTTGCGTATAACAATTGAAAGTCCGATAAGCGCAAGAACAATGCTGACAATAATCACAAGCATTATAGTTTTAGTAGCCTTAGCGTTCCCGGATGCACCTAATGCTTCTTCTTTTATCGCTTTAGATACCCCGGATGCCTCCTCTGTCTTTTTGACAAATAAGCCAAACCCTGAGCCGAACTCTATAAGCTGTGAGTTAAAACCCTCAAGCTTTAAGCCGAGGCCTTCCAGTGTCTTCACCATTGCCAGCATCTGGGCTTTTCCCGCCTGGGTATTGGCCTTTACTTCATTAACTAACGGCAGGAATTTCTGCTCTATTTCATTCTTATTCTCTACCAGCTCGCTTGCCATTGCTGTCATACTTTTCTTTGCATCTTCCGTATCTGAAGTAAAATAGCCCACTTCAGCTGAAAAATCATTTAGGGATTCCTCGACAATTTTTAACTCCTTCGAGCTGGTCTTAATATTTTCCTTTACGGATAGAACCAGGGGCAGGGACACCCGGTTTATAGATTCCAGCAGTGCCTGGGACTCGAGAATCATGGTGTGCACGTCGATACCGTCCCTTTCAGTCAGTTCTGTAAAATTCTTCACAATCTTTTTGAAGGACTTTTCGATTCTGCCTATACCCTTCACGCTTGACTCGACTGCCGGATTAATCTTCAATTCTATATCGTTTGAAATATCGGTTGAAGCACCTTCGATCTCATACAAAGCATCAACCATCTTTACCATGTTATCACTGGCCTTCGTGGCTGATTCTGTTGAGCTTCCTATTTTCTCCACGATTTTTCCCAGGGAATCTCCAATCAGGCCTATACCATCAGAGGTTGTTTTTACATTAAGTAATACTTTTTCCTCCACGTTTTTAACCATGGCTTTTGCGTCGTTTACCATTGCCCCTGCTTCATTTACCATTACTTCCGTGTCATCGGAGGCCTTTTTTGTATTGCCGGCTACCTCCACCATGCCATCATTTACAAGTTGCGCATTCTCTGTAATCTCTTCAACATTTGTCGTAATACCGGTAAGACTTATCCAGGCTACCAAACCGACCACAACTGACGCAACTATCGGCACTCCAAAACCCAGGAGCAATAATTTGTTTACTCCCATCCTTGCAAGACCGGAAATACCTCCACTTCTAGACTTATTCCCCTTCATAATTATATTATACCTCCTCCCTCTTAATAATTATTAACTCCTGTATTGCTCCAGCGCCTTGTCAGGTTACTCTTTAACCCATGAAATGGCGGCTTGAAGGTCACCAATTTCGTAGGGCTTGACATGGCCTGCTATGAAGTATGCACTTAGTCTTGTAACCCATTCCACCCATTTCGGACCACCAACTACGGCAATCTTCTCAAAATCGTTTCTATGTTCCAGCCCAAACTTTGCATCGTCCCATGCAGCTTCAACTTCCCATCCAATAAAGTCTTCAGCCAGATACATTACTACCCTTATTTTCCCATACTCCTCTATCATTTGGTTAAGCTTTGGTATAAAGACCTCTTCATAGTCCCCGTATGTAAGTTTTTCTGTTGCTTTTACAACAAGAACCTTTCCTTCAGTCTCTGACATAATCTCTATCATTGTAATCCCCCTTTCTGTTTAGAGTTTGGAATGTGTACATTAGTTCAAAGTACAAACAACTTATTATATACAGGCAGTTTCAATCTACTCTTTGACTTTAAAGCTAGACTTCACTGTTTAAACCATTAACAGACTTGGCCTCCTCGTTGTGTTAATCAGCCGACCTGTAAAGCGGGTCTACCCAGCATCTACTAGTAGTATGTTCCATAAATAATATAGTATGAATCAGGCAACTGTAATTTCATCCATTTTATAACGCCATTTGAAAATAACGGGTTCTTCATTTATTTGACTGATACCCCGGTAGATACGCTCAACGAGTTCGTCTTTCGAGCATACTCTAATATGTCTTAAAAATGACCTGGCAATTTTACTAAAAAATATTTCAATCATATTTAACCAAGAGCCATGCTTTGGCGTAAAAACAAATTCAAATCGATCTGGATTTGCCTTCAAATATTTCATGGTTTCTTTTGACGTATGTGCTGAGTGGTTATCCAGAACGAGCCTGATTTTTCAAGACTTTGGATAACTGTTATCTAATTCAGTGAGAAATTCTATAAATTCTTTACTCCGATGTCGATTTCGTACAAGTGGAATGACATTACCGGAATGCAAATCAATACCGGCTAGTAACGATACTGTACATAAACGTTTATATTCATAGTCGCGACTTAGCGTAGAATATTTTCCAGGAAGAGGTAAAAGATCAGCGGCTATGTTTTTTATTGCCTGAATGCCAGGTTTTTCATCATATGAAATAGTTACTTGTTTTTGTGGAGATTCAGAGGCATTTTGCAGAGCGACTTCCTTATAAACACAAAGGACATTCGCCATTTTTTCGTCAAATTCGGGATCGCGATTCTCCAGATAGTAACTGACTTTATGAGGTTTGATATTACTTTTTGAAAGAATGCTGTTAAGTCTGCCTTTGCCAATTAATTCCAGACATGGATGTCCTTGTTCTTTGCAGTGCTTTCTGAGATGTGTACCAAAAATTAATGTAGGCGCCGCCAGGCATCCTTTTGCCGATAGAATCGTAATGATTGGATAAAGATTGTAAAGATAAAATACAAATAGCAATTGAACTCTTCGATAAAGCAGTAGAAGCCTTAGACATCTCCGGTATTACCTTTGACTCCTGGTACGCATCAACAAAATACCTAGAACACATTCACAGCAAAGAGAAAACCTTTTTCTCTGAAATTAAATCTAATAGAAATATCTTCATGCACCATCCTGTAAAGAAAACACATTGTATGGTCAAACCAGATGAGCTCGTTACCCTCATCAAAAAACATTATTGGCATAAGGTAAAATATGTTAAACACAAAACTAAGGATGGACGTGAAGTTTCATATAAAACTTATTCATTTGTAGCTAAGCTTAAGGACTGCAAAATCCCCATTAAATTTGTAGTAGTATTTAGTAAAATGATAGCAATCACTTTTTGCTTTGTAACGGTTTCTTCCCGTTGATTGAACTTGATTTAAACGCCCTCACAGGCGGGAGGCTACAGCATAATAGACCCCTACTGCAATCTTTCTACGCCAAGGAACACTGCCATTTTCAAGAAAGCCCTGCCAAGAAATGTGCGTTTCATCACAATCGCCTTGTAATTGCACACCTCATCACAGCAAAAACATCCAATACATTTATCCTCGTCAACGATCACCCTGCCATCTGGAGCAGACATCGCTTTGGCCGGACAATTTCGGATACATTCATAACATCTTGTACAATTCGGCTCATATACTGAAGATACAGATGAACAGCTATTATCAAACAATTTTGCAAGAAGAAAGTCAGGTATGTAGTTAGACGCAAAGTCCTGTGCAGAGCTGGAAGGCTTTTTAAAATCGGCTACTGTAACCTTGCTGATTTCTTCACCTGAAACATCGATCTTATTCATATCCGCAGTACCCAGCCTTCTTTCGTGAGCATACCTTATTATAGGTACTTTCATGGGATCAAAGCCGATAATTGTACTGGCCACTGCATCTAACGCAACACCATCAAAACCAGCAATAATCAATCCTACTTTTCTCGGATCTCCGGCATTAGGACCGTTACCCTCCATCCCGATAACTGCATCCATTACAGTGATCTGTGGTTGTACCATCTCAAAAACATCAACCAATGCCTGAGCCATTGATCTGTTCTTTGGCGCCAGAAGATGCACATTCTTCTTTCCATTTGCTGGGATGGAACCGAACATATTCTTAATTGCTCCTGTATATCTTGTTAAACCATGTGTTTTCAGTTTCGGAACATTCACTACGACATCTACTGATCTAACAGTGTTTGCAATCTTAAACTCTTTTAAGATTGCAGCATTGTTATTTGTTATGTCAAGCGCTTCATCCTTGTCAAAGTTTACGATAATGGCTCCAGTCTCTTCTGCTATCTTGTCTATTTGCGTAACCCTGAAAGCCTTATCTGTTGAACCTGTCCTGAGGCTGCCACAAGAATCTCCAATGTAGACCTCGCACCCATAATCTTCCATAAATATGTCAACTAGCGCCCTGATGACGCCAGGGTGTGTATTAACCGCCCTTTCCGGCCCCAACGAGGCAGAAAGAAGGTTCAGTTTCAACAACACCTTCATTCCGGGCTTTACAATGGTTTCAATGTTGCCAATCAGGCTCATACACCTTTTAGTAGCAGCACTGACTTTCTCTAATCCATAATCATCACAACGTGATATTGCAATCGTTGTCATCTTTTATACCTTAAACAAGTTAGCAGGTTAAACATTCAAGACCATCTGGGGCACCAGGAATTATGTGGAATTTAGATTTCCCTGTTTGATTACCATGTTGGCAAAACCATGGGAATGACAGATAATACAATGTATTTCCACTGAAGTGTGGAACTGTATATGGCATGAATAATGGTAGTAAATTCACGTGATTTCTCTTACCATTTCTTCAAGTGGTTTTCGAAAAGTTGGCTCAGGAATGGTCTCAGGGTAGCCCAATGGTGTTAAGACCAGGGGTTCCATATTATCAGGTATGTTTAATACTTCCCTTACTACTTCTGGTTTAAAAGCTGCTATCCAGCAAGTACCAAGCCCTTCGGCAGAAGCAGCGAGTACTAAATGATCCATTGCTATTGCTACGTCAACATCAACATACCCCTTCCCATCATTTCTTTTCCAGGCATCATCAGGTAATGCACATGCACATACAATTACAGGAGCAGTATAAAACCATTCCTGCGAATAGGCATCTTTAAGTTTCCGCCTGGTATCTTCATCCTTTACTACGATAAGAGAGTATGGCTGCCTGTTTGCGGCAGTTGGTGCGAGCCGTGCGGCATTCAGGATTCGGTTAAGTTTACTGTCTTCCACAGGATCTTTTTTATAAGCCCTTACGCTTCTCCTATTGCTTATTACTTCATAAAATTCCATGTTATGCGCTCCTTATATTTTTAGCTGATATGTTCGGTCGAGCCAGAATTATTATATTTTCCACAGCAAAATCTTATCAAATCTGAATTTCTTTGACAAGAAAATTGTATGGTGATAATATGACAATATTATGTACAGTATATTTTTATATACGTGGATTGACCGGATATGCTGGCCCTACATGTAAGTATAGGAATGGTTAAAAATGCGAGTTATAGTTGCGAAAACAGCAGGCTTTTGTATGGGTGTGCGCAAGGCCATGGACAATGTCCTTGATGCTGCAAATAAAAGGCAGAGAGATGACGGCACTGTCTACACAGAAGGGCCACTAATACATAACCCTCAAGTACTTGAAAAACTAGAGAGTAAGGGGATAAGAACTCTTAATGAAGATACTGACCTGACCAAAAGTACGGTAGTCATAAGGGCACATGGTATTACACCCAAAAGAAGGCAGGAGCTTGAAGCATCAGGAGCGGAGGTTTGCGATGCAACCTGCCCTCGTGTGAAACGAGTACAATTAATTATAGAGGAACACGCAAAGAAAGGATACTCTACTATTATAGTAGGCGATGAAGGACATGCTGAAGTGATAGGACTACTTGGATATACCGAAGGCAATGGTTATGTGATCTCGTCACCGGAGGACGTGTCCGGTCTGCCTGACATAGAGAAGATTTGTGTTGTTGCCCAGACGACACAGGATATGAATACTTATGCATTAACGGTAGAGAAGCTTAAGCAAAGATATGGAGACCACGAGGTGTTTGATACGATCTGCAGCTCTACATCAAGACGACAGGAAGAAGTAATAAATCTGAGCGAAGAGGTAGATGCAATGATTGTCGTTGGCGGCAGAGGCAGTGCTAATACAAACAGGTTGGTTCAAATCTCTGTAGATAGAGGCACGCCTACGTTCCTGGTAGAGACAGAAGATGAACTGGAGTTAAGAAAACTTGTAGATTACAACGTGATTGGTGTGACAGCCGGCGCTTCAACTCCTAACTGGCTACTTCAGAGAGTTGTCGATAAAGTACAGAATTTTAAAGGTAAAAAGATAAGAAAAATACGATTATTTGCTGAAAAGGCAATTTCAATCTTAATTGGCAGTTTTATGTACATTGGAATTGGCGCCGCAAGTTTCAGCTACTCAAGCGCTGTTCTACTCGGTATTGATCCCAGGATTAAATACTGTGCAATCTCAACACTGTTTCTGTTTTCAATGTATGTTTTAAACCATTTTGCAGACAAAGAGGCCGCTGCCCTGAGCGAACCATCCAGGGTGAAACTATTTAAGGAATTTCAAGCCTTTTTTATAGTTCTGAGTATTACTACGGCAATCACCTCTTTTATTCTAGCATTCACGGTTAGCATAGATGTATTTTTCTGTGTGTTTTTTGCAACTTTATTTGGAATAGCATACAGGGTTTCTATCATTCCAAAAGAGTTTTCACGTTTTATTCGATATCGAAGTTTGGCACAGATTCCAGGCTCGAAGGAGATATTTATAAGCATAACATGGGCTGTGAGTACAGGTTTAATTCCTTTCCTGGGAGCAGCAACGTCATCATTGTCAGCGCTTCCTGTAGTATTAGCACTTACCTTCAGCATGGCCTTTATAAGGACAGTATTACTTGATGTAAAGGACGTTCAGGGTGATAGAATAATTGGCAAGGAGACGATACCGATAGCAATAGGAAAAGAAAACACGAAAGCAATTTTGGTTGCAATCTCAATATTATTAACAATATTATTGATTATAAGCCCCATGGCAGGCTGGACTTCGGAATTCTCATACTACCTTATCCCATGTGTTCTCTATGCTAGTGGGTATTTGTATCTCTACCACATACGACGTATGCCTGGTGGATTAATCTGTGAAAGTATTACAGATTTTAATTTTATCCTTGCCAGTATAATGGTAGTAATCTGGCAGATTTTTGTAATCTAATATCTTAAGTTTTCGGAATTATTTTATATGAAGACAGGGAAACTTTACACTAGTGATTTCAGGAAGAACATTAGAAGGAAATTGGTTACAGGCCTTCTTGTTGTTTTCCCGATTTTTATCACATTTATTATAATAAAGTTTTTGTTCGGTTTAATAGGAGGAATCCTCTCTCCTGTAGTAAAAAAGATATTCATTTTTCTGGGAGTTGCTCATCCAAATAGTACAGTTGATGAGTTTGTTGTCACGTCAGTTGCATTTGTACTTACCTTCTTTGCTCTTTATTTTATAGGCGTTGTAGCTACCAATTTCTTTGGAAAACTAATCTTAAATTTTTTCGAAGCAATCCTGAACAAGACTCCCATTATTAAAAATATATATACATCCTCGAAAAAATTGGTTGAGATTATCAGTCTCCCAGGTAGACAATCTTTTAAACGTGTGGTTTTAGTTGAATATCCGAGAGTCGGCATGAAGGCATTTGCATTTGTCACCGGAAACATAAAGACAAAAGACGGAACAGAACTAACAAGTATATTTGTTCCAACGACTCCAAATCCTACTTCAGGCTTTCTGATTTACCTTCCAGAGGACGATATTGTTGAAACCGACATGGATATAGAGGAAGGAATGAAGTTGATTATTTCAGGTGGAATATTGGTACCGGAACACTTGAAACTCTTCAAAAGTAAGTTGACAAGTGAGGCGCAGGAAGAGTAGGAATGTCTGAATTGTCTGCTCTCCCCGTCACAGAATAACCATTTCCATTTTAAGGCTTTAGCCTTTTATTATGTCAGTAGCGGAGGTTTTCAAACCTCCACACACAACGGATTCAATGTCAATTTAAACTTCCGTATAACCATCTTTTTGTCAGTGAGCCTGTGGACGTGGAAGGCTGAAGCCATTCCGCTACACCCCTCTAAGCGGGGTACAGTTAACAATCATAGTCCGCCGAAGGTGTTAATTAAAATTAGCCTGACAATACAAATTAAAGGAGTGAGAAGTTTGATTAACAGCCACAAATTAATTCAAATCAAACAGAGATTTCCATCTTATTCGATAGAAGATGTAAACGGAAAAATCAAAACGGAAATAGCCAACCTGAAGCTGCAGAAACAGATTAAACCCGGTGACAGTATCGCAATAACTGCCGGTAGTCGTGGTATTACAGATATAAATGTGATTACCAGAACAGTTATTGATGAATTAATCAAGTTGCAGGGGAAGCCATTCATAATACCGGCTATGGGTAGTCATGGAGGAGCCACAGTCAGTGGCCAACTTAAAGTATTAGAAGGGTATGGTATAACAGAAAAGAAGATGGGAGTACCAATAAAAGCCACTATGGATGTTGTTAAAATTGGAGAAAGCAACAACGGTATTCCTGTTTACATTGATAAAAATGTTATTAACGCAGATCACGTTATAGCGATTAACAGAATAAAGCCGCATACGCGTTTTGCAGGTGAGGTAGAAAGCGGGTTGATAAAAATGTTACTGGTTGGACTTGGCAAGGATGTTGGTGCCAGGGCATACCATAGGGCTATAATGAAGAATACTTTTGATCTGATAGTTGAATCCGCCCTTCCGTTCGTTTTGTCAAAGCTATCTGTTTTGTTTGGATTAGCGATAATTGAGAATGCATATGGCAAGGTTGCAGATATCAGTGCGATGAGGGGAGAGGATATCATCAAGAAGGAACCCGTACTCAAAAAGAAATCTTCTGAACTAATGGCAAAGCTACCCTTCAGGAATATAGATTTGCTGATTATTGACAATATGGGCAAGGATATAAGCGGCACTGGTATGGATACAAATATTATTGAACACAAAGACGAGAATTCGAGTAAAGCCCCAAATGAAGGTGCGGGAATATCAAGAATATTTGTGCGTGATCTGACTCCAAATTCACACGGCAATGCTTGTGGTATTGGACTGGCAGATTTCACTACACAAAAATTAGTGAACAAGATTAACTTTCAGGAAACGTATATAAATTGTGTTACGGCCCTCCGGCCAGAAGGGGCAAAAATTCCAATAACTTTTGAATGCGACAAAGATGCCATAGAAGCGGCAGGATCAACATGCAGTATTGAAAATCCTGATGACATGAAGATTGTCTGGATAAAGAGCACCCTGGATTTAGAAAAAGTTATTGTGTCCGAGGGGTATCTTGATGATTTAAATGGGCGCGATAATTTTGAGCAAACATCCTCTGCCAGAGAGATTACCTTTGATTCTTCCGGTAATCTTCCACTCTTCGATATGTGGGGTTAATTATATCAGATGCATTTCTTTGCGCACGACTGTTATACCGCTATCGGTTACAGTAAAGTGTTTGGAGTCTTCTTCCCTGTTGTAACCGATGCTCATGTAGTCAGGAATATTTACCGATTTGTCTATTATAGCCTTTTTGATCTTTACATTCTTACCTATCCTGACACTCTCCATTATAATTGAATCGTAAATTTCGGAATTAGTGTCTACTCTGACGTCAGGTGACAATATGCATCCTTCTACCTTTGCACCACTGATAATACATCCTCCGGAAACAATAGAATTCAGGATCATGTCAGTTCGTCCTTCAGGAATGGTTTTCTTAAAAGTTGTTTTTGCAGGCGGGTTCTGTTCCTGATGAGTGCGGATTGGCCAATCTTTGTCGTAAAGATTAAATTCCGGTGACTCTTGCACGAGATCCATATTCGCCTCCCAGTAAGCATCCAGAGTACCTATATCACGCCAGTAGCTTGGGTTATTATTGGTCCCATCTGCAAATGGGTATGCATATACTCTTTTTGAATGTATCATTTCAGGTATTATGTTCTTTCCAAAATCATGATTTGTGTCCTGTTTGGCGTCATCTATTACTGCCTTAACCAGGGTTGTGGTATTAAATAAATATATTCCCATTGAAACCAGTGAAGCTTCAGGGTTATTTGGAGAGGGTATTGGCTCAAAAGGTTTTTCATGGAATCCGACAATTCTATTTTCTTTATCTGTTTTTACCACTCCGAATCTTTTGCTTTCATCCAGTGGAACTTCCATACATGCAACTGTAAGGTCGGCCCTGTTTTGCTGATGAAAGATAGCCATACTTCTGTAATCCATTTTATAAATATGGTCTCCGGAGAGTATCAAGACCATTTCAGGCTGCTCTTTTTCAAGTGTGTATATATTCTGGTAAACAGCATCTGCAGTTCCCTGATACCACTGATCGCTGATCCTTTGCTGGGGAGGTATCTGCTCTATGTACTCATTTAATTCGTTATTAAAAATATTCCATCCAAGTCTCAAATGTTTATCGAGAGAAAATGATTTGTATTGTGTCAGGACTACTATCTTGCGTAATCCGGAATTCAGGCAATTACTTAACGTAAAGTCTATAATCCTGTATATTCCTCCGAAAGGTACAGCAGGCTTAGCCCTGTCTTTTGTCAGTGGATACAATCTTTCTCCCTGACCTCCTGCAAGGATTATGGTAAGTATTTTATCAAGTGCTTGTGTGTTATTTAAAGGCATGTCTTTATACTCAAATATTTCTTTGTTATCAGGCCTTGGTGTCTGGTTTAGATTCCGGAAAAACTTTATAATAATGACTTATTTACGTTAGCTCAGGAATCCTTACTTTTTTTTGCCAACACTTCCTTTATTTTCTCTTTTAATTCTGACAAATCTGAGGTTTTAACTATATATGCATCCGCCGCCCATGACATAAAACTGTCTTTATAATTGCTATAAGCAGTGTTGATGATAACCGGAATCTCCTTGTTTTTACCTAATATCTTGCCCATTGCCTCAATACCATCCATCTTTGGCATATTTATGTCCATTATGACAATGTCCGGTAAATTTTCTTGTACTTTTTCCAGGGCCTCTTTACCATTAGAAGCAGTCACAACTTCATAACCTTCATGCCTTAGTTCCTGTTCGTAAAGCAACTTCTGGTTTTTGTCGTCTTCTACAAGGAGGATAGTTGTCATCGCCACAAATTCCTTTCTGTTATTTAATTGGTAATGTCAGTGACATTCTTGTACCTTTTCCATGCTTGCTTTTGACATCTATATTACCGCCATGATCTTCAATAATCTTCAGGCTTACAGGCAGGCCCACACCTGTACCGCTCGGTTTTGTTGTAAAGAATGGATCAAAAATATTTTGCAATACTCTCTGTGGTATACTTTTGCCGGTATCAATAATATCTATTTCTATTGATTTATATACAGATTTAATTATTACATCGAGGTCACCACCATCGGGCATTGACTCTACCGCATTCATTATTATATTAAGGAAAACTTGCTTTATTTGTGCAGGATCAACAGATATTTCAGGTATGTCCTCTTCAAATCTTTTATGTAATTTTATCTGTTTCTCCTGGAAATAATTCTCCATCAACATGCATGTGTCTTCCATGATCTTGCATATTTGCGTATCAACCTTTTCCAGTGTAGATGGCTTACCAAAATCTGTAATATTATTAAGTATTTCCTCTAAACGTTTTACTTCTTCTATGATTATGTCAATATTAGTCTTTATTTTCGAATCTGTAAATGTAAAACGAGAAAGTGTTTTGGCAAAGCCACCGATAGTTACCAGTGGATTTCTAATCTCATGCGCGACATATGATGACATCGAACCTATTGCAGCCAGCTTTTCTGAACGAATAAGCCTCTCTTGTATTTCTGTAAGCTGGTTTATTTTGTCTTCTAGCCTTTTGTAAGTTTCAGCATTTTCTATAGCCAGCGCAGCCTGGTTGACGAACATTGTCAGAGTATTGACACGGTCCTCCGATATTCTTTCAACTGTATAGACGTTATCTGCGACTATAACACCAATTGTTTCATTCTTTGCTATCAAAGGAACACAGACAAATTCACTAGCACCTAAAGATTTTCTAAATTCTTCTGTTACACGCGGGTCATTGTCAGCATCTTTGATGATTATGGGTTTTTTCCCTTTAGCGCAAGATACGACAACTTCTCTCGTATCCGTTAATGGGTATACCATAAGCTTCGTCATAGTATTAAAAGGTGTATCAATATTATGACTATAATCCAATCTATCAATTATGTCTCTGAGGGAATCATGCTTACTTGACATTTCTGCCTGGATTTGTGTAGCCTCTTCCAGAGAGGATGGCCCTATCGCCAATTTCCCGTTTAAGACATCAAGCTCCTGATTAATCAGGAAAAGCATTGCCCTGTTAAATCCAAACGAGTAGTCAGCAGTTATGCACGTTAAAATCAAGTGAAGTAGTTTGTCAAGATGAAGAGTTCCCTGGGTAATTTCTCCAAACTGCTGCAACAGTAAGAGTCTATGCACCAGTTTTTCACTTTTAGTCACATCAACAGTCAACAGCAGAACATTTTCCAAGACACCCTCTTTGTTGGTCATGGGTATGGCAATGTGTTGAATGTGCATTCTCTTTTCAGTCTTTGTAGTTGTTACCCATGATTCAGGCAAGTGGCCTTCCTCTCCTTTAAAGACCCTGACAGCCGGACATTTATCAGTCCCGGCAACATCACATTGATAAATGTTAGAACAGTGGTTTCCAACAGGTGATTCTTTCAAGTCCAACCACTCTTTCAAAGTATCATTCGCCCAGACAACTTTTGAATCCTTATCAAGCAGGCATAAACCCGTCCCGATAACCTCCATTATGTTACCGAATATCTCTCTTTCCTCTTGTATTTGTTCTCCTAAATTCTTTGATTCGCCTTCTTTGATAATATTTCTGGCTAATTCAGAAGCCTTGGACTTCTTTCTCTTCAGGTTAGATTCGACACCTTGACATATATTTTCTACGGTATTTAATAAATCTTCATCAAGTACCATACCCTTGGATTTATTTAATACATTTCTGATTTTGTCTATTACTTCCTTCGGATAATAAGTTGCCTGTCTTTTACTCATTTTTTTCTCAGGATTTCAGCAGCTTCTTCCGGAGGCATTGGATTAATATAAAATCCCGTCCCCCATTCAAATCCTGCTATGTTCGTGAGTCTTGGTATTATTTCTATGTGCCAATGGAAATATTCTGACTTTTGTATGTTAAAGGGGGTACTATGAATTATAAAGTTATATGGTGGAAAATCCAGAGCAGATTCTAACTTGGCTAACGTGTTTTTTAAAACATTTGCCAATTCGTCTATCTCGAACTTTTGCAGGTTTTCAAAGTGGGTTTCGTGTTTTTTAGGGAGAATCCACGTCTCAAAAGGAAATCTGGAAGCAAATGGCGTAAATGAAATAAATTTCTCTGTTGAGGTAACTATTCTTTTCCCCACAGCAATTTCTTGCTGTATCATGTCACAAAAGATACATTTGCTGCTATTATTAAAGAATGCTTCTGCCCGCTCCATCTCATTTTCAACCAGTTGTGGTACAATTGGCGTCGCAATCAATTGTGAGTGAGTATGTTCAAGAGATGCACCTGCCGCAACTCCAACATTTTTAAACAACAATCCGTAGACAAATCTTTTGTCCTTTTTTATTTCAATCAAGCGGTCTCTATAACTCCGCAAAACGTCTTCAACATTTCCATTACCAAGTTCAGTTAAGGACACGACATGTTTGGGACTCTCAATTATGACTTCGTGTACTCCAATACCATTCATCATTTCATATATACCTTCTCCATGTATGTTTTGTTCTCCTTCCGTCCTTAATGCCGGGAACTTATTTGGCACAACCCTGACCCTCCAGCCACTGGAATCTGCTTTTGACCCGTTTCCTCTATACGCCATGATTTCCGGTGGCGTCTTATCTTCATTACCTTCGCAGAAAGGACAGAAGCTGTTTTTTACGGGTTGATGATGGTTGGTCTGGAAATCCGTTGGCCTTGCAGCCCTTTCAGTGGCAATAATTACCCAACGTCCGGAAACAGGCTCCCTTCTTAATTCAGGCATTTATTTCTCCAAAACTCATTAAAACTTCATCCTTCATGAAATCAAAGGTGTTTAGAATGACTTTATTATATTTTTAGACAGTAGTATAATATATTTTGAAGTAGTTTGCAAAGTAACAAATGCTTGTGAAGTAGAATTTCTGGATTTTAATATCCAAGAATTCCTGGATTTATGTATAATATGGAATTCGATGTATAATTACAATTAAGAATTTTATTAACAGAAAGTAAAATCTTTGCAGTATACTGGCAACAATGAACGATAGAGAAAACCTGATAGAAGGCGTAATCCATAATGTTAACTTTATTACGGATCATGACATATATCTTTTCAAGGAGGGAAACCACCATAGATTATATGACAAATTTGGTGCGCATATAATGATCACTGGTAAAGAGAGCGGAGCTGTGTTTGCTTTATGGGCACCAAATGCAGAAAATGTCTCTGTTACAGGAGATTTTAATGAATGGAACAAGAACTCTCATCTGCTTAAGGCAAGGGAAGACGGATCCGGCGTATGGGAGGGGTTCATTCCCGGTATTAAAAATGGAGATATTTATAAATACCACATACATTCCAGATACAGCAATTATAAAGCTGACAAGGGTGACCCGTTTGCTTCTTATTGGGAACAACCCCCTAAAACTGCCTCTGTGGTATGGGATCTCGATTATGAATGGAACGATAGTGAATGGATGACAAATAGACATAAACACAATTCTCTTAATGCACCTTTTTCTGTATATGAAGTGCATCCTGGCTCATGGCGGCGGACACTTGAGGATGGTAATAAGTTTCTTGCTTATAGAGAAATGGCTCATTATCTTGCAGATTATGTTAAGGAGATGGGCTTCACGCATGTTGAGTTGTTGCCAATTACTGAACATCCGTTTTATGGTTCATGGGGGTATCAGACCGTAGGCTACTTTGCTCCAACCAGCAGGTATGGAACTCCTCAGGATTTTATGTACCTGGTTGATCATCTTCATCAAAATGGGATTGGTGTTATACTGGATTGGGTACCGTCACACTTTCCATCTGACGAACACGGGCTTGCCTTTTTTGACGGAACATATCTCTATGAACATGCCGATCCAAAGAGAGGGTTTCATCCTGAGTGGAATAGCTATATTTTTAACTATAGCAGGAACGAGGTGCGTGCCTTTCTTATAAGCAGCGCACTTTTCTGGCTTGATAAATATCATATTGATGCTATCAGAGTCGATGCAGTTGCGTCTATGCTTTACCTTGACTACGCAAGAAAAGAAGGGGAATGGATACCGAATAAATACGGAGGAAGAGAAGATTTAGATGCCATAAGCTTCATAAGGGACTTAAATAAAGCTGTCTACGTTTCTCATCCTGACGTTCAGACGATAGCAGAAGAGTCAACTGCATGGCCAATGGTATCAAAGCCGACCGATATCGGAGGTCTTGGTTTTGGCATGAAATGGAATATGGGATGGATGCACGATACGTTAAAATATTTCTCAAAAGATCCTGTTTACAGGAAATCCCATCACGGTGAGCTTACTTTCAGCATATGGTATGCATTTACAGAAAATTTCCTTCTTCCTCTTTCCCACGATGAAGTAGTTCATGGCAAAGGGTCGCTTATAGGTAAGATGCCGGGTGACGAATGGCAGAGATATGCAAATCTGAGACTATTATTTGGGTATATGTATGGCCACCCGGGGAAAAAACTCCTGTTCATGGGAGGAGAATTTGCGCAATGGAAAGAATGGAACCATGATGAAAGTCTGGAATGGCACGTTCTGCAATATCCCTTTCACCAGGGGATGCAAAAGTGGGTTAAAGACCTGAATCATCTTTACAGAACTGAGTCTGCAATATACAGCTTAGATTTCTCTGCAGACGGTTTTGAATGGATAGACTCTAATGACTGGGAACATAGCATAATAAGCTTTATAAGAAAGGATAAGGACACTGACAAAATTATTCTTATTGTCTGCAATTTCACTCCTGTTCCAAGACACAACTACAAGGTAGGAGTGCTGCAGGAAGGCTTTTGGAGAGAGATTTTAAACAGCGATGCAGAGATATATGGCGGAAGTGGCTGTGGTAATTCCAGAGGTGTTGAAGCTTCAGCAAAACCTGTACACGGAAGAAAACATTCTATTTCTCTGACTTTGCCACCTTTGAGTGTTTTATTCTTCAAAAATTCTGACTAAATATGAATAAATATATCTGCATACATGGACACTTTTACCAGCCGCCAAGAGAAAACCCATGGCTTGAAGAGATTGAATTTCAGGAGTCGGCGTACCCTTATCATGACTGGAATGAAAGGATCGCTGCAGAGTGTTACGCACCAAATACGGCTTCTCGTATACTCGACTCAGAGAATAGGATAATAGGGATAACTAATACGTATACTAAAATAAATTTTGATTTTGGCCCAACCTTATTATCATGGATAGAGAGACAAAACCCCGATATTTACAAGGTAATTCTTGATGCGGACAGATTAAGTATGGAAAATTTTTCCGGACACGGTTCCGCCATAGCACAGGCATACAACCATATGATACTGCCTCTCGCAAATAAAAATGACAAATATACTCAGGTAGCGTGGGGAATAAAGGATTTTCAAAAGAGGTTTAACAGATACCCTGAAGGGATGTGGCTCCCTGAGACTGCTGTGGATATAGAGACCCTTGAGGTGCTGGCAACCATGGGAATAAAGTATACTATTCTTTCTCAGAGACAGGCAAAGAGAGTTAAGAGGATAGACGATTCAGAGAACTGGATTGACGCGACTGGAGAAAAGATAGATCCTGCCATGGCCTATCTCTGCCGCCTACCCTCTGGAAAATCAATCAACCTTTTCTTCTATAACGGTCAGATTGCGCAGGAAGTATCCTTCGGAAAATTGTTGAATGACGGAGAGGCGTTTGCCAAAAGATTGGTTTCTGCATTTAGTGATGTAGATGGCCATCCCAGGATTGTCCATATTGCGACTGACGGTGAGACATTTGGCCACCACAAGCGTTTTGGGGATATGGCCCTCTCATATTGCCTGCATTATATCGAATCCAAGAATCTGGCAAAGATAACGAACTACGGAGAGTACCTTGAGAAACATCCCCCAACTCATATAGTCGAAATTGTTGAAAACTCATCCTGGAGCTGCGTACATGGGATAGGGAGATGGGAGGATGATTGCGGCTGCAATTCGGGAATAAATCCGGGATGGACTCAAACCTGGAGGAGACCCTTGAGAGAAGCGATGGACTGGCTGAGGGATGAGGCCATTCCCATTTATAAGAGCGAAGCTTCTGAATATTTTAAAGACCCATGGAATGTAAGAAATGAATATATTGAGGTTATACTTGACAGGTCATTTAAGAATGTTGAATCCTTCTTAAGAAAACATGCTATTAATAAACTCTCAAAGAAAGAAAAGATAAGGGCTTTAAAGCTTCTTGAGATGCAGAGAAATGCCCTGTTGATGTATACAAGCTGCGGCTGGTTCTTTGATGAAATCGCCGGTATCGAAGCCAAGCAAATAATGCAGTACGCATTGAGAGTTATTCAATTTGCAGAAGAACTACAGGACGTGTCTATTGATTCAGAGTATATAAAATATTTAGAAAAGGCACCAAGTAACACATTTGAAAACGCCGCAAAGGTTTACGAGTCATTTGTAAAACCGACCAGAAGCGACCTCCTTAGGGTAGGGGCGCATTATAGCATATCATCCATCTTCGAAAAATGTCCGGAGGAAGAGATAAAAACGTTTCATTATACTGCAAAGAGCGCCTTATGCGGCAAAGTGAAGGCTGGAAGACTTACACTTACTGTTGGAAAAGTAAATATTACCTCTGGAATAACATGGGATGCAAAGACAATTGTCTTTGCTGTGCTCCATCTTGGAGACCATAATATTAATGGAGGCGTCAAAGAATTTAAGGGTGATAAAGAGTTTCTGGACATGCAGAATGGTATTAAACAGGCATTTGAAAAAGGCGATGTTCCCGCAATGGTAAGGCTTATGGATAAACACTTTGAAAACAACATCTATTCTATTTGGCATCTATTTAAAGATGAACAGAGGAAGGTCTTAAATCTGATACTTAAATCAAGATATGAAGATGTTGAAACATCTTACCGTAATATATACGAAGATAACTATGCTATTATGAATTATTTCCATAGTCTACATATACCAATACCAAGGCCTTTTTCTGCTGCGGCTGAATATGTACTAAATACCGATATGAAGCGAATCTTCGAAAAAGAGGATTTAGAAATAGAAAATCTTAAAAAATTGATAGATGAAACCAGAAGATGGCCTGTTAAGATTGACACAACAACGATTGAATTTGTAGCGAGCTCATGGTTAAATTTATTAATGGAAAGGCTGTATCAGCAGCCGGAAGATATACGGCTCTTCGAAAAGATTGACAAGACCTTAGAGGTATTAAAACCTTTATCTTTATCACTTGACCTTTGGAAGGCTCAGAATAATTATTTTTTAGTAGGCAAAGATTTTTACAATATAATGAAAGAAAAGGCTGAAAAAGGAGATAAATCTGCAAAGCGGTGGGTTGAAAGTTTTCTTAAACTGGGCTATTACTTGAATATAAAAGTATAATTAAGGAGGAAAAGTGGGAAAAAGAGGGAGTGGGATACTTCTTCATATTACATCCCTTCCATCGCCATACGGCATTGGGGATATTGGAACAGAGGCTTATAGATTTGTAGATTTCCTTGCAGAGACCAACCAAAGTTTCTGGCAGATACTTCCATTAAACCAGACATGTGCTGTATATGGAAACTCTCCTTACAGTAGCTTTTCAGCCTATGCCGGAAATACTCTTTTGATAAGCCCGGACTTAATGGTGGAAAATGGAATTCTTTTTAAGTCTGACATAGAAGTCCATCCAGCATTTCCTAAGGAAAGGGTTGATTATAGAGCCGTTACTAAGTATAAAGAGAAGATTTTTGGAATTGCTTTCGAGAAAAACAAAGACAACTTAGCGGAATATCATGACTTTAATAGATTTTGTAATGAGAACCTCCATTGGCTGGATGATTATAGTCTGTTTATTTCCATAAAAAAACATTTTAATAAGGTTGACTGGGGCAAGTGGACGGTAGAACTGAGGGATAGAAGGGAAGGAACGATAAAAGAGTGGAAGGAAAGATTGTGGGAAACGATATTAATGGAAAAGTTTCTCCAATTTATATTCTTCCAACAGTGGAATTCGCTTAAAAATTACTGTGATAGCAGGAATGTAAGTATAATTGGAGATTTACCTATTTATGTGAATTATGACAGCTCTGATGTATGGGCAAATCCAGAGATATTCAAGTTGAATGAAGAAAAAAAACCTGCTTTTGTTGCAGGGGTGCCACCGGATTACTTCAGCTCTACAGGCCAGTTGTGGGGACATCCAGTTTATGATTGGGAAGTTCTTAAAGAAACTAAGTATTTGTGGTGGATAAGACGTATAGAACAAAATCTTAATTTCTTTCATATGTTCAGGCTAGATCACTTTAGAGGATTTGTTGGTTACTGGAAAATACAGGCAAATGAAAAGGTAGCAACAAATGGAAGATGGAAAGAAGCACCTGCAAAGGATTTCTTTAATACCCTTCTGGAACATTTTCATCATCTTCCGATCATTGTAGAGGACCTTGGAGTTATTACTCCTGATGTAAGAGAAACTATGGATCTATTTGGTTTTCCTGGTATGAAAGTACTGCTTTTTGCGTTTGGAGAAGACCTCTCAACCAATCCTTATGCACCTCACAACTATATAAAAAACTGTGTAGCTTATACAGGAACGCACGATAATAACACGATTAAGGGCTGGTTTAAGAAAGAAACAAGCGCTGAAGACAAAAAAAGGGTTTTTGAATATATAGGACGTAAGGTCACAGAGAAAGAAATACACTGGGAACTTATTAAACTTGTTATGAGTTCTGTCGCAAATATGGTTATCATACCTATGCAGGATATTCTTGGACTGGGAGAAAAAGCCAGGACAAATCTACCTGCAAGCACTAAGGGGAATTGGAGATGGAGGCTCGTACCGGAGAGATTATCTCCTTCTATAAAAAAAAGACTTTCCGATATGACCAGGATTTATGGAAGGGGATAATTTTGGACACAGATATACACAGACAAACATAGAGTAGCAGAGCCGGTAATCAAAAATCCGAATATCAAATTTCGAATTTATTTTCGATAAGTTTAGAAAAACATGGTTTTATACATTTTAGTACATAGCGCCGCCCAGATGCAACCATGTGCAGGCATTTCACAGTAAGCACTGAACCATGACTTTCGGGCAGGCTGAAAGGAACTAATTTTTGTCAATATTAGAAAAATACAAAAATGGGTCTAAGATAGCTTATTTCTCTATGGAAATTGGTCTTAGAGACGAGATACCCACATTCAGTGGTGGATTGGGTATACTTGCCGGAGACACTATTAAATCAAGTGCGGATTTAAATCTCCCTCTCGTTGCAGTAACATTAATATACCATAAAGGGTATTTTAAACAGGACATAGATGATCAGGGAAGACAGATAGAATCACCTGCAATATGGGGCCCCTCCGAATCGATGAAAATGGCACCGGAAAAGGTGGACGTTACAATTGAAGGCAGGAAGGTATATATTCAGGCATGGGTTTACTTTGTCAAGAGTCCCAGGGGTGGTAAAATTCCCGTGTTATTTCTTGATACTAATTTGCCTGAAAATAGTGAGGAAGACATGGAATTAACTTATCATCTCTATGGCAGAGACGATAATTACAGAATCAAGCAGGAAGTAATTCTCGGGATAGGTGGTGTTAGAATGTTAAAGACACTTGGATTTAAGATTAAGAAATATCACATGAATGAAGGACACGCAGCATTTTTAACACTTGAGCTTTTACATCAGTTTAAGAGTAATTTAGAGGAAGTGTGGGACGAGTCATCCGTGTGGAATTTTAAAACCGTTAAAGAGTTGTGTGTGTTTACTACACACACGCCGGTTGAAGCAGGGCATGATAAGTTTTCTTATGACCTTTACAGGAATGTTATTGGTGATTATTTCCCGGAGAATGTTATTCGCAGTCTTGCAGGGGAAGAACATTTGAATATGACGCTTCTTGCCTTAAATCTGAGTAATGATGTGAATGGGGTTGCCAAAAAACACGGAGAGGTATCTCAGAATATGTTTCCAGGTTATAAAATAAACTCAATAACAAATGGTGTACATTCTTATACCTGGACGTGTGACAGTTTTAAGCGATTATTTGATAAATACTTACCGGGCTGGGCAAACGAACCGGAACTGTTTGTGAGAGTTGATGCGGTTCCACCAATGGAGCTTTGGAACGCACATTTAGAAGCAAAAAAAATACTTATTGATTATGTAAACTCTACCCATGATTTGAACATGGATTATGAAACGCTTACGATAGGATTTGCAAGAAGATTTGCCACGTACAAAAGAGCATCCCTGTTATTTACTGATATTAATAAGCTTGAGAAAATTGCATCCGGTAAGATTCAGGTAATTTATGCAGGAAAGGCACATCCAAAGGATGAAGGAGGCAAAAAACTTATAGAAGATATATTTTCATTTTCACATAAGCTGAAAGGCAAGATAAACATTGCTTTTATAAATAATTATAATATGGAGACTGCCCTGAAGATAGTATCTGGTGTAGATGTCTGGCTGAACACCCCTATGAGGCCGCTTGAAGCATCAGGAACGAGCGGCATGAAGGCCGCACACAATGGAGTTCTGAATTTTAGTGTTCTTGACGGGTGGTGGATCGAAGGGCACATAGAAGGATATACCGGCTGGTCTATAGGTCCTGAGTCAACAGAGGTTGTGCCTGATGAGAACGCTAATGAGATAGACACAAGCGATCTTTACAGAAAACTCGAAGAAGTAATAATCCCGACCTTCTATCAAGATAGAAACAAATGGATAAGTATGATGAAGAATGCAATTGGTAAAAATGCCTACTACTTTAACACGCATAGAATGATGCTGAGATATGTTACAGAGGCATATATAAGATAGAAGTTTATGTTGAGCGATCCTCTCGATTCTAAGCTCTGCCTGGGAGCGTCAATGTATTAAAAGCTTTGCTTTAAGCAAAAAATGAAGATAGCAGAAATATCAGCTGAAATAATTCCATACGCAAAAACCGGCGGTCTCGCTGACGTTGTGGGCACACTACCCTTACACCTTGAAAAAGCTAAACAGGAAGTATCAATGTTCATTCCACTTTATAAGTCGGTAAGGAAATCGGGTCTAGATATAAAGCTTATGGATATCACTTTTGATATTCCGGTTGGTGATGTTGTTTGCACAGGATATTTATGGAAAAGTGTTCACCCCGGTTCAAAGAATATTGCGGTATATTTCATACAACGTGATGAATATTATGATAGAGATGCGCTTTACGGAACAGAATTCGGAGATTATCCGGACAATGTCGAACGTTTTATTTTTCTTTCAAGAGCTGTACTGGAAGTAATTAAAAAACTGGGGCTGTCAATAGATGTGATTCATTGCCATGACTGGCAAACAGCCTTAATACCCGTTTATCTGAAGACATTGTATGCTCACGAAAAAATCCTTTCATCCATAAAAACAGTCCTGACCATACATAACCTTGCATATCAAGGGTTGTTTCAGCACGAAGATATGAAACTTACCGGAATAGACCAGTCATTATTTAACCCGTTACAACTTGAACATTGGGGAAAAATCAATTTTCTTAAAGGAGGAATGGTATTTTCCGATATTATAACAACCGTTTCAAAAAAGTATTCAGAAGAGATCAAAACCGTTGAGTTTGGATGCGGGCTTGAGGGTGTGCTCAAAGAGCACGAAAACAAGCTTTATGGAATAATCAATGGTGTTGATTATAGTCAGTGGTCTCCGGAAAATGGTAAGTTTATATCTCACAAATACAGTTCTGAGGATTTGCGCGGCAAGATATTTTGCAAAAAGCGCCTGCGAAAAATCCTTAATCTTCCTCAATCAAAAGCGCCGCTTCTTGGTATGATCAGCCGTCTGGCTGAGCAAAAGGGGATTGACCTTTTGATAGTAATTATGGATGAATTAATGAAAAGAGACCTTCAACTTGTCATACTTGGTATCGGAGATGAGAAATATCATCAAATGCTTAAGGGAGCAGCACTCAGGTATAAGGAGAAGCTCTCTGTAAACATAATGTTTGATAATCAACTTGCACATCAGATCGAAGCAGGTGCAGATATTTTCCTGATGCCGTCAAAATATGAACCTTGCGGCTTGAGTCAGATGTATAGTTTAAGATATGGCACTATTCCAGTGGTACGTGAAACTGGAGGGTTGGCAGATACTATTATCGATGCAGATGATGAAAATCTCAAGAACGGAACCGCCACCGGATTCACGATGAAGGGCTGTTTTGCCACCGAACTCCTCTTTACCATAGGCAGGGCGTTAGAATTATATAAGTCAAAGACAAAATGGAATGCCCTCAGGAAAAATGCCATGAAACAGGATTGGTCATGGAATAAAAGTGCACGTAAATATGTTGAATTATTTAAATCTGTGTTGGAAAAAGAATAAGTTGGACAATGAATAATTTTGTCCTGAAAAATTAGTTGCTGATATATATTTCAAATTACCTTCCCCTTCATTTCTCTTCCAGAGGATGTATTATTTGCTGCCAGTACTCATTAAACTCGAAGCTGGGGCTATGTTCATTTTCATGGCAGGTCGTACAATCAACCGCATCTATTTTACCATAATCTTTTGATTGTGTCTCTTTGTGAGCACTTCCAGGGCCATGACAGCTTTCACAGCCGACCCCTTTCAACTCCGGTGTTGATTCTATAGTTTCAAAACCTGTGAAGTAATTCAATCCAATAACGTGACACTCTATACATTCGGGGTCGTACTCGTGTTCAGCCTTCACTAACGTCTCATATGCTGAGGCGTGGCCAGTTTCTTTCCAGTGCTTAAAGATTTTATTGTGACAGGCTGCGCAATCATCATTACCGATAAAAGACAGGTTTGAAGGCAGTTCAGTCTTAAAAACCTGCGTCAGCAATTCTTCGTCTCTGAGTCTTTGCTGATAAATCTTTAACAGCATCTTTATTTCTGTCGAATCCCCAAATCTTTCATCTAATGATATTATTTCAACAGAGGGCAGATTACTATTAGTAGAAGGCCTGTCCTCATCTGTCCGGCTGAATTCTGGCTGCATAGTAATTGTTCCCAGATATTTACCCTTTTCACCTACCGGGATTACGTATGTATCCTTTACTTTTGCAATATGGAGGCCTGGCTCATCAATTCCATGGCCTGAGATGATTAAGTCGAATTCCGGATAGTTTTCTGCAATCTTTATAGAATCCCCAATTTCTGCGTGAGAAAGCAATATCAAGAGATCTGTCTTATCAATTAGTTTGCTTATTAAAGGTTCAAGCGACTCAATGGGATCAACAACCTCAATTTTCTGATAGCCATTATCAATAAGTTCTGGCGATACAATACCCAGGATACCAACCTTACGTGTTGCCCCTTTGATCTTTATCTCTTTTACAATATAAGGCTTTATTCTGAGAATCTGTGGACCAGGATTAACGATATTACTCGAAACAAAATCAACACTGCTTATCTGTGACAGATAGCCTAACAAATCAAGGCCCATGCTGATATCTTTTTCGCCAATATTATGTGCAGCGTAACCCATCCGACCTAATGCCTTTAGTGCCGTTTCCATTTTGATTTCGTCTTGCCTGCCGACTTTGCCGGGAATGTCTCCAAGGCTCAAGAGTATCCAGTTTGCATCTTTTTCTCGCAGAAGATTAATTAATGAGTGTCGTTTCGAAAGCCCGCCAAGCTCTTTTTCAGAACAACCACAGGGTTCTAAATAGCCATTCTCCTCACCGGTAAAGATGATGTTTATTGCATCTTCAGATGTTTCATTCAGGTTTTTACCGGTTTCATTTCCATAAAGCATGTCATTATTCTGATTTGATAAAACCAGCAACACAAAAACAATTATTAATGTTTTAAGAACTGAATACTGAATGATAATCCTTATCATTATAAGCTTCCCTGCATGCGGTTATGAAAGATTTGCAGTACCGGTATTTAATATTTAACCTTCCTCTATTTCTCCCATTAAAGGAATTATTACAACAGGTTGAATCATACTATTTGTATGAAGCTCTAATAACCCGCCAATCTTTCCAGCAATAGCTTCTGCATGTAATGTCACTTCGATTAAGTAGTGGTGATCATCTTTTTCGCCTTCTTCAACAATTTCAGCACTGACATAATCAGGAGAGGTCTTAATGTCTAATATCTTTATGTTGTCTTTGTTAATCTTAACGAAAAGTTTGTGAGTTAACTCCTTTCCTTTAGTAACAAAGCCGTAATAGATTTTCTTGGGGTAAGTGGTAATATCACCTACCATCTCTCCAAAAAACGGTATAGTAACCTTTTTTTGCCTCTGACTGTTAGTTTCAAGGTATATCCCACCACTGAATCTTCCAATCTCAGGATTATGCTCTAATGCTATACTTATAACATATTCACCATCTTTCTCTTCTGCCATTGAGACATTTATAAATGGTTTGGACGATATAATCTTTTTTATCTTAAAATCAGGTGTGGTTTGTGATTTAATTGTAACTGTTTTGTTTCTCTTTTCACCAAGCGGAACTGAACCAAAATCAATATTCTTCGGTTTGATGCTTACTTCTTCAATAATTTCGCCGGAAATCGATAATTTGTAGCTGGGATGCTCAGGATCATTGCTTATAACGGATATACTTTTAGTTACATTTCCTGATAAAGTACTGGAATTAAATGTGGCCTTGATCGCTCCTGTTTCACCGGGAGGAATAGTATTATTGGTTAATATTGCGGCTGTACATCCGCAGGATGGCTTTACCTTTCCAATATTCAGGACATCCTTGCCACGATTTTCAAACTCATAAATATGCTCAATCTTTTGACCTTTGAAAATCTTGCCAAAATTAAAGTCCGGCTTCTCGAAAAAGATTGCCGGACCTTGCGCAGAGACATTAATGTCAGAATCTTTATCATTACCAGGAACAGCTTCTGCACCTTGCAATTCAACGTACATAATGAATTGACAGACTGTAACCATGAATAGTAAGATTGTTGTGAAGTACGGTTTATTCATTCTAAAAATTATAACAGATGAAACAAATCAAAACAACTCAGTTTAAGCATAGAAGACCATCAGCTCTCAGGACAAGAGACTTTACGCAATTAAACCTGGAGGCACACTTAAGTGGTCTTATGATGTTGGAAGCAAGATATTCTCAACTCCGGCAATTGGACCTGACGGTACGATTTATCAAGGAAGTAATGACGGCAGGCTATATGCTTTAAACCCTGATGGTAAACAAAAGTGGTATTTTCAGACGAAAAAATGGATTGATTCTTCACCGGCCGTCAGCAAAGATGGGAATATTTACTTTGGCTCCAATGACGGTAGTCTTTATGCACTTAATCCTGTTGGGATTTTGAAATGGACTTTCAAGACTAATGGCGTTATAACATCATCTCCGGCAATTGATTCTGATGGGAACATTTATTTCGGATCCAGGGATAAAAAGCTTTATGCATTAAGTCCTGATGGAACGTTCTTATGGAGCTTTAAGACCGGTGGCGTAATAAGATCTTCGCCAACGATAGGACTGGACAGGACTATATATTTTGGCTCAAGTGATGGTAATGTTTACGCTATTGGAGAGAAATAAGGAGTGAAATTCTATTTTCAGTGAACAATTATGTATAAAAAGACATTCTTAAGAATATTTACTGTTTTATTGGCTACATTTGTTTTAGTTGCTGGTTTTGGAGTACACTTTTCTATTGCAAACTCGGCCGACTCTCCATGGCAGATGTTTCGACATGATTTGAGACACACCGGGGTCAGCCCTTTTAAGGGAGCACAGACAAACAAACTTAAGTGGAAGTTTGAAGTTGAAAAAAGGATTACGTCATCACCTGCAATTGGCCTGGATGGAACAATATATTTTGGTTCGGTAGATGGGAAGCTCTATGCAGTCAGCTCTGAGGGTAAGCTCGTATGGACTTTTCAGACGGGAGGTGAAGTGACCTCATCCCCCGCCATAGGGCCTGATGGTAAAATATACGTTGGTTCAAGAGATAAAAAACTTTATGCAATAAGTTCGGATGGCAGTCTCAAATGGGTTTTTGAAACAGATGGTGAGATTTATTCATCACCTACTATAGGGAAAGACAACACTATTTATTTCGGTTCGGCAGATGGCAATCTGTATGCGACGAATTTAAATGGAAACCTGAAGTGGAATTATAAGAGCAAGATTTACAGCTCTATAAGTTCTTCACCATCAATCGGAGATGACGGAAGCATTTATTTTCTTATAAGCAAAGGTATTATTTGTGCATTAAATAGCGATGGAACATTAAGGTGGAATCTGAGAATTGGCAGTAATGTTTATCAGTCTTTTTCTTCTCCTGCTGTAGATAAGAATGGAGTTGTTTATGTCGGATCGGAAAACGGCATTATGTATGCATTCAATCCGGATGGCAAAATAAAATGGAGAGTCAATACAGGAAAGACCGTTCAGTCCTCACCGGCAGTAGATAGTGATGGAACTGTGTATTTTGGTTCTTACAACAAGGAGGTATACGCAATAAATGCCAACTGCACACTTAAATGGAGCTTCAAGACCTACGGATGGATTGAGTCATCACCGGCCGTGGATTCAGAAGGAACCGTTTACATAGGTTCGAGCGATGGAACTCTCTATGCCATAGACTCAAAAGGAGAGCTTAAGTGGAGTTATCAAACCGAGGGCTGGATCGAATCATCACCTTTAATAGGCCCGGATGGAACAATATACTTCGGTTCAAACGATAACCATTTGTATGCAATCGGTAATTAAGTTAAAGACAGAAACCACAGATTACGCAGATTTCACTGATGGAAACTTTTTTGTTTGTTATAAGAAGTAAAAGCAATTAAGCCTTGAAGTAGGCCAAAAGAAAAATCATACTACATTAACTTTAGGCATTTTAGTTCACTTTAGTCACTTCTAACTTGACTGCGGCTATACCGCGAATATGAGGTGCATTTATGATAATTGTAATGAAACCAACTGCTGATAAGGGTGAGATTGACCATGCAGTTGAAAAGGTTGAGGAGGTTGGTTGTAAAGCTATACTGCTGGAAGGTACCAACAGGAAAGTAATTGCTGTAATTGGTGATGAACGTGTTATCTCACCAGACTATTGGGATTCGATACCGGGTGTGGAAAAGGCTGTCCCAATCTTAACTCCATATAAGATAGCAAGTCGTGAAGCAAAAGAATCCGATACTGAAGTTAAGATAAATGATCAGGTACTTGGAGGCAATAAGATAGGCGTGATCGCCGGGCCTTGTGCGGTAGAAGATCAGGATCAAATTAATTATATTGCAGAGAGAGTAAAGAAAGCAGGAGCTATTGCGCTCAGAGGAGGAGCTTATAAACCAAGAACCAGCCCTTATTCCTTCCAGGGACTTGGAGAGAAGGGACTCGAGTATCTGGCTAAGGCCAGGGAGGCTACAGGACTGGCTGTAGTCACGGAAATACTCAGCCCGGAGCATATAGAGCTGGTAAGCAGCTATGCGGATGTGTTGCAGATAGGAACAAGAAATATGGCTAACTTCCTGCTTTTGCAGGCAGTGGGTGAGTGCAAGAAACCTGTAATTTTAAAAAGAGGTATGTCTGCCACTTTAGATGAGTTTCTACTTGCAGGTGAATATATACTTTCACATGGCAACCCTAACGTTATTTTATGTGAAAGGGGAATAAGGACATTCGAGACACATACCAGGTTTACCCTGTCATTGAGTATCGTTCCTGAATTGAAACGGCTTACACATCTTCCAATAATTGTAGACCCCAGCCATGGTACCGGTGTGCGTGACCTTGTGTGCCCTATGTCAAAGGGTGCAATCGCAGTTGGCGCTGATGGATTGATATTGGAAGTCCATCAAGACCCTGAAAAGTCATATGTTGACGGTCCCCAGACAATAACACCTGACGCTTTTGAAAACCTGATGAAGGAAACGGGTGCAGTAGCAAAAGCTGTAGGAAGAGACATTTAAATAATTTTAAAACATAGGTGGGAATTTAATGGTAAAAAGAAATAAAAATATTGCAAAATTGCAGGCAGGATATCTGTTTCCTGAAATTGGAAGACGTAAAAAAGCACTTTTAGAAAAAGAGCCGGATGCTAAATTAATAAGTCTTGGAATTGGGAATACTACCGAACCCCTAAGCACACATATTGTTGAAGGGCTTCAAAAAGAGGTAACAAAACTTGGCACACCTGAAGGATACACTGGATATGATGATGATGCACAAGCTCAAGGGTTTTTAGACAAATTAAAAACCAGAATCTCAAAGAATTGGTACAACGGTATTATAAGTACTGATGAGATAATTGTTTCAGATGGATCAAAACCTGATTGCGGAAGACTGTTTTTCCTATTTGGCAGTGATGTGTCAATTGCGGTTCAGGATCCTGCGTATCCGGTATATGTAGATGGCTCAGTAATGATCGGGGCAACCGGTGAATACAATTCTGACACAGAAGAATTTAATGATATTGAGTATATGAGATGTACTGCTGAGAATGATTTCTTTCCTGATTTATCAACAGCAAAAAGAACAGATTTGATTTATATATGCTCACCTAACAATCCTACAGGCGCCGTAGCAACAAAAGAGCAGCTGAAAGAACTGGTCGATTTTGCAAAAAAGAACAGTTCAATAATCATCTTTGATGCTGCATATTCTGAATTTATTAAAGAAAAAGGCCTGCCAAGATCAATTTTCGAGATTGAAGGCGCCAGGGAGTGTGCCATTGAGGTCAGTTCCCTGTCAAAGCCTGCCGGATTTACCGGTGTCAGGCTTGGCTGGACAATTGTCCCAAAAGAGCTGAAATTTGATGATGGAGTAAGTGTGGGCAAAGACTGGCAGAGAGTAATGGGTACACTGTTTAATGGTTCATCAAATATTGCTCAATGGGGAGCAATCGCAGCCCTGTCGGAAACCGGACTATCTGAAGTAAGAGAAAAAGTGAATTATTACATGGAGAACGCTAAAATTATCAAAGACGGATTAGATGGGTTAGGTATAAAAACATTTGGAGGAGTTAATTCTCCTTACATTTGGGCAGCATTTCCCGGCAAAAAATCATGGGATGTTTTTGAAAACATCCTGACTAAAGCACATGTTGTCACTACACCCGGTGCAGGGTTTGGTAAAGCGGGTGAAGGATTTGTCAGGTTTTCAGCATTTGGAAAAACCAGTGACATCAAAGAAGCCGTTAAAAGATTACAGGAAAATTTATAACATTATAGTAATCACACAAAGCCACTAAGAACACAGAGGGAAGACGACTCTCCTTTGTTTTAATCTTTTAAATTCGTTTTCTTAGTGCTTGTCCTCGGCGTCTTTTGTCCGGGGAAATTCGTGAAATTAGTGTCTTAAGAATGAAAAAACGACTATTCAGCGGTATTCAGCCGAGCGGTGAAGTCCATATCGGAAACTATCTGGGTGCAATCAAGAATTGGATCAGCCTGCTTGATAAATACGAATGTATCTTCTCAATTGTAGACTACCATGCAATAACGATTGAATACGATCCTGCTGAGATGCAAAAGAGGATCATAAATGCCGCCGCTACAAACATTGCTGCTGGCTTAGACCCTGATCGCTGCATTATATTCGTACAGTCTCAAGTCCCCGAACATACGGAGTTGACATGGATACTCAATACTCTTACACCTATGGGACATCTTGAGAGGATGACTCAGTTTAAGGACAAGGCAGGACAGAACGAAAAGAACGTCAATGTAGGATTGTTTGATTATCCCGTGCTCCAAACAGCCGATATCCTCTTGTATAAAGGCTGCGCAGTGCCTGTTGGTGATGACCAAGTTCAACATATTGAACTGTCACGTGAAATAGCAAGAAAGTTTAACTCGAGATATGGAGATCTATTTCCTGAACCGCAGCATCTTCTCTCAAATGCACCCAGGATCATGGGACTGGACGGCAAGAATAAGATGAGCAAGAGTATGAATAATTATATCTCTCTTATCGAAGAACCTGACGCTATCTGGAAAAAGCTATCGAGAGCCGTAACTGATGAAAACAGGAAAAGAAGAGATGATCCCGGAAACCCTGAGATTTGTAACATCTTTACCTTGCATAAATACTTTTCAAAGAAATCAGAGATAGATAAAATTAACAAAGAGTGCAGAACCGCAGAGATAGGCTGTGTTGATTGCAAAAAGATTCTATGGAATAATATGGTTGAAGCACTTGCACCGATCAGAGAGAAAAGCCTGGAATTAATTAACAACTCTGCCAGTGTAATAGACACCCTAAATACCGGTGCAGAGAAATGCAGAAAGATAGCCGGAGAAACGATGAAAGAAGTACGGTCGTTGATGGGGTTGAGATAGATTGTTTGGAGTGCAGTGACCGCCTGTCCGCCAGTCTGTTGGGCGGGTGTCACTGCCTTAATACGCATCATCACGTATGATGCACTATTGATACTGGATATTCGAAGGAAATAAACTTTCCATCTTGATTTTAACAATATAATCTGTTAGCACTTATTGGAAACTCTTTGTTGCACCCTTCTCCACAGATTAGTTTAATATTGCGTTTTCATGAAATATAATATTGATATTAAGAAAAGTGCTAATGATGATTTGGTATACTATGATACATTTGAACAGAGAATAATTGTTAAAGCTATTCTTAAATATTTACAATTGATGCTAATATTGAAACTAGAAAGCGTAAACAACTTCGCTCAAATCCCGTTGCTCCATGGGAATTAAAGATAGGCAAATATCGTATTTTTTACGAAGTTGCTGAAGGACAAAAAGTTCAAGTCCTTGCAATTGGACATAAAGATCACAATGAATTATTTATTCAAGGAAGGAAGGTGCAAATATGATCAAAATAGACTTACACACAAAAAAACATTCATTGGAAGAATTGTTAGCTATGGCCTCATCTGATTCTTTAGTTATACACGGTAAAGATGGGAAAAGCTTCATATTAGAAGAAACTGACGACTTCGAGAAAGAGGTTGAAAAGCTGGGCAATAGTGAAAAGTTTATGTCATTTCTTGGGGAAAGATCAAAGGAAAAAGAAAGTATTCCAATTGATGATATCGCTGAAAAATTAGAAATAGAAACCGATTAGAGAGAAGAGTCTAGAATTAATCAACAATCCCAACAGCGTAATAAACACCCTTAATACCGGCGCTGAGAAATGCAGAATGATAGCTGGAGAAACGATGAAAGAAGTAAGGTCGTTGATGGGGTTGAGATAAGTTGTTGTTTTAGTTTTTAATACATTGATACTTGGTGCTTGATGAAAACCCTGCATCCCTACAGATTTGTTTTCCATGATGTAATTTATTAGAATGAAAACATGGAAATTCCAATAGTTAATTTATCTCGTTTTTCATATTTAAGATTAGAGCAAAAAAAATGATTGAATTACTGAAAAGTGGCACATTTTGGGCGGCGATCGCTACAATTTCGGCTATGGTAGCCGCTATTGCTGCATTATACTCAGTAAAAATATCAAGGGATTCAGCAAATATAGAAAGACTGTCAAAGAGAGCATATTTTACAATTTCGAGCCCAGGTATTAAAAAAATGGATAACAGCCCTCCTTATAGAATTCAAATCACATTCGTAAATGCTGGTCATAACCCTGCAATTTCAGTTTCTGGAAAAATTCTTTTTATTGATCAAGCCTTGGAAGTGTAACCAGAGGCAAAAGTTGATTTGTCAATTTCAAATGAAATCCCGAACAATTCACCCACTCCATGGTATTACGACAACCTCCATCTTTCGGAAAATATGCCTCCCAAATTTATTGTCGTAATAATTCGCTACAGCGACCCAATTTTGGAAAAGGAATTTAATCAGCAATTTTATATGAATGGCAAGCAGGCAATGATTAGAAGTGGGTGGATTATTGAACATGGATTGGATACACCGAGATTAACCAGTTGTTACCCTTTATGAAACTGAAAGGTTAGAAATGACAGACAATATTAAATTACTTGATATTGTAGCGCTGACGGTTGACCTGCCTGAATACAAACTGTGGCATGGACAAGTAGGCACTGTAGTTGAAATCCTTGCCGGGGGCAAAGCGTTTGAAGTTGAATTTTGTGATCGCGAAGGACGTACTTACGAATCGGTAGGTTTACGCCCAGACCAGATCATGGTGTTGCACTATGATCCGGTAGAGGCCAACTCAAAGTCTGCATAATTCTTTTGCAAACCTCCACAAGTTGACAGGAGATAAAAAAGGTCAATATGCAGTGAAGGTAACCGGAAACTGGAGGGTATTTTTTGAATTTTCTGGTGGAAACGCTTACGTTGTCAACTATGACGACTATCATTGAAAGGTACAATCATGAAAAGAATGAAAAGGCGACCTACACACCCTGGGATAATTATTAAAGAAAATTATTTAAAACCGTTATCGATTACCATAACGGAGTTGGCATCTATCCTTGGAGTTTCCAGAAAAACATTATCAAAGATTATTAATAAAAGAGTCTCTATTACCACTGATATGGCATTGCGCCTTTCTCGTGCTTTCGATACCACTCCTGACTTATGGTTGAATTTGCAGAAAAATTACGATTTATAGCAGGCTGAACAAACCTCAAGAGAGTGGGAGAAGGTAAAACCGTTTTCCTCACAACTACTCCACTCGCAAATATAAAACTGCGTACCTGCATAACCTCTACACCTTTGTTTTTCTTCATAATAGACCACCAATTTACGTGTGTTTTCAATATTTTTTCCGGTTTCCATTCTACAATCTTTTTGCTATCATACTCATCAGGCATCGGTAGTTTATACTTGTTGTTCACTTAAATAATGAAAACGATGAACAATGAATATGATTTCTCAAAAGGAGAACGTGGCAAATTCTACAAACCCAATGCAAAGCTTAACATACCTGTATACCTGGATTCAGTAGCCTATTCTTTTGTTGAAAAGATTGCAGAAAAAAAGCAAGAAGATGTATCGACTATAGTTAATAAACTTATTAAGACTGACAAAAAAATAGCCGATATGACGTAATATAATTGAAAGCTGACAATCGTATTAAGTTAACCACAATATTATTTGCAGTTTAAGCGTTATTAAAGGTTTCTGCTTTAAACCTCTTTTTAACGAATATGCACAAGTGGTGGCAACTTATACAAAACGTTGATCTCAGAATCATTATTGAATATAAAAAATGAGTGTTTATATAAAAGTTGAATGCTAAAGAATAATGGTAGATTCCTATCTACATCAATAGTCCTGTTAACGTTTGCCCACCTCTACACTACGCCAATGTCCGCACAAACACTTCATCCATTGCACCTTTTTGAGAAGAATCGAGTTATTGCTTCTTATGCTTTATTAGAGGAAGATGAAGAGGTAGAGATAGATGACTCTGATGACCTTGATGCCATTAAGGACGAAGTTGCTGACTGGACCTACCGGGTGGGAGATGAGTGGAGTAAAAAGGTATTAGGCAGGAGTGATCTCAGAAACAAAAAGCTTGAGTTTGTTGAGGTACTCAGGCGGACGGCCAAAGCGACGGCTAAAGTCGCCAAAGGCACAGGTTTCTATCTGGGGCAGTTTAATGGGTTTCACTTGATAGCAACCAATTACCATGTCCACATACGGTTAGTTAATGAGCCAGAGGATTATAAGGAAATAGAGTTTCCGTTTCTTGATCTAAGTTTCAATTCTGGGCGAATATTTGGTGCATGGTTGGAGATCGATCTTGCACTCTTTGCTATTAATGTGGAAAGCAAATGGGATCGAAAAATACTACAATCTGTCGCAAAGAATTTTAGTTTTGACTACCCAATCACCAGGAATCAAAAGCTCTTGACGGTTGGATTTGGCCGGGCCAAAAATCACTACAGTGATATGGCGGGCACCTGGGATTCGGATTGTAAGGTCTTTTCAGGAGATAATGAATTTAAGATTAAGTATGGGCTGGATGAGAAGGGTCAAAAAGCAGGCACCTGGGCCTTTGCGGTCGGATGCGATGCCTCTGACGGCGACTCCGGATCTCCAGTCGTTACTCGGGATACCGGGGATATCATTGGTCTTCTCTGGGGGGTAGCCCCCAAAACCCCTATAGCGCAAAGTTCTCAATCCTTAGACAACATGATCAAAGAGAATAGTCCGGAAATATGGAAGAATCTCAACTACGCCGTGCCTGCAGCGAAAATCAAGGAGTTTCTGCTTGAAAAGATTAAGTCAGGTGCCATCACAGACAAAGTCGAAAGGAAGACCATCCTGGCCTTCCTTGGTGTGGATCCAAGTTCCTAATGGTGTTTTTTTGATTCTGAGGTTACCGCTTCCCGCCTTCATTGAAATATTAAAGCGAGATTCCTAAAACTCACCCAATTCATTTGAAGAAGGGTCACGTCTGCCTATGACTTAACTGGTATTGTTTGAAACCTACACTCATTAAGATATAATCTATCGGCATACCTTAAATAGAAAATTACATAAATCCAATTGACACATGCAACCTGAAAGGTTACAATCAGCACGTGATCAAATCATTTCAGCATAAGGGCCTTGAGGACTTTTTTTATACTGGGAAAAAGAAAGGTATAAAACCGGAGCATACAGATAGGCTTGAAAGAATTCTTGACCGACTTAATGCTGCAAACGTGATCAAAGACATGAATTATCCAAGTTCAAACCTCCACAAGTTGACAGGAGATAAAAAAGGTCAATATGCAGTGAAGGTATCCGGAAACTGGAGAGTATTTTTTGAATTTTCTAGTGGAAACGCTTACGTTGTCAACTATGACGACTATCATTGAAAGGTACAATCATGAAAAGAATGAGAAGACGACCTACACACCCTGGGGAAATTATTAAAGAAGATTATTTAAAACCGTTATCGATTACCATAACGGAGTTGGCATCTACCCTTGGTGTTTCCAGAAAAACATTATCAAAGATTATTAATAAAAGAGGCGCTATCACCACTGATATGGCATTGCGCCTTTCTCGTGCTTTCGATACTACTCCAGACTTATGGTTGAATTTGCAGAAAAACTTCGATTTATGGCAGGCTGAACAAACCTCAAGAGAGTGGGAGAGGGTAAAACCGTTTTCCTCACAACTACTCCACTCACAAACATAAAAGCAGCGTACCTGCCTGAATCTCAGGGAAAGTAGATATATGAGAAACCTCTAAAAAGACGCTCAAGCTGAGATGAGTGTTTATATAAAAGTTTAATGACAAAGAACAATGGTAGATTCCTATCTACATCAATAGTCCTGTTAACGTTTGCCCACCTCTTTAATGATTTCTATGCCGGTTTCCTGATTCCACTTCTGTCTTACTTTCAGACCACTCTCCATTTAACAATAACACAGGTGTCTGTATTACCCACAGTATTGGCTGTGTTTGGCTCAATCCTGCAGCCTGTATTCGGCTTTCTCGGTGACAGATTTAATAAGAAACATTTTCTTGTTGTAGCTGGTGTCTTATGTTCGGCACTGTTCTTGAGCAGCATTTGCCTTGCTCCAAACTTCATTGTACTGGTCTTAATGCTCATGATCGGAGCATCAGGTGTGGCGGCCTTTCATCCTAATGGCGTTGCAACTGTAGCCGGTTTAGGCCAGAACAGATCCACGTTCCAGATGTCTATCTTCCTTATGGTTGGATGCATTGGACTGGCAGGAGCACCTTATGTTATTACGTTGATTGCTTCATTATACGGATTTGGCAAGTTATGGTTATTGTCTATACCCGGAGTAATCCTGGCATTAATATTGATTAAGATACTTCCGGGAATTCCTGTCAGTAAGAGTAATGCAAGTCTGTCAGGCTTGAAAGTACTTTTTGCAAGAACTTCGCGACCACTATGGATTATGTTCCTGATAATGTTTACCCGGTCAATCGTCATTACGAGCTTCATGAGTTTTATGTCTATACTTTTTACGGAAAAAGGATTTTCAATGCAGAAGAGCGGAATCGCTATATCTATTTTCCTGATTAGTGGGAGCATTGGAGGTTTGATAGGAGGATATCTGGCAGATAGAATAAACAGGAAGATAGTAATAGCATGTTCCTCAATCTTTGCGAGTCCTTTACTTTTATGGTTTTTAGATTCAAGCGGGACCCTTTCTATTGTATTATTAGGCGTAAGCGGTATGGTTATATTTGCAGCATCTGCTATTAACATACTCATAGTTCAGAAATTATGCCCGCCGGATATGTCCAGTTCCGTTTCAGGCATTTCGATGGGTCTTGTCTGGGGCTCTGCAGGCCTTATGCTTCCCATAATCGGAAATATTGCAGATCATTACAGCATGCAAACGTCGTTAGTGGTTGTTGCATACCTGGCGCCCATAGCTGGACTGTTGGCTTTCCTGCTACCAAATATTAATAATCCAACTCAACAACAGAGTAATAAGCAATTGTAATTTCGAGTTTTATAGTTTACTATTCTCTGGATAAATATTTACAATACCAGAGTACATTCAAACAGGAATAAAATGGATATTTTCATTAAAAACATAGTAGATTTATTAAAGGCTGAAATTCCACTGTCAGAGGAAGAGATAAAGGGTTTGATAGAGATTCCTCCTGACTTAAAGATGGGTGATTTTGCATTTCCATGTTTTGCTGTTGCAAAACAATTAAAGAATAATCCCGGGAAAATATCAGCCGAACTTGCCCAAAAACTGCCCATCAGCGACTCAATAACTGACATTAAGTCCCAAGGGCCATATCTAAACTTTTATGTCTCTAAGGAAATGATCTTCAAGACAGTCCTGGATGAGATCTTTACTGAATCGGATTTTTATGGAAGTTCTGACTCGGGTGCGGGAAAGACGGCAGTAATAGATTACTCTTCACCGAACATAGCAAAACATCTGGCTGTACATCATCTCCGTTCGGCAGTAATCGGAAATGCGATTTACAATCTATACAAAACCATTGGATATAAATGCGTAGGCATAAATCATCTGGGAGATTGGGGTACACAATTTGGACAATTAATCGTTGCCTTTAAAAGATGGGGTCCGGATCTAAAAGGCCAGGATTCTATAAAAGAGACTGGGCTCGATATCAGCAAGCTTAATGAATTATATGTCAGGTTTCATAAGGAGGCCAAGGACAATCCGTCTCTGGAGGATGAAGCAAGGGATTGGTTTCGGAAGCTGGAGGGTGGAAACGAGGAAGCAATAGAAACATGGCAATATTTCAAGGACATTAGTTTGTCAGAATTTGAAAGAGTATATGAGAAATTAGGCATAAAGTTTGATTCGTATGCGGGTGAAAGCTTTTATAACAATATGCTTAATGATACAGTTAAAAGAATCAAAGATGCCGGACTGTCAGAGGTAAGTGAGGAGGCCCTGATCGTAAACCTTGAAGAATATGACATGCCGCCGTGTATACTGAGGAAGAAGGATGATGCCAGCCTGTATGCCACCAGGGATATATGTGCTGCCGAGTACAGGAAGCGGGAGTATAACTTTGACAAGATGATCTACGTTGTTGGTTCCGAACAGCGGTTACACTTCAAGCAATTATTTAAAGTACTGGAACTCATGGGATACGAATGGATGAGTGACTGTATACACGTAGACTTCGGATTGGTTAAGTTCAAGCAGGGGAAGATGTCTACGAGAGAAGGCAAAGTTGTTTTGCTGGAAGAGTTGTTAGTGGAGTCGTGTAAGATTGCAGAGGAAATTATAGATGGCAAGAACGCTGATCTGGAGAATAAGGCAGAGGTGGCAAATGACGTTGGTATTGGCGCCATAATATTTTCGGAGTTGAGCACAAAAAGGGTTAAGGATGTAATGTTCGACTGGAACGAAATCCTCAACTTTGATGGCGAGACAGGCCCATACGTTCAATACACTCATGCAAGGTTGTGCAGTGTGTTAAGAAAGTGTGGTGGAACAGTAACAAACGAAGTAGATTACGACGTATTTAAAGAAGATGACGAACTGTTATTAGTCAAGAAACTCGAGTCTTTCCCTTTAACCATAATACGCTCTGCACAAAATTGTGAACCATCAATACTGAGCAAATACCTGCTTGATCTGTGCAGTACGTTTAACAGATTCTACCAGCATCACAGGATTCTAATTGATGATACTGAATTAAAGATGGCAAGGATATTGTTGGTTGATTCAATCAGACAGGTTATAAAGAACGGCCTGAGTATCCTCGGCCTCAAAGCACCGGAGAGGATGTAATAAATACCTTTTCCAGAAATAGCTAAATTACGTAAATTTATCAAATTTCTGTTTGACAGATTATGTTTGCTGATATAATATTAAGTAAATGAGACGCGGGGTAGAGCAGCTTGGTAGCTCGTCGGGCTCATAACCCGGAGGTCGCAGGTTCAAATCCTGTCCCCGCTACCATACTACAAAAGGACTTAGGGCTTTGCTCTGAGTCCTTTTTTTTGTGACCTTCTAACAATCTTCTAACAAAACAGAAGAAAACACCAGAGAACAGCAAGTAAGACCTTACACCCAGACAAGCTGGAAAATCAGAAATCAGAAGCACGAAATTCGAAACATATCCGAATGTCAAAAAAACGAATGTTCTAAACAAAAAGGTAGTGTAATATGTTTTGTGTAAACATTCAAAGAGAGCTATATTATTGATGAGAGAAACCTGGATCAATTTATTTATATACATCCCCTCGTGGTCCGATATGATCTACATAAATAATTTTCTTATCTTGATCAACCCAGAATATCAATCTTATATTTCCCATTCGGATTCTGTAATATCCTTTCCATTCTCCAAGCATCGGTTTTACATCTTCATGCTGAATAGGATTATCGATAAGTTCAGTCAATAATTCTTTAATTTTGGTTTTTTTAGGGGAAGTGAGTTTGTTCAGGTATTTGAGAGCTCGTTTGTGGACAATAACTTTAAACATTTAAATTGACTCTAGATCAATATAAGCATCTTTATTAGAATTATCTCTATCAATCTTTGCCTGCTTAAGATCTTCAATTGCTTCTTGAGAAAGATCAAGCCCTAATGATTCTTCAATTTTTTTATATTCCTCCCACGGGATAATTACTTCCATAGGATTTCCATTAACATCTTTTACAACCTTCTTATGTATAGTAAGCATTATATACCCCCCTTATTGTGTGTCTGTATAATATTGCAATTCATTTCTAATATTACTTAGGTATTCATTAAAATCAAGAGAAAAGAGACTGGTGACTCGCAAATCTGCCTAAACGGACAGGGGTGCCGAACATGAAAGGGATCACTTGTTCTAATTCTTCTAACAATCTTCTAACAAAACAGAAGAAAACACCAGAAAACAGCAAGTAAGACCTTACTACCGATCAGCCCTAAAGCTATTGATAATAAAGTCTTACTTATTCCTGTTTATTTTAGGTTATGCCTCTTATATGGCTCATCGGAGGTCGCAGGTTCAAATCCTGTCCCCGCTACCATTTTAAAAGGCTTAGAGGTTTCCTCTAGGCCTTTTTTATTGAAATATTCTAACAACCTTCTAACAGGTTTGATATGAAATCTTGTAGATTGTAGAAATACTACGTATTATAATACTCAGGTAAGTATCAAAACCAAGAGGACAAATGGGTTTTTCATGCATATTTACTGTTTAATAAGACTGAGTACTTCTTTATCTGACCTATTCTTATGAGTCCATGTTGTTCTTCCACAGTCCACATATTCCTCTGGAGTATCAGTTGAAAATGACAGATCAATAATTCCTGATGATGCTTTCTCAGTGTTATTAATTTCGAAAATGCTTTTTGAGAGCTGCTTAATAAGTTCATCCCAAACAACCGAAAATGGTCTGTCAATGAAGACCTCATTATCATAATCATATTTGGCTTTATTTGGTGGTTGATATACATATGAGGATGAGAAGTTTTTACAGCCTAGTAAATTAGTAATAATAAGCGAAGTGATAATTAAGCAAATTGTTCTATTCATAATCTAGTTCGTTATATTGTGATTAAAAACAAAATGTTTATGCAATCTTCCATTTCTCAACAGTTAGACAGGCTTGTGGCAATGGTATTTCAGAATATAGAACATAACCGTGGAAAACGCAACAAGGTTTATGATTCCAAATGCTTTGAAAACAATATCGTGTGTTAACAAAACCGACTGGCTCAAGACAAAAGCAAAACCATACTTTCACCAAATCTCACTGGATTGTATAAAGAAGTTAGTTGATTGTGTAGGAAAGTTTAATAAAGATGAGATAGACGCTGATACTTCCTTTAAGATAGAGAAGGAAATACTCACTGATGAAATTGACAATCCTGAGTTTCTTGAATTTGCTATAGATAATTTAGATGAGTTATCTTCATATAGCTCAAGTTTTACTTGCTTTTTCCGTATTACTGAATAAAATGAAAAGAATACAATTTAGAACGATTTGTATTCTGGCGTATGCCATTTCAGCAGGTTGTCTGCCAAATCATATTCTTAAGGAAGGCAACTTTCAGCTTAAAGATGACAACCTATCGACAAAAACATTAAGAAAGGAGAATATTTAGGAATGTCAAACTTAACGGCAGTAACTAGCGAAGATTTTGAGCAATCTGTCATTCAAGCTGGGTCACCCGTCCTGGTAGACTTTTATGCAGATTGGTGTGGCCCATGCAAAACGCAAACTCCTATCCTGGGTGAATTAGCTCAGGAATTTGATGGGAAGGTCAAGTTTGCAAAAGTCGATATAGATGTAGAAGAAAACAAAGATCTCGCAGTAAAATATGGTGTTATGTCTGTACCCACACTCATAATCTTCAGCAATGGCGAAGTAAAGGAAACTTTGGTGGGAGTAACAAGCAAGAGTAAACTTCAACAAAAACTTGAAGTGCTTTTATAATTAAGGAAATAATATGGATGGATTTCTACAAGGCCTGGATGGATACCTGGCTGCATCGCCTATTCTGGCTTTTATAGCGGTTTTCCTGGGAGGTGTGCTCACCAGTTTTACGCCATGTGTGTACCCGATGATACCTATAACGATCGCTTATATAGGTGGCCGCAGTGGTGATTCCAAGCTGAAGGGCTTTTCCCTCTCTCTCTTTTATGTATTAGGAATGGCAGTTACGTATGCCGCACTGGGAGCGTTTGCGGCCTTGACCGGACAGTTCTTTGGGTCAGCCAGCACAAACCCCATACTTTACATTGTTGTAGCCAATATCTTTATCTTTCTAGGCTTGTCGATGTTGGATGCCTTTACACTGCCAATTCCCTCTTTCTTAGCAAGCAGACAACCCGGCAAAAAAGCTGGAGGACGCATCGGCGCATTTCTGGTAGGACTTCTTGCAGGAACTGTTGCCGCACCATGCACAGCGCCTGTACTTGGTGTTGTCTTGACTTATGTTGCGGCGAAACAAAATGTTGCTTACGGTGTAGGCTTACTTTTTGTTTTTTCTATAGGACTGGGAACACTCTTAATAATTGTTGGAACGTTTGCCGGTTTGATGGCAAGTCTGCCAAAGACCGGAAATTGGAGTATAATTATCAAGAAATTCTTTGGCTGGCTAATGATAGCAGCAGGAGAATATTTCCTGATAACTGCAGGAAAACTATTAGTATAATTAATAGTAGAAAAATGGAGGAAAAAAGATGACAACTGAAGCCAATGAAGTTTATGAATGTGATATATGTGGCGCAATAGTTGAGGTAAAAGAAGGAGGCGCCGGCACCTTAGAGTGTTGCGGGCAGCCAATGACTTTACAGGACTAACATAAATTATAATATAGGTCAGGCATCCCGACCGAGTCGGACCTATAAGCTACCCCAAGGGGCGCCACAGGCGGCCTGCCTGACCGTAGGTTGCACCGAGGCGGGACGCCTAGGCTATTTGAGATTGACTTTGCCACAGTTATTTTAAATCACAGAAGGGAAACTTACAATGAGAAAAGTTTATATGGATCACATGTCTACGACACCTACTGATCCAAGAGTAGTAGAAGAAATGTTACCTTTTTTTACAGAAAATTTTGGTAACCCATCTTCCCACCTCCATTCATATGGACTCAAGGCTAAAAAAGCTGTCGACGAGTCAAGGGCAAAGGTCGCTGACCTGATTAATGCCAAACCCGAAGAGATAATCTTTACCTTTACGGGAAGTGAAGCAAACAATCTGGCTTTAAGGGGTTTAGCCCTCGCAAACAGAGACAGAGGAAAACACATAATTATTTCAGAAGTTGAGCATTACTCAATTTTATACACTGCACGAGAACTGGAGAAAGATGGTTTCAGGGTGTCATATATAAAGGTAAACGAAGATGGCCTGATAGACCCTGAAGATGTTGCCAAATCCATAAACAAGGATACGTTCCTTGTTTCAATTATGCATGCAAATAATGAGATAGGTGTAATCCAGCCTATAGAGGAAATAGGAAAGATAACGAAGGAAAAGGGTATTATATTCCATACCGATGCCGTTGCAACGGCAGGAGTTATACCTGTGGACGTTCAGAAACTTGGCGCAGATTCATTAACTCTGACATCGCACACATTTTACGGCCCAAAAGGCATTGCAGCCCTATATGTAAAAGAAGGAACTGAAATTGTTTCCATAATTAAAGGAGGCGCACAGGAAGGCGGCCTGAGGCCGGGTACAGATAATATACCGGCGATTGTTGGAATGGGCAAGGCAGCTGAGCTTGCCAAAACCGAGATGACATCAAGGATAGAACACCTCACTCCACTTCGTGACAAAATCATAAAAGCACTTCCTGATACAGTCAAATACCTGCATTTTACAGGACACTTGACACAAAGGCTTCCCGGGCATGTAAGCTTCTGGATATCTTTTGCGGAAGGCGAATCACTCGTCCTGTTCCTAAATTACAATGGCATAGCTATCGCCAGCGGTTCTGCCTGCAGCTCGCCTGACCTACAGGCATCTCATGTACTTACAGCTATTGGAGTACCACCAGACGTATGCCATGGCTCAATTACCGTCAGTCTTGGAAAAGATAATTCGGAAGAAGACGTTGATTATTTCCTGGAGACACTTCCCAAGGTAATTAACAAATGCTGGCAAATGTCACCCCTCTATGAAGACGAATTAAAGAAACAACAAGCCTAGCTATAATGAGCTGCCACACTATTAACTATTTGACTCAGTTTCTTTTCTTTCAATACCAGCCATTGGTACATACTACCTAAGCCGCAGCATAGGATACTTTATCGTTTTTGAAAAATGACAGGATAAGCTTCTTTTTGTTTTTGATAGATTCAAGATCAAGTATGGCCCTCTTTTTTAATGACTCCCCTTTTTAAAGCGGCTTCTTAGAAGTACCAATGTTTCTCATTTGATACCAAACAAGTTCATCAGGATTAAGATCTGGAGCGTAAGGAGGAAGCAAATATATTTCTAATCTACCTTTGAGTTCCTTAATGTATTCTTTAATAGCTTTTGCTTTATGCACCGGATGGCCATCCATGATTATAAAAACACGCTTACGTCTATAACGCATAAAGTTTTTAAGGCATTCAACAAATTTGGTTGCATTAAAACGACCGGTATAAACCATATACCAGAAGCCTCCTTTATTGGATAATGCTGATATCGCATTAATTGATTGCCTTTGTCCACTTGTTTGAACAATTGGTGTTTTCCCTTTTAATCCCCATGTTCGTTGCAGAGGATCATCTGACCGTATCGATGCTTCGTCCAACCAGAATATTTCAGCTTTCCTTTGCTTTGCACGCTTCCTAATACAAGTATAATCTCTTTTAAGCCATTTATTAATTGCTTTAGGATCACGTTCGTATGCTCGTCGCAAAGGTTTTTGAGGTGTTAACCCCTGACGACGTAAAAGCCTTCCTACTGAGTTGACACTCAATTTAATACCAATGCGATCCCAAATCAAATCAGAAATGATTTCTCGTGTCCAAAGGCCAAAGTCAAAATTGTATTGGCGAGGATCCCTATCAACTATCCAACGTTTGACTTCTTGTTCTTCTTTTATCGTTAATTTACGTCTTCGACCCGGTTTTGGTTTAGGTGCAAGGCTGTCAATGCCTTCTTCCCTTGCTTTCTTGAGCCAACGAAATATACTCTTTGGGCTTAGACCATAACTTGCTGTAACATTGCAAGGCCTCTCACCATCCAACACTCGCTTTACTGATATGCGTCTAATAAAAGCTTTTTCTTGTATCGATATCTTGCGGCCATCTGTTTTCATTGACGCCATTATATCATAATTAAAACATAATGGTAGTCTTATTTATGGCCTCGTTAATAAGGCAATAGAATTAAATAAATCCTTGCAGTTCTTTGACTATATATCGTGGCCTTTCATTATTCATGACTTTTATTGAGTTTTCTGCAATCAGGGTGTACCTTAGAATCAGGGCTTCTTTCGTATCACCGGCTATATGAGGAGTAAGTACGACATTCGGAAGTCTTCTTAATTCACTATGCTCTGGAAGAGGTTCAGTTTCATACACATCCAGGGCGGCTTTCCTGATAACATTGTTTCCTAATGACTCGATCAATGCCTTCTCATCGATTATGCCACCCCGGGAAGTATTTATCAGCCATCCGAGCCCTGCCACACCGATCTTCTCCAGTTCTTTTTTTCCGATTAATCCTTCTGTCCTGCAACTACCTTGTTTTATTAAGGGAATAAGAATAGAAACGATATCAGATTCCTCCAATAAATAATCAAAGTCAACTATATCTACAAAATCGAGACCCTCATTCCCTTTCTCCCTGTTTTTCCTGCATGCTATCACTTTCATCCCAAGACTATGAGCGATCCTTGCCTTTATCCTGGCAATATTGCCGAATCCTATTAAGCCAACTGTTTTTCCGGCAAGCTCAATACTAACCCCCCTATTCCATTTGCCATCCTTCATTTCCTGTCTGTAATCTCTGTCATTCTTTGCTAATGCTAACATAAGGTACATTGCATGCTCCGCAACTGATTGAGCTGTAATGCCGGGCATATTGCAGACAGGAATTTTTCTATCTCTGGCAGCTTCAAGGTCTATCGTATCGTATCCGGTTCCACACTGAAATAATCTAACTTTCTTTGCACTCTTGATCATTTCCCTGGTAATCACAGCCTTGTCCGGATATACCACATCGGCACCAACTATTTCTTTAGATATGGTGTCTGTATCATGTTGGTCTCTAACAAGAACAATATTTTGATCAAAGCCTTTATTACTGACAGCATTTTTTATGGTCTCGACCATTATTCCGTCATCATCTGCACATAACAATATTTTTAATGTTTTGGACATCTTAGTATTGGTTAGAATTCTATTATGTTTACCAGTTTATATAATATCAGTTAAATTTAATAAAGACAAGATGTGTATACAAGAGGCTGGTGAATTAGAAGCTAATATGTGGTTTGGGGTAGAGTAAATAAAGGTATGAAGAAAGAGTCACTAATGTGCCTGCCCGACGCCTGCCTGCCGGCTCGTCACAGCGAGTCTGCCTTAGGCATGGTAGGCA
>JAANXD010000074.1 GCA_018263435.1 Candidatus Scalindua arabica | reverse complement strand
AAGGAGATAAAGACCATTCAGGTGCGCTCGGACGATGAAAGAATAAGAAGTGTATATTCTGTGGTCTTCAGCCATGATTCAAAGATACTTGCATCAAGCACCTGGGAAGAGATCAAGCTCTGGGACGTTGGTTCGTGGGAAGAAATGAGAACTTTGACCGGACACAAGAAGGAGATCAGCGGATTAGACTTTGCTAATGATAGTACACTTTTAGTATCTTCTGCATATGATAGGAGTGTAATGATCTGGGATGTAGCGACAGGGAAGATGTTAAATGAGTTGATAGGACATGGATTGCGTGTTAATGCACTGGATGTGAGTTCTGATTCAAAATATATTGTTTCTGCCGGTCGTGATACAGTTTTCGTCTGGGATGTTGCATCCGGTAAAAAACTGTGGGATTTGAATGGTCACAATTGGGGTGTTACCTCGTCAGTGTTTCATCCGGACAACAGGCTTATAGCTTCATGTTCATGGGGTGATGAGATGGTTATGTTCTGGGATGTAGAGACCGGAAAACTGCTGAAATCATTAACCGGTCATTGGGATGCGCTTAGATCATTGGCATTCAGCCCGGATGGGAAACTTCTTGCGTCCGGTGCAAATAATGGAATAATATTGATATGGGGAATAGATTGACGGCCTGATAAATTTATACTGACTGACCTGCCAGAACGGTTGTCTGGCAGGTCATAAGGGTATTTAATTTGTGTCCTTTGCGCATCTGAAACCGACGCTTTTGTTTCTATCACTTGGCTCACCGAACATCCTTACCGCGCAACGCAACTTGTAGACATTCTGGGCAAACATGGACCCTCCCTTGATAATTCTTTTACCGGTACCCTCCAGAGGTCCCTTTGGATTTTTTTTGGGAGAATTATAATAATATTCAGGATGATACCAGTCATTACACCACTCAGAGACACTTCCTGACATATCGAAAACGCCATAAACACTGTTTCCTTCTTCGTAGCTTCCGACAGTTATGGGCAGATTGGGCGATTCGCCGACATTACAGAATTTGATTTCCCAGACATTGCCCCATGGGAATCTTCTTCCGTCTGTACCCCTTGCTGCCTTCTCCCATTCCGCTTCGGTTGGCAGGCGCTTGCCAGCCCATGCGGCATATGCATAAGCATCATACCAATCTATTCTGGTAACAGGATAATCAGGGTAATTATAATATTTAAATTCGTAGCCTCTATAGGGGTTGCCGGGCAGGTGGTTTTTGTTAAGAGGCTCTGAGGGGGAACATTTACTGTGGTCATTAGTTTTCTCCATGTATTCCAGGAATTTCCAGTATTGGGCATTTGTGACCTCATATTTGTCAATATAGTATGCATCAAGGTTTACTGTGTGCTGTGGCATCTCTTCCGGAATAAAATCCTCTACGGTGCTTCCCATTGGAAATTCACCTGCAGGTACAAGTGCCATCTCTTCCCATTTGTCTCTATTATTCTTTAGCGCTTCTTCCATAATTGTGCGTCTGTCCTCAATTCGTTTGCTGGCAAGTTTTCTTTTTTCTGCTACAGGCAGGTATTCTACAATCTTAGCTATGAAGTCGTCCACCTCATTCAATTCTTCAGGTATCTGAGGCATCAGGTTTCTGCATCTTTCAAGATGTTCCAGTGCCTTTTTGTGGTTGTTCAGCTTCCAGTAAACACCTGCTATATACCAGTGAAGAGAAGGTCTTTCAGGGTCTAGTTCTAGAGCTTTTTTATATAATTCCAGTGCGCCGTCATAGTCGTTTTGGATTTCGCGCAAAGAATTTGCGCTTTGAATATATTTCTCTACCTGTTGAAATACTTCTTCGTCTGTTGATTCCGAAGTTTCCTGACTTTCTTCGGCCTTTACCTCATTATTTTTCTTCTCTCCTGATTTTTCAAGTGTTTGTGCATATGAGCATGTTACATAAAAAAATAGAACAATTAGAAAAACAAGAATCTTCTTCAATTACTTCCTCCTTAACTCAATAAAGTGATATAGTTTAAAGCATTAGTTTATTAGTGAATAAACGTTGAAAGTGCAATTATACAATCAATTTTCGCTTAAATCAATACCTAACCCGAACTAGTCGGAATTATAATATTGAGGAATTGAGGGATTAAGGAATTCCTGAATTCCCAAATTCCTAAATTCTTAAATTTTTTGCCAAAATTGTTTAGAATATTATTATAAAGGTAATAATAGGATTGAGTTGCTTTGTGTTAAAAAGGTCTTGATATTACAGTTATTTTTTGGTATTATGCCAAAATTCGTCATTTTAAATTAAGATACCAAGTTGCTTAAGTCATCGTATAGATAACAATTAAGGAGAACTCAATGGAATGTGGATGTTTAAAGGATAAGGTTGTCAATCTCATAAAACTGATACTAGGACTGATAGTTAAACACAAAAAATTAGTAGGTGTTGCTTTTATTATCCTGGTGGCGGTTGGTTTGGTAGGTGGTAAGAAGTTCTGGCATTATGCTGAATCAAGTGAATTCTGTGGCAGTTGCCATGAAATGGATGTGCATTACGATTCCTTTATGAGTTCAAAGCATCATAATGAGCATGTACATAGTTGTCATACCTGTCATATCGGTCCCGGTCTGAAGGGTTTCTTGCATGCAAAATTAAGTGACGGCGCTCACGACTCATTTGAACACGCGAGGAAAACCTATCTTACCAGTGTAAATTCAGGTCTGTTTATTGAAATAGCCGAAGATAGTGTGCCTATTGTAAATGGTAACTGTGTTAGATGTCATACCAATAATGAAGAGTATACAAAGGATAAAACACACCTTGAGTATGTTGCACAATCTAAAAGAAAGGGAGAAGATGGCAGCCTTGAAGATTTCTTCTGTACTGACTGCCACATAGGAGTTGTGCATCCAAGTTGGAGTGCAGATGTGTATAAGGTATATGCAGAGAAGAAGATTCCTCCTTTTGGTACATTTTCTGAGAATGATTGCTATGCTTGTCACAGACATGCGACTCCGAAAATTGTAAAAGAATGGACGAATAGCCCACATTCGAAAAGCGGTGTTTCATGTCTTGAGTGCCATGGAAATGATCATGGGGAGATTGTTGAAAGAGGAGGCAGGGTATTGCCAAGCAAATGTGGTGAATGTCACGTGACTATGTATAACGATTTCGCACAGAGCAACCATTACAAAGGACGTATAGTCGCTGAAGTTGCCGGAGTTGAAGTAGGTACTAAAGATGTAGTGATGCGGGAGGATTGTAGGAAATGTCATATGCTTGGTTTAAACAAGTCATGGGATACAGGACCGGGAGGAAGTTGTGAAGGCTGTCATCCTAAACATTTGTTTTCAAGGGCGAGTGCCTCTGAGGCGAAGGTTTGTGAAAATTGTCATATTGGCGGGCCGGTTCATGCACAGCTCGATATGAGTGCTAAGTCTCTGCATGGTAAGCTGTTTGGGAGATGGGAGGAAGAGGGTAACATAAAGTTGAGATGCCAGTCATGTCATAGTGATCCATACAGTCACCACAATTTTAATAGAAATGTTGGTTTATTGAGTATTGATTAATGGTATTGGTACAAGTATTTGTTTAGAAACAAAATTAATGATTTCAAAAAAACCCACCGACAAGGTGGGTTTTTTTGTTGGAGTAATTTACTTTTAAAAGGATTGTGTAAATGAAGATAACCGTTATTGGCGCTGGAAATGTGGGGGCAACAACTGCACAAAGGCTTGCTGAAAAGGAGTTCGGGGATATTGTACTTGTTGATATAGTTGAAGGGTTACCGCAGGGTAAGGGACTTGATCTGATGGAAGCAAGTCCAATTTATAACTATAATTGCAAGATCATCGGAACTAATTCATACGAAGAAACTGATAATTCAGATATAGTTGTTATAACATCCGGTTTGCCACGTAAACCGGGAATGAGCAGGGATGATCTGGTTAAAGTTAATGCGGATATTGTAAAGAGTGTTGTAGAGCAGGTAGTAGAGAAGTCTCCAGATGCAATTCTAATTGTGGTATCTAATCCGCTTGATGTAATGACATATGTGACGTATAAGGTGAGTAAATTTCCCAGGGAGAGGGTTATTGGTATGGCAGGAGTCTTGGACACATCGAGAATGAGAACCTTTATAGCAATGGAATTAAATGTTTCTGTGGAGAATGTGCATACTTTTGTCCTTGGGGGGCATGGTGATACTATGGTTCCTTTAGCAAGATATACAACAGTATCAGGCATACCAGTTACAGAATTGATTCCTGAAGACAGGTTAGATGCCATAGTCAAGAGGACGAGAGACGGAGGTGCGGAGATAGTCAGTCTTCTGAAGACCGGAAGTGCTTTTTATGCACCGGCGGCTTCAATTGTTGAAATGATTGATTCAATTGTTAAGGATAAGAAGAAGATATTACCTTGTACTGTATTATGTAACGGTGAATATGGATTTGATGATATATTCATTGGCCTTCCTGCCAAGCTAGGTAAGAACGGACTTGAGCAGATTATTGAAATAAAGCTTAATGAGGGAGAATCTGAAGCCTTAAAGAAATCTGCAGATGCCGTTAAAAAGCTTTGTCAGGGTATTTCAATTTAAGTTTGGAAGGTGGGCTTAACCTTAGTAAAATAGTATATGGCTCTTGTCCATGAGACGTATGCCAGAAAATTATGCAGTGGGATTTGAACTGGTTTATTTGTACACTGAGATCTTCAATCGGAAAAAAGCTGATTATGGCTCTTACCGGACTCGGCTTTTGTATCTTCCTGATCGCTCATCTTGCCGGCAATCTGACTATTTGTGCGGGTGAAGATGCATTTAACTCCTATTCCGAGCGTCTCCATGCATTGGGACCACTCATAATCCTCACAGAAATTGGACTTCTTTTCTTTGCAGTGGCCCATGTTTTCATCGGGGCCTATCTTTTTTATGAGAATTTCCGTGCCAGGCCTGAAGGGTACCTGGTAAAGAAGAATGCAGGTGGACGAACTATCGGTTCTGTGACAATGCCATATACCGGTCTTTTTATATTATTATTTATTGTCATTCATCTTGTTGATTTTCATTTTGTGGAGAAAACAGATCAGACTATCTATCAAATCGTATTAGAAACATTTTCAAATCCAGGCTATGCTTTCTTTTATATTGTGTCCATGATCATTGTTGCTATCCATGTGAGTCATGGGTTCTGGAGTGCATTCCAGACACTGGGGGTAAGTAACTCAGAGTATATGTCAGTTTTTCGTGTGGTGAGCATAATCATAAGCCTTGCAGTGGGATTTGGATTCGGTATTCTTCCGATTTACATCTCGTTTATTTCTTGAAATGACAAAAAATGCAACTTGATTCAAAAATACCAGATGGCCCTCTCTCTGAAAAGTGGGATAGGCACAGGTTTGAGTTGAAACTGGTAAATCCTGCAAGCAAGAGGAAATTTAAGGTTATTGTTGTGGGTACAGGACTTGCTGGCGCATCGGCATCAGCTACTCTTGCAGAATTGGGTTATGAGGTAATGACATTCTGTATCCAGGATAGTCCGCGCCGCGCACATAGCATCGCTGCTCAGGGAGGGATAAATGCTGCCAAGAATTACCAGAATGACGGTGACAGTATATGGCGTCTCTTTTATGATACTATAAAGGGTGGTGATTTCAGGTCAAGGGAGGCGAACGTCTACCGCCTGGCACAGATCAGCAATAATATTATTGATCAGTGTGTTGCTCAGGGGGTACCTTTTGCAAGGGAGTATGGTGGCCAGCTTGCAAATAGAAGCTTTGGTGGCGCTCAGGTATCCAGGACTTTCTACGCCAGGGGGCAGACCGGACAACAACTTCTCCTGGGTGCATACGGGGCGCTTTCACGTCAAATAGCAGCCGGTAAGGTCAGTCTCTTTACAAGAAGAGATATGCTTGATCTCGTGGTAATAGATGGAAAGGCAAGGGGTATTGTTGCCAGGAATCTTGTCTCTGGTGAACTGGAAAAATATGCGGCTGATGCTGTTGTGCTGGCAACTGGCGGTTACGGAAATGTCTTCTTCCTTTCAACAAATTCCATGGGATCAAATATTTCTGCAGCCTTTGCGTCATACAGAAAAGGTGCATCTTTTGCTAATCCATGTTTTGTACAGATTCACCCTACCTGTATTCCGGTTCATGGCACATATCAGTCAAAATTGACACTTATGAGTGAAAGCCTTAGAAATGATGGCAGGGTCTGGGTCCCCAGAAGTCCTGAAGATAAGAGGCCTCCTGATCAGATTCCTGAAACTGAAAGGGACTATTACCTTGAAGAGAGATATCCTCGTTTTGGAAATCTGGTACCAAGGGATGTAGCGTCAAGAAACGCCAAGGTTCAATGCGATATGGGCAAGGGGGTGGGGGACACACGACTCGCGGTATATCTTGATCTTGCGGATGCAATTGAGAGGGACGGGCGTGATGTTATTGCAAGAAAATACGGCAACCTTTTCGAGATGTATAAAAAAATAACGGCACAGGATCCTTATGAGACACCCATGATGATCTACCCGGCTGTCCATTACACCATGGGCGGCCTCTGGGTGGATTATAACCTGATGAGCACAATCCCCGGTCTTTTTGTACTGGGAGAGGCAAATTTCTCGGATCACGGGGCAAATCGTCTTGGAGCAAGTGCATTGATGCAGGGCCTTGCCGACGGGTATTTTATTATACCCTATACAATAGGCGACTATCTTGCTCAGGATTCTCATGACACAGTAAGAGAAGACCATAGTGCATTTAACGAATCTTCTTTGCAAGTAGAAACACGTATAAAAAAGCTCCTTTCTATAGGAGGCAAAAGGACAGTAGACGATTTCCACAGGGAGTTGGGGCATATTCTCTGGGAGAATTGTGGAATGACGAGAAAAGAGAAGGATCTTAAGAAGGCAAAAAAGCTTGTCGCAGATCTCCGTGTAGAGTTCTGGGAAAATGTCCTAGTGGGAGGTTCCGGACAGGAGTTTAATCAGAGCCTTGAGAAAGCAGGACGGGTTGCAGACTTTCTGCAATTTGGTGAACTCATGGTGATAGATGCCCTTGAAAGAAAAGAGTCGTGTGGCTGCCACTTTAATGAGGATTTTCAGACTGATGAACACGAGGCACTTCGCGATGATGAAAACTTCTGTCATGTTTCTGCCTGGGAATATCGCGGGGAGGGAAGTAAGCCGAAACTTCACAAAGAATCCCTGGAATTTGAGAATGTTGAATTAACGCAAAGGAGCTACAAGTGACAAAGGCCAGAGATAAAAGCTGCATAAATCTTAAATTGAAAGTCTGGCGTCAGAAGGGGCCTGATGCCAGGGGACGGTTTGAGACGTACAAGGCTAGAGACGTTTCAACGGACATGTCATTTCTTGAGATGCTTGATGTTGTCAATGAGGAGATAATTCTTTCAGGCAAAGATCCTATAGCGTTTGACCATGACTGCAGGGAAGGTATCTGCGGTGCGTGTGGTACAATGGTAAACGGCCGTGCCCATGGCCCGGAAAAAGGAACAACGCTCTGCCAGCTGCATATGCGCCATTTCTCACCTGGCGATACTGTGGTAATTGAACCATGGCGTTCAAGGGCCTTTAAGGTAATAAAGGACCTAGTTGTTGACAGAATTGCATTTGAAAAGATTATTCAAGCGGGTGGTTATATATCGGTTAACACCGGCGGTGCACCTGACGGAAACGCTGTTTCTGTTCCTCAGGAGGTAGCTGAGAAAGCGATGGATGCTGCAGAATGCATTGGATGTGGAGCCTGTGTTGCCGCATGCCCCAATGCATCAGCCATGCTTTTCGTAGGCGCAAAGATTTCTCAGTTTACCCTGCTTCCTCAGGGGCTACCAGAGGCAAAGAAACGGGCGCTTGCAATGGTTGGCAAAATGGATCAATTGGGTTTTGGAAACTGCGCCAATGAAACAGAGTGTGAAAAAGAGTGTCCCAAAGAAATATCTATTGAAAATATTGCCCGTATGAACCGGGAGTTCTTAAAAGCCGGTCTTTTATAAAGTAATTACGGTTTTTTGACAGAATATTTATTGAGTGGCAAACATGATTAAGGACCAGAATATACAGGATATCGCATTACAATACCTCAATGATGGTGTATTTATATTTGATAAGGATAGAAAGATAGTATTGTTTAATCCCGCTTGTGAAAAGATTGTGGGTATTACCAAAGAAGAAATCATGAAAAGTGATTACGGCTGTCACGATATATTTAGTTGTCACTCCTCAGACGGCTTGGATCTGACCATATGTCCGGGACTTCACCTTTTTGAAGAGAAACGTTCCAGGATTGCACGCGAATACCTTATCAAGACTAAAGACGGTAAAGAAAAGTGGGTAATAACAAATTATTCTATAATAAAGAGTTGGAACAATGAGATTGAATATGTGGTAGGGGTTATGCGTGATATTACAGAGGAGAAAATGTTTAATGAGGAACTTGTAAAGACTAAGACCCTTTCAACACTTGGGCAATATAGCAATGAACTGGCACATGAGATTAAGAACCCTTTAAATGCTATTAATATACAGATGTCATTGTTGCAGAGAGAAATTGATAAACATGAGTTGGGCTCTACGAAAGAACTTCACGAAGTTGTAAAAGTGGTTAAAGAAGAAATTGAAAGGTTGAATAAATTAGCAAAGGATTGTTTAAGTTTCTCAAAATCTGGTGATTTAAAACGTAAGAAAGAAGATATTGTTAAAATACTTAATGAACTGATTGCCCTGATCAACCCGCATGCAGACTTAAATGGGATTAAAATATATCTAAGGGTATTGAAAGACTCTCCACAAATTTCAGTAGACAAGGATAAACTCAAACAGGCGCTATTGAATATAATAATAAATGCTGTAGAAGTAATGACAGGAGGAGGGAATATAAATATAATCATTTCACATAATGATGGTTATTTAAATATATCTATAAAGGATACAGGGCCCGGAATACCCAGTGAGCAGCATGACAAGATCTTCGACCTTTTTCATTCTACGAAGAGTGGTGGAACGGGTGTAGGTTTGGCTATTACAAAGAATATTATTCAGGCTCATGGGGGTAATATAAGGTTTAAAGATCTAAATAATGGTGCGGAATTTATTATCGAATTACCTTTGGCTTAATTATAAATAAAAGGGGACAGGCTACTTTTTTGACAAAGGTGATGGGGAACACGGATTGAAATCTTTTAACAGACTATGGGAAAGCAGAGAATAGGAGATATCAGGTAAAAAGTAGCCTGTCCCCTTTTATCATCTAACATATAATACAAAATCACTCAATTTAGGTTTAAATAGATAATGAAGAAACCAAGAATATTATTAGTAGATGACGATAAAAATACAGCCGACGGCCTGACAAAGATTCTCTTGCAGGATGGCTATGATACAAGTTGTACGTATACAGGCAAAGAAGCATTGAATTTAATCGAAAGCGAGCACTTTGATATAGTAATTACAGATATGAAGCTACCTGATATCAGTGGTTTTTCCATTATTGAAAAGGCTAAGAAGAAGGATGTTGATATTGCTGTGGTAATGATAACTGCATTTAGTTCTATACAGACTGCTATTGATGCGGTGAAAAAGGGCGCGGATGACTACTTGACCAAGCCGGTAAATATTGAAGAATTAGAATTGATACTTAAAAAGATATGGGAGAGACGGCTCCTGGTATTACAGAACAAGGAATTGAAACAGAAATTAAATGATAAATATAATTTCTCAGGAATTATTGGTAATTCGCCTGAAATTCAGCTTATTTACAAGACAATAACAGAGATTGCTCCAACAGCAGCTACTGTGTTGATTTATGGTGATACCGGGACAGGAAAGGAGCTTATTGCTAATGCTATACATTACAATAGTGATAGAAAGGACAAACCATTTGTTGCACTTCATTGTGCTTCATTATCTGAAGGTGTATTGGAAAGCGAACTCTTTGGGCACGAAAAGGGTGCTTTTACCGGTGCGGTAAGCCAGAGACGGGGCAGGTTTGAATTGGCTAATGGAGGCAGTCTCTTTCTTGATGAAGTGGGAGAGATGAATTCACATATTCAAATCAAACTGTTAAGAGTTTTGGAAACCGGGAAATTTGAAAGAGTCGGTGGTGAAAAAACCTTTGAATCAGACGTTAGAATTATTGCTGCAACAAATAGAGACCTGGAGGAAGAGATCAAGGAGGGAAGATTCAGGGAAGATTTATACTATAGATTAAATGTTATCAACCTGAAACTCCCGTCATTAAGAGAGAGGAAAGAAGATATTGGATTGCTGATAGATAACTTTCTTGTAAAATATTCAAAAAAGAACAAGAAAGATATTAAGGGCATTACTCCGCAGAGCGCAAAGTTGTTGAATAATTACGACTGGCCCGGTAATGTCAGAGAACTTGAAAACGCAATCGAAAGAGCTGTGGTAATGGCAAGAAATGAATATATAGAACCAGGCGATCTTCCTTCAAATATTAATGTGAATTCTAAGAAATCCAGAAAAGAAACCTTTCGTATCCCATCGGGAGCAACTATGAAGGAGATAGAGAAGAAGGTTATCATTGAGGCACTTCAAACAACCAATGGTAGTAAATCAAAGGCGGCAAAGATACTCGGTATTTCAACGCGAAAGATTGAATATAAGATCAAAGAATGGTCAAAGGATGAGTGATTTACTATACTTCTCCATCCTAGCGACTCTATTTTACAGTATAGTACAGAAATTAACGATTTTCTGCTTGTAATCAGGCCACTTCGAATATATCATTAATCGTTAGTAGTAATGGACATCGACTGGTTAAAGTTCTTGTAGCTGTGAAGTTTCCTGGCATCCTGAAATAATAAAAAGGGGCGATGTTTGCTGTGAGTGTCAATCGATTAAATATATTAATTGTGGATGACAACGAAGATCATCAGATCTTAATGGAAGATGTTCTGAAACAGGATAAGCAGAATGTGGAAGTTGTGTTTGTCTGTACTGGCGAAGAGTGCATTCACAAATTGTCAAATGAAGCTTTTGATGCGACAATCATTGATTATAGCCTTTCCGACATGAACGGGATAGAAGTGTTGAAGCGTATAAACCGCCAAGAAAACAACTGTCCAGTCATAATGGCAACAGCATTTGGTGATGAAAGTGTTGCAGTAGAAGCAATGAAGGTTGGAGCTTGTGATTATATTGCCAAGGAAGAAGGTTATTTGAAGAGATTACCTTCAATTGTGGATAGAGCGGTACTGGAGTCTCGGACAAAGAGAGAGAAGGAAGAAGTTGAGAATGAATTAAGGGTATCTGAGTTAAGATACAAGACGTTGATCGACAACATGATTGATGTGGTATTTACGGCAGATCAGGAGCTAAACATTACATCGATAAATCTTGCCAGCAAGAGAGTTTTTGAATATTCAGGTGAAGAGGCCAGGGGTTTATCTTTCTTTGATTTGATTCATAAAGAAGATAGGAAGAAAATTGTCGATTGTATCAAGGGCGCCTTTGCAGGCAGGAGAGAATTCCTGGAGGGGTATGAGTTCAGGATAAAGACTAAGAGTGGCCTGATAAAGGACGTTCAATTGAATGCGAAGATGGATTATGATGAAAATGGTAAAGTGACACTGTTTGAAGGGGTTGTAAGAGATATTACCGGGAGAAAAGAATTTGAGCAGAAGTTGTTTCAAATAGACAAACTAAATGCATTAGGATTACAGTCAAGTGGTATTGCCTATGACTTCAATAATATACTGGGAATAATACTTGGATATCTGGACATTGTGAAGATGGGGATTAAGGATGAGAATGAGAAGGTTTTAGATTCTCTAAATATTATAGAAAAAGCTGCGAGAGATGGAGCAGAAATCGTAGATAAGATTCAACAATTCTCAAGGATTAAGAAAGAGCATGAAAATGTAGAGAAGTCAATTGACCTTGTTGAAATCATTGATGATGCCTTGAAACTTACCATGCCAAGATGGAAGACAGTGGCTCAATCAAAAGGGGTTGAGTATGAAATTGTCAAGCACAACTTCACAACTTCAAAGTATCGTGCCAGATGTAAACCTTCAGAGTTGCGCGAGGTCATTATAAACATTATTAATAACAGTATTGATGCAATGCCTAATGGCGGTAAGATTGAATTATCTGTAAAAACGGATGGAGATAATGCAGTCATTTCTATTTCAGACAATGGGATCGGTATAAGCGAAGATGTTAAAGAAAAAGTTTTCGATCCTTTTTTCACAACCAAAGGTGTAAAAAGGTCTGGACTGGGCATGAGCCTCTCATATAGTATAATGACCAGATATGATGGTGAGATTAGGATTGATAGTTCCCCTGGAAAAGGCACTACAATGCATCTAATGATGCCTCTGTGTTCTGCAGATGAAGTACTACATCAAGATGAAGTGACAGGCGATATTACCGGTCATAGTGCGAATATACTTGTGATTGAAGATGAAAAGGTAATATTGGACATGATGAGAGTTATTCTCGAGTCAAGGGGGCATAATGTATTTGTAGCACAAGATTCAAGTGTTGGTATGAAAATGTATGAGAAAAATACGTATGATATTGTTTTGTGTGACCTTGCAATGCCGAAGTCAAATGGCTGGCAGGTGGCCAGGTTTGTAAAAGAGTCTGATAGTGTCAGGAAGAAGCCAAAAACGCCTGTCGTGCTGATTACAGGTTATGAACTGGACACAGGCGCTATTGACTATAGAAGCGAAGGAGTAGATTATATCCTTAACAAACCGATAGAGTTTGCAGAATTACACAAAATAATTGATAATTATTCAAGTGCCGGTTCACAAAGAAATGTTCCTGTTGGCCTGCAATAAAATCAGTACCTCCTTTTGTCCTGCATATCTCATGTTTTATCAAGTCATTCTTACCTTTAACCGGTCAATTTCTTCCTGTTTTACAGAGAGTCCACTATGGAATTTGTGCTGACATCTTGTGTTGGTCTCCTAAGCAATGATATATCAAAGGCTTGGTAGATTATGTAAATTTTAATAGCAATCGGTATGTATGGTATTTCTTTTGCGTTTAATACTGGCGATTATGGATTTTAACAACACAGACAATTCACAGGTAATTACACAGGCATTTGCAAAGGGCATGGCTAAACTTAATAGCCCTAACGTTGTGAGCTTTAATAATTCTTCAAAGCTGCAGCCGTTTGGCAGGGTCTTGAATAAGGAGTTAGCCAATGTTAACAACTTTAACTTCCAAAGGAAAAATGCAAGAAACTTTATGCCAATCTCTCCTTCAAGGGTACTTCCACATCCTGAAGTATTTATTCCAAACCAGAATGTAAGCAAACCTCCAGCGTCTTCTTTAGCAGAACAGTATAAGGTTTATAAAGAGGATCAGTTGATGTCTAACCCCGGTGGTGACAGCTTCTTCTTGAGTAAGGCTTCAGGAGTAATAGATAACGGTTATGACCATTCCAGGATTACAAAGAGGGTAGGCAAGGATTTGGCAGATGCAGGTAATAATCTTCTTAATGCAGTAAAGGATTTAGGTATTGGTGCAAAGTTCAGGTATGTGGATAAGAACGGAAACGTAAATGAGGGCAGAAAGGTAGGCCTTGCGGGTACAGTAGTAAATTTTGTCAAAGATGTAGCAAGCGGCCTTTCTTTTGGTATCTACACTCCGGAGGGAGAAGCTAAACCCCAGGGTGCTGGTAGAGTCAAACATCTGTTTAAGAAAGTATTAAAGGATGCAGTGATTGGAGATATTGTGAAGGGGATTCCAAGGAGTGCGATTAATATTGGTGAAGATGTAATGTTTGCAGGCTTAAATGCTGTTGAGGTGATACCGGATGCAACAATAGGTAACTTTAAAGCCGGCAGAAAAGCGACAACTGCAATCTTTGATAATACTCAGGTAGCCATGGATTTTATAACGGATGTATTGCCTGGTGGTGAGGCGTCTGGAAGGGCTCGTTCCTTTAAATTGGCTAAAGGCCTTAAGGGGTTACCAATTATAAATAATATTACAACTCCCGAAAAGAAGGAAGATGATAAGGAATGGAGATACGTTAGAAATACAAGCTTCAGGAAAGTGCTTGAGACAATTCCGTCCTTAATACCTATTAGTAGTATATAATTTCAGCCCACCCTGGTGCAATCCGCCCTGCGGTCTGGACCAGGGATTTAGGATTGCGGGCTATATATTTCGAGTAGAGAATTATACATTCGATTGAGTCACCTCATAAGGGCTGGAACGATTGCCAACCTAACCTACCTGGTTCTATTAAGTGCTAACCGTTTCTTTGTCCATTTGCCAACTTTTTCTAATAATGCCTTTTCCTGAAATGGCTTGATAATATAGTCGTCGGCTCCAAAGCTGATTGCCTTAATCACATCTTTTTTGGTATTGTTTGCCGAGCAGAAGATTATCGGGATATTTAATTTAATGTTTTTTTTCAACTCCCGACACAAGGTGAATCCACTCATACCTGGCAGATTGACTTCTAATAGTATTGTATCAATTCGCTGGATGTCACTTCCTACATTACCCATTTTGCGAAGCATGCTTAAGGCTTCAATACCATTTCCTGTATTAATTACATTATAATCGCTAAGAATTCCTGTGATAACTTGAACGGTTTCATGATTGTCATCTACAAGAAGAACATTAGGCAGGTAATTTTCTCGGAAATACTGGAGTTGGATTTTTAGAGATGCATTGGATGCTTTGAGATGTGATATCTCATTCTTCAATACCTTAAGCATTGCCTGGTCATTATTATTACCATCATCAATAATATTTATATCGGCCTCTTTTACGATTTCAACATCACCAGGGCCATGAGTATTGTTTTCCATAAGTCTTACAATGAATAGAGAGAAATACTAATTGTTTATTAAAGAAATGATACTGTTCGGAATGTTGTGTAGAGAAACTACTTTATCTGCTGCACCTAATTTGATAGCCTCTTTTGGCATACCAAATACCACACAACTATCTTCGTCCTGGGCTATTGTTCCGGCGCCAGATTCTTTCATTTTGAGTAATCCGGTTGCACCATCATCACCCATACCTGTCATGATCACGCCAATAGCATTTGGCCCTACGTATTTAGCAGCTGAGTCAAACAAGTTGTCTACAGCCGGTCTTTGATGGTGAACGGGAGGCCCCTGATCCATTTCAACTTTGTACATTGCACCGCTTTTTTTTATGACCATATGGTAATTTCCTGGTGCTATTATTGCCTGTCCCGGTATAAGACTTTCAGCATGTTTACCTTCCTTTACTGTGATAGCACACAACGAATCCAGCCTGTTTGCAAATGCCTTTGTAAACATTTCCGGCATGTGCTGGACAATAGCAATCGCCGGTGAATCCGGAGGCATTTTTGTTAAGACTTCCTTCAATGCCTCTGTGCCACCGGTTGATGCGCCAATTAATATGATTTTGTGAGTACCCTTGAACACAGTATAATCTTGTCTACTTTCCTGACCATTGTCAGGTGTGCCTGCTTTTGGCTGGACAGTTCGGACAGATTTACTATTACCATTTCCATTTCCTGCCGAATTACACTGTACTCTTACTTTTGCTCTGGATGCATATTTTATTTTGGTATGCAACTCATCTATTACATCACCTACATCACTGCCAAGCCTGCTTGTTGGCTTTGCGACAAAGTCTATGGCTCCTACTTCAAGAGCTTGTAGTGTTGCGTCGCAACCTGCCTGAGTAAGTGAGCTTACCATTACCGTTGGTATGGGATAGTGTGTCATCAACTTTCTCAGGAATGTGATCCCATCCATCCTCGGCATTTCAACATCGAGTGTAAGGACATCCGGTTTAAGTTGTAGGATCTTGTTCCTGGCTATAAATGGGTCTGGTGCAGTGCCAACTATTTCAATATCCTGGTATTTGCCTAATGCGCTTGATAATATCTTTCTTACAACGGCAGAATCGTCAACTATCAATACCTTGGTTTTATTATTCATTTTGTTTGCTCACTATTTCTGATAAACAGCCGGTTGTATGTATTTAAAACTGGTATTACTTCTGGATAATGTCTCAGAGTGGCCGATAAAAAGATGGCCATCTTTTGGTAAACAATCGTAAAATTTTGAAACAAGCGTGTTTTGTGTTTCAGGATTAAAATAAATCATTACGTTTCTGCAAAAGATAAAATCAAAAGGGTTTTTAAATGGAAACTCAGGTGTCATTAGATTAAATCTTCTGAAAGTGATAATATCCTTGAGATGATTTTTGACCTTATAACAGTTTGCATTCTCATAAATAACACTGGAGAAGTTTGCAGAGATAGTTCCAAGTGGAATATCTCTTAACAGCTCTTTCCTGTAAACACCATTGATCGCTTTTTGAAGTATTTTTGTGGATATATCTGTTGCCAGGATCTTTATATCCCATCCATTGTCAGGGTTTAAATGGTTAAGGACGGTCATGGCCAGGGTATATGGTTCTTCGCCAGATGACGACGCGGCACACCAGATGCGAAGTTTCTTGTTTCCGGTCTTTGTCTTGCTTGCAATCAAAGATGGCAAGATTGAAGTATTTAGAAGATCAAAATGCTTCTTCTCTCTGAAAAAGTCTGTTTTATTAGTTGAGATGCTGTCAACAAGATGAACTAACTCCTTTCCTGTCTTGTCAGTCTTAGTAACGTATCTATAATAATCCTTAAATGAATCTATACCAACCTTAATAAGGCGTTTGGTCAGCCTTGCCTTGACTAATTCCTTTTTGGATAGCGCCAGGCTTATCCCACAGGAATCGTAAATCAAGCGTCTGAATAATTCAAATTCTTCGTTTGATAGGATATATTGCATTGATAATTCCATTTTAGATTTCGGGATTCGGATTGCAGATTCATTTCTTTGACTCCAAAATCTGGAATCCGAATCCCGAAATTACTGTTTTCCTGTAACTTCATTCAGTGTTGATAATACCCTGTCATTTTCAAACGGTTTTACGATGTACGAAGCGGCTCCAGCCTTAATCGCCTGCCATAACATCTCCTTTTGATCTATGCCGGACAGGATTACTACCTTTGCGTCCTCATCAAATGCTATTATGTCCTTTGTAGCCTGAATACCATCTGCTTCCGGCATTGTTATGTCCATGGTGACTACGTCAGGTCTCAGCTCCTTATACTTTGTGAGTGCGTCTACTCCATTTGCCGCTTCTCCAGCTATCTCAAAATCACCTTCCTTGAGAACTTTCTTTATCATTAACCTTACAACACTTGCGTCATCTACTATTAATACTCTTTTCATAATATTCCCCTGTTATTTAGTACTAAAACATATCTCCTTTTATTACGATTTCGGAGTTCTGATTTCTGATTGCGGGATAAAAAATATAAACCTGTGCAATTGCTGAATGCAGATTTGTTTTTGTTCCATTCCGCAATCCGAATTCTGAAATTGTCTTAATTTTCTACCCTACACTTTATCAGGCAAAACTCTCTGACTTTTCTAATTTATTCAGTGTCACCTCTAATGAACCTATTTCCGGAAGTAAGAAGAAGTAACAGTCTATTTCAGTCTTATGTATATTAAACTTTGTTTCAGTCAGCAGAATTTTGTCATTGTACATTCCTTCTTCAAAAATAAGTGATGTAAAGATTGTACCTGCAAAATCGCATAAAATCTGTGGTGGAGTTGGTAGCAGTTGAGAGCCAAGGTCTAATGCAAAAGAATTGCCAATTGAGCTTGCAAGAATATTCCCAATCTCCTGTACTGTGCCCTCTGTAAATTCATCATATTCTTTAGAAGTGCCTTGTGGCTGACCCGTATAGAAATCCTGTAGTGAAAGAGCGCCCTCCAGAGGGATCATGAACAGTAGTTTTCCATTAAATGCACCCTCAAGCTGCAGCATAGATGATACCATTTCACGTAAATCATTGTTCATCTCTTCCGTAGCCTCACTGATATCCACCATTTCGGTCTTTACTAATTCTATCAATGCAGCACGTCTTATGGTCTTGGAAAACCTGCGAGAGGCATTGTCCATTCCCATCTTTACTACAATATCTAATATCTTAAGATGTTCTTTAGATATCTGCATGATTTACAATCCTTTCTTCCAATTTCGGATTTCGGAGTGCGCCCGCCTGCCATTTGTCGGGCAGGGATTTCTGAATGAAACCAGTGGGCTTGGAATTCAAAATCTGCAATCCGCAATCTAAAATCATCAATTATTATTAGTATTCTTTTATCGGTTCTCCGAATATCCTGCTTTGAACAACACCAGTTTCTGTATCAAGTGTAATCTGATGGCCTTTAGTGCCGCCTACTCTTGAGGCTGTGATTCTTATGCCAAAGTGATTCAAAAGCCTTTCTGTTTCTGCAATATTAGATTTCCCGATGTCAAATAATTCGCTACTGACGTTAAACATATTTGCTCCGCCAAATATCTTTGCAGTCAGTACATTTTTCTTTGATTTGGCCTGGTTTAACATCAAGTCAAGTAATAAAGGTATCCCTGTGTCGGCGTATTTACTTGGCTTGCCTTCTCTGTCGTTACAATTGGGCAGCATTAGGTGCAGGACACCCCCAATCTTCTGTACGCTATCATACAAGACAACACCTACGCATGAGCCAAGACTGGTCTTTATCATTTTGGGTGACTTGCCAATCTTTAAGTCTCCAACGCCTACAGTAATAATATTCCCGTTGTTGTTTAATATCATAGTTTGTCTTCATTGTTGATAATTACTAAGTTTTTAATTTAACTTTTTACTTGACGATAGTAAAAAAAGGGTTAAGTTACAACTATGACAAAGTAAGCAAAGAGCAACACTCTCAAACATACTTTCGGATTTGGGAAAGTTAGTGTTTGCAGGTTTAGTTATCGGTAAATTTGTCTCTTCCTCCGCAATTCCTAATATGGTTTTTGTATTTGGAATAGTTTCTTCAATTCTTTGCTTTATTGCCGCAATTGCTGTTAATAAGGAGTAGAAAATGATAGAACTAACTATAACTTTCATCTTATTATCTATTATCGCTGCAGTTATAGCTGTAACATTTTATGTTAAAGATAAAAAAGCTAAGCAGCATTGAAATCTGCTTGTTTCGGTTTTTTATTATCGATTCTGCATATTATGTTCCATTCCGTATGTCTAGCCCCGGACCGCAGAGCATAACATACCAGATACCAGGGCAGTCCGCAATCTAAAGTTGAAGTTTCGTAATTAGAAATCTTTAAGTCTTTCATTATGTTCATGTATAGGAATCTCAAAGTTGTCGACGTTGAGATTCTTCGGTCGTTCCTTCCTCAGAATGACATGCTGACTTGTCTTCTGAATGTAGTGAAGCGGAAAGAAGAATCTAATTAATTGTTTTAAGTAATACACCAATTTCTTTTTCATTCATCAAATTTCAACCGACCATCTTCAATCAGCAAAGCTCCGCATTCCGCAATTGTTGTACAGCCTCATCTTTTTTCTTCTTGACAAAAATATATAATTGTTGCACCATAATAGTGTTATGTCACAAACCACTACATTTGATACTCACGCATACGTAAAAAAGCTAAAGGCCGTCGGATTTTCCGAAGAGCAGGCTGAAACGTTAGCCGCAACACAGGCCGAACTGATCGATGAACGTCTTGCCACAAAGCACGATACGAAAGAACTGGAAACATCATTAAAGCACGATACGAAAGAACTGGAAACATCATTAAAGTGCGATATGAAAGAACTAGAAACATCATTAAAGCGCGATATGAAAGAACTGGAAACGTCATTAAAGCGCGATATGAAAGAACTGGAAACATCATTAAAGCGCGATATCAAAGAGTCGGAATTACGTCTTACTGTCAAGCTGGGCGCCATGTTAACCGCCGGCATTATCATTGTGGCTGTTCTGGTTAAGCTTTTATAATTCATCTCTTCTGTTCCGCATCCCGCAATTGATAATCATCAATTTTCAGCCATCTTTTCAGCTATCTCGAGCTCTTCAGTAGACATTACCTTCTCTATGTCAAGGAGTATAATTATCTTCTCCTGTACCTTGCCAAGGCCGATTATAAAGTCAGTGTCTATTCCCTGTCCGAACGCCGGTGTGTCTTCAACTGCTTCACTACCTATGTCAACTACTTCAGAGACAGTATCAACTATGATTCCTATCAAAGAACTGTTGACTTCTACTACTATTGTGCACGTTTCCTGAGTATGTTTAAGTTCGTCCATTGCAAACTTCAGTCTCAGGTCGATTACCGGTATAACCTTTCCTCTCAGATTAATAACACCTTTCATATAATCCGGAGTCTGTGGTACGGTCGTAATGTCCATCATTCCGATGATTTCTCTGACTTTGAGAATTTCTATACCGTATTCTTCCGTGCCGAGTACAAATGTTAAATATTTCCCCTCATGACTCTTCGTCCGTTTCTCTTCTAATACTGCTTCCATCTTGCTCCTCCTTTTCAATAAATTTCGGATTGCAGAATGCGCCCGCCTGCCATTTGTCGGGCGCATTCCACAATTCTAATTACTTCCAATAAATGCTTCTTTTACTCCGCTGACGTCCAGAATCAGACCGACTCTTCCGTCACCAAGTATAGCGCTTCCTGAAATTCCTTTAACATCCTTAAACCTGTCGCCGAGACTCTTAATCACAACCTGTTGTTGTCCCAGGAGTTCATCGACCAATACACCATATCTTCCTTCGGCGCCTTCTACTACTACGACTATTGATTCCCATGGATTGGTCTTTTCTGTGTCAATATTGTAAAGTTTGTGGAGGCGGACCAGAGATAACAAACTACCTCTTATGTTAACCACTTCACCCTGATTCTTGACTGTACTGATGTCTTCTTTGGTTGGACGCAATGATTCTTCTATCGAAACAGTTGGTATAATATATTTTGTGTCGCCCACGTTAACGACAATTCCATCAATAATAGCAAGGGTTAGAGGCAGCTTAATGGTAAAGGTAGATCCCTTTCCCTCTTCTGATGTAACATCAACAGTGCCGCGGAGTTTTTCGATATTTTTCTTTACCACGTCCATGCCTACACCTCGGCCTGAAATATTTGTAACCTTGGCTGCAGTTGATAGTCCGGGTGAAAAGATTAAATTGTATATCTGATTGTCTGTTAAGGATGACTGGCTGGTTACCATTCCTCTATCTATGGCTTTTTGTAATATTTTGTCTTTCCGAATCCCATTGCCGTCGTCTTGAATCTCTATTACTATGTTTCCTCCTCTATGGAAGGCGCTTAACTTCACCAGGCCCTCTGCCGGCTTGCCTTTGGAAACCCTGTCTTCTTCAGCCTCAACACCATGGTCTATTGAGTTTCTGAGTATGTGTACAAGTGGGTCTGCGAGTTCTTCGATTACATTCTTGTCGAGTTCTGTGTCTTCACCGGAAATCTGTAATTTAACTTTCTTTCCAGATTGCAAAGAAACGTCTCTTACCAGCCTTGACATCTTTTGAAATGTTTGTTTCAAGGTGACCATCCTCATGGACATAACCTGATCCTGAATATCCTTGGTAATCTTGGTTAATTGAGACAGGTTCTTGCTCGTACCGTTATTGTCTGCTGAATTGGCTTCTCCGCAAATCATGGTATTGGTTATTACGAGTTCTCCTACCATGTCGAACAGGTTGTCGAGCTTGGCGGTATCAACCTTAACTGTTCTGGACTGTAACTTTGTCTTTCGTTTGTTTTGTTGGGATTCTAATGCAGTATCTATATCGCCTGTAGTTGTTGCGCCGCTATCTACGAGTATTTCGCCTACTTTTCTTTCCTGCTGTTTCAGTGCACCGGCAAGCTGGGATTCTGTTATTTCACCTTTTTCGGTGAGGATTTGTCCTATTGATTTCTGTTCATCAAGAGCGTTCTCTACCTTTTCTGCAGTTGTTACTCCTTCTTCTACGAGTATTTCCCCAATCTTTTTGCCTCGTTCATCAAGGGCCTTGTCCAGTTGCTCCTGAGTAATTGCGCCTTCATCCAGAAGTATTCCACCCAGGCAATCGCTTTCTGATGATTCTTGATCTTCCACGGCTTCCCCTGAGTCTTCTTCAGGTTCTGAGTTGATGATTTTGTCTGTTATCTCTTGAGGAGATTCCGGTACTGCCTCTTCATGTTTACTTTCGTTATTTAGTATGGATAATATAGTATCTATTAAAGGTTGGATATTTACAGGCTGTTCCTGGGGAGAGGAGTCAGAGTCCTTATCATTTCCAAGTTCTCTGTCAACCCTGATCTCCAGATTGTCCCGGAGTTTTCTAAGTGAGTCTATTGAGCTTAATGATACGTTTATTATCTCCTGTGACATGCTGATCTCTTCTTTTCTTACCTTGTCCAGCAGTGTTTCCAACTCATGGCTGAGTCCCTGCATCTGGGTAAGTCCAAGAAACCCGGCGCTTCCTTTTATACTATGAATGCTTCTGAAGATAGCATTGATTGTTTCATAGTCACAGGCGTCATCCTCAATACTGAGTACATTGCTTTCTGAATCTTCCAGATGGTCCTGGACCTCTGACAAAAATTCCAGGAATATCTCTGAATCTTCTTTAATATCAAGAGTAAGTTCATCACTTCCAGGACTGGTATTCTGTACATCTTCTTCGTTAGATTTGCTCATTTTTGTCAGTCCTTTCTTTTTATCAGTTTTTATTGTTAGCCTATGCCGCTCCCGGCAAACAGTTCCGACTGTTACCTTGGGCAGCCAATTCACCAAATATATTTTTTGTGTAGATTATCTGTACAGCATATCTTCTTGCAGGGTTAATACAGCGTTGCAAGCTTCTCTTTAACTTTGTATCTGCTTATTCTTTGTAATAGTTTTTCTTTGCTAAACGGTTTGACAAGGAAATCTCTTGCACCTGCCTGTAGTGATTCCACTACAGCCTCTTGTGTTGGGTGGCTGGAAATCATTATTAAGGGAATCCCTCTGGTGTACGGTGTCTTTTTAATTTTCTTGCAGATCTCAATACCGCTTTGTTCTGGCATGATTAGATCCTGAATTATCAAGTGTATCTTCTCCTTTTGTAAGATAGCAAATGCCTGCTTGGCGTCATGTGCGGGAATGACATGGAACGAAGTGTTGGTCAGATATTTACTGATTACCCTGACATCGGTTAAGGAGTCATCTGTAACTAGAACATTTGTGTTCTTTTCATGAATCGCTTCTCCAAAGAATTCTTCTACTGATTCAATAGGAAATAACATATTGTATTCTTCTGTATCGAATCCTTTGATTAACAGAAGGGACTTCAGATTTATATACTCATTAGAAATAATATCCTTCAAGGCTTCACTCGCATTGTCTTTATCTATAGTTGTGCATGTTGATAGCTTTACTTGTACCTCCTTTGGTAATTTGTTTCTGAGTGCGGATTCAATAATGCTTGAATACTGCCTGCTGAATTCCATAATTCCATCAGTACCGTCGGCATCAAGTTCTCCCTTCTCTACTTTTTCCTGTATTTCTTTATCTTCAGAACCAAGTAGAACACTACTTATCTTAATAACATCACTTAGCTTTAATATAGTACATATATTGCCCTGGTAAAATCCTCCGAGTTCTGAGTTTATTAAATAATAATAGGCATCATTATTATTATCTATAAAATCGCCAAGGGTAACTATCTCGCTATTGGGTTTTGATATGCCAAAGTTTCTGCCTAAAAGACTGGTACAATCCTCATTCAGTTTATTTATCATACCTTCTATCAACTCTTTGAGTTTTGGTGGGCAAATATTATTATCTACGGTTTCTTCCATTATTATCTTTGAATTTTTATAATTTGCTGTCCAATTTTCAATTTCGGATTCCGGATTACAGAAAAAACAATTCGAATTCCACAATCGTTCGACTGAGTTCACGTCGAAGTCCGCAATTATACAGATTCAGCTCTTTCATTCCGTATTTCGAAATCCGCATTCCGCAACTATACAGGTTAATCATTCTTTTTGACAACGAATCCAACGTTAAAACTACTTCCATTTGAAGAGAATGGTGTCATCAACCAGGAGCTCTGACTGTTGCATGTTACACCTGAAGTAATCTTGATGTCTTGTTGGTCATTACTACCATCTGTAGCAGAGCGTATTGAAAGGCTCTCACCTGCTATGACTATAGGGACAGAGAGATGCATTGCTCCAAATTTCTCAAAAATCTTGTTCTTTAAAGTACCGGCAATCATATTTGCCACCTCTCCCATAGCATCCTTTGTGTCATGATCTATTTCGGCAGCTTCAATACCCAGCATGCTGGACGTAATTTTAAGTGCAATTTCCTTGCAACAAAATATAGCAAGTATGCCGGAATGTTCTCCTGTGAAACTGACGAGAGATATTACGTCAGTAGATATCATATCCTCCTTTTGATAGAATGAGCCGTCAGACGTGATTTCCATTGGTATCATTGTTGAGAATACTTCATTGGTACTACTCACAATATCTTCTACTACATCATCGTAAGTTGTGGTTGTCATTATTATTCTCCTAATATAGTTATTTAGCCGGATTATTTTATTAAAAGATAGTCTCCGAGTGTGTCGCGCAGCTGGTCTGCCGTAAATGGCTTTGTAAGATAGCCGTCTGCACCACTCTCCTTTGCTTCGCTTACTTTGGTTTCAGAACCTTCGGTCGTTACCATTACAACAGGTATCCTGTTCGGAAGGTTTAAGGATCTCAATGCCTTGACAAATTCTATACCTGACATGTTTGGCATATTCCAATCAAGCAGTATTAGATCCAGAGCACCATCATCATTTACTTTATCTAATGCCTGTTTGCCGTCTCCCGCTTCAATGAATTCATCCACTATCATACCCGTTTCCTTTATATTTCTCTGGATTATCTTTCTCATTACGGCAGAATCATCAACTAATAAAACTTTCGACATTTAGGCCACCATTCCTTTCTTTAAGAACATAAAGATTAATATTATTTAAGATTTTAAAATTTATATAATATATTGCTAATTTTTGTGTATTATCGGTACAAGTTGCATAAAGATTAGTCACAATATTTTCATTTGTACCTGCCGATGTTTCGGCGTGAGAACACACCGGAACATCGAGAAAATACTCTTTATCTTTAGGCGCTTTCCTTGCCTACCGGCTCGCCACAGCGAGTCTGCCTGAGGCATGACAGGCAGGAGTTAACTTCCCGCCTAGCAAACTGGCGCCCGCCGGTGCCGGATCGGACGGGGACAGGAAGTCACTTCAAACTTGATTGCCTGCCAGAATAGGTACCTGTCCGAACGGTATTGCCGGGCAGGCGGGCGGCAACGCCGCTCTATGTTCATGTACTGCTATGGTCGCTTAGTATCGCAAAATAGTTGCCATTTCTGCGAATAACAATGAATTGTCTTTTATTAACCCTCCTCATACGACTCTTGGTTTCAGGCAATACATATGAAACAAGGATTTAGTAGAAGATTTTCATTATTATTTTATTCTTATAGTTATGAGAACAACTGGACTTTATAACTGTTGTTCAGGAGGAAATAAATTCCGTTATCGTTGGTTTTCTGGGCATAATGTAGATTATTTGAACGTTTATTAACTGAAGCAAAGTTTGAAGTGTCTAACGTTAGGAGAAAATAATGGTTTAAACTGTTTAAACGGTTCAAACCGAATCTGTTTCTACCCTAATTTTATGCGGCATAATTATTGCTTGAAAAATAAAATATATTTTTGGCTAAAGAGTATTGAGGGTCTGACGATAATATAAGTGGAAGAGGTATGTATTTACAGGAGGTCGGAATGAGACGATTCGAGTATGAGTATTATGACGACATTTATCCATCAAGTTTGAAGAGGAAATCATCAACGTTTGAAAGTGTTTCCTTAAGCTTTTGCTGGTGTGTAGAGTGCCTGTGGCACAAACTGCTAAGTTATCAATATAATACTAAAAGGCTATGGAATGCGCGATCTTAGTACATAAATGTTCTATGCCTATGATGGGAATGACATAGACTTATAACATTGTCATTTCAAAAGGGTTGTTTATAATATACATTCTGTCACAGATCGATGTTTACATGGAGAAATCTGTGGTAGAATTAATGTTTTTCTTTAGCAAATTGTCAGTTTCAAGTTTAGATTGGAGGTTTGAAAATGTCTGTAGACAAAATGGCGGGAATTAATAATAGTCAAGTTGGGAAGGTTATTGGTAATAAAAATCTTACAAAGCCGGGGGATATTAAAAAAGCTGCATCCGGTTATTCTAAGGAAGTGCAAGTATCAAAAGAAGGAGACAAAGTAGAGATTTCCGCTGAAGCCAGAAAGTTACAGGAAACACTATCAACCTTAAAGGCAGAAATTAAGAATATGCCTGATGTCAGAGAGGAAAAAGTAAAGGATGTTAAGGCCCGCATAGAAGCTGGTATTTACGACCCTGATGCGGTTACTAAGGAAGTTGCCAGGTCAATTAAGAACTCCGGCCTGATATAGTTAATATTTGAAAAAGTAATCACACGAAGTCACAGAGATCACTAAGAAAACGAAATTGAGAAATAAAACAAAAGATAGTATTTTTTACCCTTTGTGTTCTTCGTGTCTTTGTGTGATGATCAGTATTTTATGTGAGGAAAAATGGATATAGTAGCGGATGGATCAACGGTAGAGGCTGATAAGCAAAAGAAGAGGAAGTTTCTGGGGATTTATTTTACATGTTGCAATATATATGGACGTATTTATAACTACTCAGGAAAGCAATATGAAGGAAAGTGCCCCAGATGCCTTGGTCGTTTGACTGTAAGGGTCGGTAGAGGCGGTGTGAGTAACCGGTTCTTTACTGCATCTTAAACAATAACGGTTTGAACCGTTTAAACGGTTCAAACCGCTTCTGGAATGTCTCTCTTAGTTTACGCCCATGCCGTTCATAAAGCTGCTGTATTGTTGATCAGTTCCTACAATATGTTTGTTAAGCCAGTCACTCAGAAAGCCTGATACTTCAGTAGTCTTCTATTAAGGCTCCAACTTTACCCAGCATTGCTTGATGTTTGCCTCTATGTGCTTCGTAATCAGGGTATTTGTATTTTACCATTTCCGTCTCTTCAGCGGTAAAATGGTAATCGGCATAACTTGCCAGATTCCCTAATATTCTTTCCAGTACTTCCTTACCCTTACCGTCAGACATGGCACTGTTTAATTAATCTGTACAGTAAACCACCAGCTATGCTGGTGTGACTTTTACGCTGTACTTGCTGTCGTCCCAGGTAATTAAAGACATTCTTGCACCTCCATTCAACAAGATTTGAAATATAAAATAAAAACGTCACTAAGTATCTTTTCGGTAGAAAGAGGGGGAAGCTTTAGAGAAAAAAATCAGCAAATCTGGATTGACCTAAACTGAAACACAATATGATCAAAATCTGAACATGGTTAACCGGGTTTAATTCCTGTAAAGTAGTCTAAGGCTGGCAGTAAAGATTAAAAGGTACTCTCAAGACTATATTATAAGAATAGGCATAAAATATGCGTATATTTCAAAGAAAATAATTTAAAGGAGTGAAAATGAATATTTTATACAAAATAAGGGGATTATTAAGAATGGCGATTGGTATTAAAACGGTGTTAATTGTTTTCATTCTTGTAGCTTTTGTCAGCCAAAATTGCGATGCGAAAAGGAGTTACAAGATTGTTATTCTGCCGTTCAAGGATTATGCCCAGATGAACATGGAAGAAGTTGTTCCAGATGCATTAAGAAGTATGTTTACACAGACAGGGTATTTTGAGCCGATAGACAGGGAAATTATTTATGAGAAGGTTAGTACGGTGACATTAAGTGAGGATATAAATGTCGACAATATTACTAGTTCTGGTGGGGCCTGGTCAGCAGATCAGGTGGATGCTGGGGCAAAGTTGAATACGAAAACGGTCAAGAAATTTGGCAGGCAATTGAAGTCAGACTATGTTCTGAAAGGTAACATCTCTTTAATAGGAAGCAGTTTGAGAATAGATGCTGAAATAGTAGGTGTTAAGGAGAAGGAAACATTAGGTTTTGTTGCCGTAGAGGGTAACCCTGAAGAATTGTCAACCAGCATCCTGAAGGAGTTATCTGTAAAGATAACGAACTTCTGCCGAGAACGAAATGCATACGATGATGCGTTAAGTATTATAGGGTTATATAATCAGGGCCAATATACCTTTGATGTGTCTGAAAAGAAGCTGAGAGAAATACTTTCGATTACCGGTGATGCAATTGGCATACGTGCCTCATTGATAGTACTTTATCTAACCAGAACCAGCAAAGAGGAGAATTCCTCATTAGAAGATAAGATTCTGGGTGAAGGTGTGATGGTCTTAAGGCGTTTGGATCAGAATTTTGACGAGAAGGTACTTGAAGTATTTTTGACTTCCGGTTTTGATCCATTCGATGAAATGGCAAAGATTTATACTAAGAGAGGCGATTATAATAAAGCTATTGATGTATATAAAAAGACACTGAGTGTGTATCCCATGAATATTGCCGGTCGTTATAAAGAACTTGGGTTATTATACTTAAATAGTGGTTCTGAAGATGAAGCGATACAGGCCTTTGAGAAATCACTCGAAAAACACAAAGGCAGCTACGAGATAAATTTTGTTCTGGTCGAAATATTTGAGAGGAGAAACCAACCAGATAAAGTCAAAAAGCATCTTAAGGAATGCGTTAGATATGCACGTAACATAGATGAGATTAAGGCGGCTAAGGGCAAACTTGATAAGCTTAATCCCTGATCCATAAAAGGGGACAGGCTACTTTTTTGTTAAAGGTGATGGGGAGTATGGAGTAAAATCTTTTAAAAGATAACGGAGAAGTAGCGAATAGGATATATTAGGCAAAAAAGTAGCCTGTCCCCTTTTATGGATTGATACAAAAACATTGTATATTTATACAACATTATGTATAAGATATAGGCATTTTTTTATGGCAATTAGAGGCTACCAAATAAGGAAAGAAAATTTATTTTAGAATAGAGGGTTAAATGAAAGAAACAAAATCGGTTAAAAATGCGGAAAGCCAGGATAGCGTAAAGCCCGTAATCTTAGTTGTGGATGACGAGGAAACAATCAGGTTTTGTTTAAAAGAGGCATTGGAGTCTGAAGGGCATGAAGTATACACGGAGGAGGATGGGGAAAAATCTTTAAGCCTGGTAAAGAAGGTGATTCCTGACCTGGTTATATTGGACTTAAAGTTGCCCGGAATGAGTGGCCTGGATTTATTAAGGGAAATAAAAGCGCATGATCCGAACATACTCGTAATTCTCTTAACAGGTCATGGTTCTGTTGACACTGCAGTAAGCGCAATGAAAGCAGGGGCATTCGATTATCTTGAGAAACCGTTTAAGATGGAACACGTCAAGGTTGTGGTTGATAAGGCATTGAGTACTCAATCTCTGATGAGGGAAGTATTAAGGCTAAGGAAAAAAACAGATGTTACAGGTAATGCTAATATTATTGCCGTTAGTAAAGAAATGAAAAAGATCTTTGAACATGTAAAGGTAATTGCACAGAGCCCTTCAAGTACGGTGCTTATACAGGGAGAGAGTGGGACAGGTAAGGAGTTGATTGCCAACTATATTCATATGATGAGTGCGAGAAATAAGTACAGGTTTATGGAGATTAATTGTGCTGCACTGACAGAGAACCTGCTTGAAGCCGAGTTGTTTGGTTATGAAAAGGGTTCTTTTACAGGAGCTTCTACTACAGGAAAGGCCGGTCTGTTCGAAGCCACCCAGAGAGGCACCATGTTTCTTGATGAGATTGGAGAGATGGGTTTGCCATTACAGGCAAAACTGCTGAGAGTGCTTCAGGAAAGGAAGTTTAAGAGGGTAGGTGGGGACGATGTTATAAATGTAGACGTAAGGATAGTTGCTTCGACAAACCGGAATCTGGAAGAGGAAGTAAAGAAAGGGAATTTCAGGAAAGATCTTTTTTATCGCCTGAAAGTCTTGCCGGTATATTTGTGTGCATTGAAGGAAAGGAAGGATGACATCGTCCCGCTTGCAAAACACTATATTGATAAATTTAATAAAGAATTCAATAAGGAAGTCAATGGCCTGACACCGGAAATAAAAGCTATTTTGAAAAAATATGAATGGCCTGGAAACGTGAGAGAACTGAAAAACGTTATTGAAAGAGCTGTTCTTCTTTCAAATAATTCTGCAATTTCTGCCGAGCACCTGTTACTGGGGCCCGAGTCAGAAATGAACGATATTGGGCAGGATGAAGAGGTAGATCAGTCTATTTCAACTGTTGAGAAACAACATATAACAGAAATCCTTAAGGAGACTTCCTGGCGGATGACCAAGGCATCTAAGATACTGGGTATTAACCGTACCACTTTATATAACAAGATAAAGCATTATGGTATTAAACAGTAGAAATAGAAAATGGGGTCAGGCCTCAACATTTGACATTAACAATTTTATAAGGTTTATTAAAGAGATTCATCGAATTTATGTCAAATGTTGAGGTCTGACCCCCCCCCATGCAACACTGGTTTCGATTAACAATATGCACAATTAGAAAAGGAAATGATATAAAGTGATCAATGTCAAAGAAGATACTGAATTATGTCAGAAGAAACTTGGAGAGATTCTAGTTAAAGACGGCAAGGTTAAGAGTTCTGATGTTCAAAAAGCATTAAGTATGCAAAAAGACAATCCTGATCATCAGCTCCTGGGGATGATCCTTGTCAATATGAACCTAATCTCGAAGGAGGAATTGTCTGCTGCATTGAACAAGCAGATTGAATCTTCAGGGAGTGGAGAGAAGTCGGGTGTTGATTTAAGTGATGATGAAGGAATAAAGATGATAGTAGACAAGTATAAGGAAACTGAATATTTTGATGACCTGAACGAATTGATGGGTATTGTTACTCATAAAGTACGAAATCCTCTGGCTGGTATTTCTGCTGCTGTAGAAGTGTTAAGGGAGAGAGTGGAGAAAGATGATTCAAACGAAAGAATCTTCAGGATGATTTTTAAAGAGGTTGACCGTCTGGAATGTATTGTTAAGGATCTTTTTAAAGCATTTTCCAGTAAGTAGTAAGTTTCTTGAGTGCGTTCCAGTCGCCACAGACTATCTGGAGGCTGTTGTCATAATAACAAAAATGCATGTTTTGTCATTTTTAACCGCCAGCCATTAGGCTGTGTCACAATTGTCATCCCGAATTCATTTCGGGATCTCTTAAGTTGCTAAGTCGTTGTAAACATTAGATCCTGAAACAAGTTCAGAAGATGAGGATGACAAATTGGCCGTTTTTGCTATTGTGACACGGTCTGCATTAGGCGGGCTGCCAGTGTTGGAATCCTCTCGAAAGAGAGGAGCATATTTTTGTTCTCACTTGTCTGGATTATTTTGAACCGGCAAGGAAACCAGAAAGCAGAATCATTCTTCAGGCTCAGACTTTCAGAAGAATAAAATGGTTGGGAAAATATTTTAGATTAGTACCCCTTTTAGGGGGGGGCTCCTCAAGTCCCCCGGCTATGCCGGTGGTCGTTGACTACAAGTAAGAGAATAAGTGATATGGTAAATAACAGGATCTTGTTGGTAGATGATGAAGAGACAATCAGATACGTCTTACAGGAGGCTTTGGCCAGTGAAGGTTATAAGGTAGACGTGGCTCGGGATGCCTTTCAGGCTATGGAGCGTTTCAAGGAGGCGCCATACGACTTAATTATAACAGATATTAAGATGCGTGGTATGGATGGTATCCAATTAATACGTGAGGTGAAGAAGAGTGATTCTGATTTGAAAATAGTCATTATCACGGCATATGGTTCTCTTGAAACAGTCAAAGAAGCGGCAAAACTGGGTGTAGTTGAGATGATCAGCAAGCCTTTCAAGATACAGGAAATAAAAGACGTTCTCTTAAGGATGCTCAATAATTCCAGTATCTCAAAGGGCACAGATAAAGAAGAAGACCGCCACTTACAGTGCAATGACAGTGAGCAATTATCAAAAACTGATAACCTTTTGAAACCGGGCGGTATGTCTTATTACTTTGATGGTCCGGCATGTCAACCTAAAAGTACAGTTGTCTTTGATTCTTTTGCCGTTAGCAATAACAGATCAATGTTGATATTCGGGAATATTAATGGCCAAAGTGAACATCGCAGGGAATGGTGGGAAAACAGGCAGATAGGAATAATGATTAAGACATTATTTAGATCAAAGGCAGGGAATACACCAAAAAGAGTAATGGACGGTATAAATAAATTTTTGTGCGAGAATATTATCCCTCATGTCAAAGTGTCGATGTTATGTGTGCTTGTTGATAAGAAAAAGAGAGTTATTAAATATGTAAATAGCGGGAATAACCTGGTATGTTCGATGATAGCACCGGACGGAGAGACAGAAATACTGGAGGACAACCCTTGCCCGTTAGGCGTTTCATCGGAAATTGACTTAGTTGAAAGTACAATTCCTTATTCTTATGAAAACAAATTGATGTTATCAAGAAGTAATTCAATGTCAAGAATTATGGAAGAAGGTGCCTTGATAAAGCAGAAGATTGACAGTGCCTTGCAGAATATGCAGAGTCTACAAGAAGAACAGTCTAATAGGGTTGAACATGCTTCATTCACAAATAATAAGGATGTTAGCCTTGATGATGAAACAGTGTTATTAATAAGCCTCGATGGAAATGATGCAGGATACTCACCAGAGAGTGAAAAGTGTAGATTGGAGAGGTAATTGCAGTGACTGTGTTAATGTCGAGTTCTTAATATTATATTAGTTGTTATTGTTTACAGGAAATAGAACATGATAAAGAAGCTAAAACAAAAGTTGAGTACGCTAATAGGCACTACAAGTGGATTAAAAGGGGTTATTGCAATAAACCTGATAATCATCTTGTTGGTTGCAGGACTGATGTTTTTACAGCGTAATTGGATCACCGAGGAGAAGAAAGAGCTTAAATCCATGATAGAGAAACAGAGTATAAGCAAGAAAACAATAAGGACAAATACTCTGAAAGTTCCAGAAAAAACTATAGCCCCACCCGGGGAAAAGAAGAATGCTGGCGGTATTTCTAATAATTATTCGTTTGGTGGTAAAATAACTAAAGAAAACATTAAGAATGTTATAAAGGAAGCAGATATGTATTTTGATTATGATCTGCACAAGAAGGCCGTATCCGTATATGAAGAGCTGGTGAAATCAAAGATTGCTATTGATGAGAGTGACAGGGTCTATAGCCGTTTAGCAGAATGTTATTATAAATTGGGAGAATATGATAAGGCATCAAGCGTATACAGAAAAGTGTCTAATGATTATTTGAACAGTCCTTATAGATTGAAGGCTCAACTGGGCCTGGGAGAGTGTTTGATTCTAACTGGTGATTATGGAAAAGCTAGAAGAATTTTATACTCAATAACAGGCTTAGAGGCAAAATATACAGAAGATAACGATAAACATATGGTGATAAAAGCGTATTATAAAATTGCCGACAGTTACATTGAGCAGGCAAAACAGTACTTCAGGGAAGAAGAAGAGCGGAAAAAAGTGGTAACAGTCCACTGAAGGAAGAACCATTGTAAAGTATTGAATAATGAATATCGAAATAGCTGTGCAAATTTACTAAGAAGAGAAACCACAGATTTCACAGATTTCACAGATAGCACAGATTGTTTCCTTGAGTTATCTGTGGTTTCTTTTATTCATTACAGCAAAACTTTGAGAATCCGTTACTGTGAATTATGAATACTGAAAATCCGAAATTAAGACGCACATTTATGAATATATTAACGATATTCCTTTTGTTGGTTGGTACAACGGGATATGTTGATGCGGATGTACAAAATGATGCGGGCGCCAAATTGTTGAATGTGCCGGTTAACAAATTTAAGAAAATGGTAGATAACGAGAGAACGGTGTTAGCTGGATTAAAGAAGTTGTTGGAATTAAAGCAGCGTCATGCCTTGCAGGAGGAGGATATGGCAGTAGAATTAATTACCGATGACGAGGGTGTATCAATAAACAGGAGTAAAGGCAATTACGGTACTACCATGTACTCAATAAAGGCTGATTTAATATCTGTGGAGGTCATCCTGCAAAGGTTAGCTTCTGTAAGCATGAAGAAGATTATTATAGATGAGGATATTGATAAAGATGAAATCGCTTCTGTTATTTCTGTTGATCTGGAAGATAATCCTTTGATTGACATAATTGATGTTATACTTGGTGCAAAAGGGCTTGAACCAATTATAAGTGAAAACTTAATATTTGTAACGTTGCCTGCAAAGCTGAATGTGGTGTCATCATATGGTTATTATCAAGATAAGGCGGTACAGGCATACCAAAAGGCTATGATAAAATATCCGGATTATGAGGGGATAGCACAAGCATATTACGAACTGGGAAACTTCTATCTTGATTCTAATTTTCCATCAATAGCGCTGCAGGAGTACAGAACCGTGTCGGCAAATTATTCAGATCATCCACTGGCAAAGAAATCTAAGTTTAGTGAAGGAAAGTGTTATGTTAAACTGGATGATTTAGAAAAGGCGAGAGGGAGTTATTTAAATTACGTGCGGAGATATCCCAATGAGTCTAATGTGGATGATACATATCTTATTATTGGTGACTTATGGAAAAAACAAGGTAACCATGAAAAGGCCATTGAAAACTATAACTATGTGATTAAAGAATACCATGATAGTGATACAGTCATATCTGCTCATATGCGGTTGGGAAAGACCTACCTTGATGCAGGGGATTATTCTGTAGCGTTACAGACATTCCTGGATATCAAGGAGAAATTTCAGTCTGAGAGTGATATGCAGGCATACCAGTCAGAAGATACTATTCTTACATCTGACCGTTTAATCTTACCTGAAAAGATACGTTATGAATTAGAATATCAGATAGGTAACTGCTATCATTTATCTGGTAACTATGAAGAAGCTATACATACACTAAGTAAATTCGTTCTTTATGAGACTGGCAACGGTGTACTGGATAAAGCTTACTACAAACTGGCAGATTGTTTCTTTAAGTCAGGGGATTTTTTGACAGCATTTCAATTATACAAAGGTGCATTAGCAGAGTATCCCGACAGCAGTTTGTCGCCAATTGGTTTCCTGTATAGCGGAAAATCACTACGCATAATGAAGATGTTAGATAGTGCTGTAGAAATACTTAATCAAGGTTTAGATAAATACCCAGATAGTATATATGCTGAAAGTATTAAATTTGAAATTGGTTTATGTTATCTTGATGATGAGAATAACAAAAGGGCTTTTGATGTCTTTAAGAGGATTGCCGAAAGAGAGAAGGAGAAGAATCTGGCGGTTGAAGCTGACATTTATGCAGGTATTTGTTTAGGGCGAGACAGACAGTTTGAAAAGGCAATAGAAAACTACCGGAAGGTTCTTGATGGAGAAGTGACGGAGGAGCAGAGGACCTGGGTCTCGGGATTAATTGGTGATTCCTACAGCGAACTTGGTTTGCTTACTGAGGCAGTCAAGGCTTATAAGCAGGATATTTAGTTGCGAACACTGAATGTAGAGTTATGGATGTTGTCTAAGATGTTCTATATTCATCATTTGGGATCTGTAGTGTGTATTTGACGTTTTGCATAGTTGATCATACCTCGCGATATGCCTTTTCTTCGTGTTCGTTTTACAGATATATGGTAAATTACCTATTGATTGCTTCTGTCAATACTTTTTAAAATCCTCAATTCAATTCTGTAACAAGAGATGAAAAGCAATCATCGTCTTATCCAAGTACGCCTGAAATGAGAGATCACCTCTCTTGCTTAAACGATCATCACTAATATCACACTTCAGTCGTTTTATCATCCTTTCTACTGAAGGGCGACGCGTCATTATCGCCTTGAATCTCTTTGCCATCGGAGGGTCTTCCGAGTCTATGTGTGGTAATAATCCAAGAAAATGGGGTCAGACCTCAACATTTGACATTAACAATTTTATAAGGTTTATTAAAGAGATTCATCGAATTTATGTCAAATGTTGAGGTCTGACCCCCACCCCTTCACAATTTTATGCCTGTTGCCAGACCCGATTTTCGCAGCAGATATTCACAAGTCTCATAATCTTATTTTAAATAAAGTGTATGGGCCAGAGAAACATTAATTAAGACCTAAATTGAGCGATTTTGTTTTCTATATTCTAGTAGCTACAGGCTTCCTGCCCGACTACGTCTTTCAGGCGGGTAGCCTGCGTTTCTCAACATCTGGCGGGTTGATGTGAATTTCTCGTAAGCTACGCAACCTAAAGGATGCGGCTACAAATCGCTCAATTCAGGTTAAATAAAAATATACTTGAATTGCAGATTTTTAATCTGTATTATACAATCAATTGGACATTGGACGTATACGAAATAAAAGCTGTTGCAATGTGTTTTGACTAGATGTAACGTCCAAATCAGAAGTGATTTTGTAATGCGAAACTGCGCGTTTTGTTAGATGCCGAAATGTGCGCCGCATTTTTTTTATGTTTAATCCAGAACAACCAGTACCACTTAAACAAAACCACCAATGCGCAATGAAGAAAACTATGGACAATACAAATTGCCCTGCAGCACAAAAAAATATCATAACTCTTTGTGTACCTACGTGTTACCCCCCCCCCATTTTTTCTGTACATAGTCAGGCTGGCTGACACATGCGGTGTCTTTGTCAGCGCCGGGTCATATATCACTATTTATTCAATACTTCATGGTTGTAAGCGCCAAAGATATTTCTCTGAAGCGCTTGACGCCTGGTTGGAAACAGCCCGGCGTTTTTATAATCTTGCCCAGTCAGCCATGGAAAACAATCTCCGCCATTGTGCAATTCTGACAGGGCATAAAGCCCTGTTTTAGTTGTTCAAATTCTCCGTCTGTTTTTAAATCATAATTTGCCATGTTTTCAGGAATAAACTGAAATATTGCAAATTGCATGGTTTTTGGCCATGAAAAGGAGGCCTAAAAGATGTTAAAGATGTTTAAGAATATGAAATTGGGATCAAAGATAGCATGTGGATTTGGCATAATAACTAACGCCCCGGTATTTATAAAAATGCCAGCACTTATTTTGTTTGGATGTTCAGAAAATGAAGGGCGTTATGATTCAGTCTAAAACAACAACAAAAGGACATCGCCCTTTAATTCCGTTATTGGCTATCCTCTTTATAACGCTGACATTGATTATGGGGCTGTTTTGGCATATCTGGTCAAACTATAAAGACGTCAAATTTATTCAAGAACAAGGTCTCCAAGTCCAGAGGCTGGCAGGCACTATACTTCATCTGGATGAGGTGTTGGTCCAGTCTGCGCTCATGTGTGTAGCAACTGGCAGTCAGAAATGGGAAGAACGCTACCAGCGCATTGAGCTACAATTGGATGCTGCTATCAAGAAAGCCAGAAGGCTGGCTCCTGATGCCTTCTCGATTCACGTTGCCGACCAGACAGGTGCTGCCCATGTCAAACTGGCTGCAATGGAGGAGCAGGCATTTGATCTGGTGCGTAAGGGGCAGAAGGATGCAGCCTCGACTCTTTTATTCAGTGATGTATATGAAGAACAGACGAGAATTTACGCCCAGGGTATGGAAAAGATTACGGCTGAAATGCAAGTGAGCGTAGACAGGGTCTTAAATAAGCATCGCAAGGATATGTTTCTGACTATTATGGCTGTTGCCATTGCTCTGCCGTGCTTAACCATTGCTTGGGGATACATTCTGCGATTGATGAGAAAGCATATCACAAAAGCTGAAGAACAGCTACACAAGCTATCACATGCGATCGAAAATATTTCTGCTACAGTTGTAATTACGGATACTGAAGGAAAAATTGAGTATGTAAATCCCAAATTTTGCCAACTTACAGGTTACAGTGTTAGTGACGCAATAGGCAAAAATCCACGTATATTACAATCTGGTAAGACTCCGCCGGAAGATTACAAAGAGTTATGGAAAACCATTAAATCCGGTAAAGAATGGAGAGGAGAATTCTGTAACAGGAAAAATAGTGGTGAACTTTATTGGGAGTCCGCTCTAATATCACCTGTTAAAGATGATAAAGGCGTTATTATTAATTTTATTGCTATTAAGGATGATATCACTGAAAAGAAAAAAATGGAAGAGGCGCTACTGCAATCTGAAAAGTTAAAGTCGCTGGGGACGATAACTGCCGGGATTTCCCACGATTTTAACAACATACTTGCAATTATCTCCGGTAATGTACAGTTGCTGGAGGAAAGCTGTAAAGACGATGCAGGATTGACGAAAGCACTTCACACTATCAAGAGGGCGGCTGATGATGGTGCTCAAATATCCGGGAGAATGCTTAAATTTACTAAAAGAGATATAGACTCATCAGGGTTTGTGCCTTTTGATATAAACGAGTTGATAAATCAGGCAATTGATTTCACAATACCCAGGTGGAAGAATGAGGCTCAGGTCAAAGGCATAAATTACCACATGGACACGGAAGGCATGATGAGTGTACCATCCATTTTGTGTAATCCTGCAGAATTAAGAGAGGTATTTGTAAATATAATAAACAATGCACTTGATGCAATGCCTGATGATGGCCGTATAACATTTCGTACATGGAGTGAAGATAGTACCGTATTCATGAACATTTCCGACACAGGAGGGGGTATAACCGAGGAAGTAAAGAAGAATATATTTGACCCATTCTTTAGCACAAAGGGAGTGAAGGGGACCGGATTGGGTCTGAGCACGGCTTACGGCATAATAAGCGGACATGGCGGTAAAATAGAGGTGGAAAGTGAGGGTGGGAAGGGAAGTATATTTACACTGCAATTCCCGGCAGCCGCTGAAGCAGATAGGCCGGAAGAATTACCTGAAACGGAACAAGAAATAAAAAGGGATAGTCTTAGCGTCCTGGTGATAGATGACGAAGAGGATATATGCAATATTCTGGACAATTTCCTTTCTAAAAAAGGTCACCTGGTCAGGACTGTCGGTAATGGTAAAGAGGCAATAATATTAGCAAAGGCTATAAATTACGACCTTGTGTTGTGTGATATAGCCATGCCGGATGTTAATGGACATGAAGTAGTAAGAGCATTGAACAAATTAGAGAAAAGGCCAAAGATAGGCATAATCACAGGCTGGGGCGAGAAGCTCAAGCCTATAGATGATGAAGAGTTCAAAGTAGACTTCATTATCAAAAAACCTTTTGATCTCTCAGAGTTATCAAAACATATAAATGAATTAGGGATTTAAGGATTCGGGGGGGATTAAGGATAACTACGCTATATTTGTCATGCTGAATCGTGGGTTAGCAACTTTGTGCTGCTTATTTCAGCATCTACAATCAGAGATCCTGAAATAATACTGAAACAAGTTCAGCACAGGTTTCAGAGATGACAGGAGTCAGTTTTGTAACATCTATAAATACTTTCCAAATATAACACTCAATCTTTCCTTCAATTCGTCCGGGATGTTTTCCGTCTGTGTTACAATGGCATTACTTGCCGCATTAACACACCCACATCCTCTTTCACCTTCAATCATTGGGATGGCATGTTTGATGATGGCTTTCGCCATATCAACGTTTTTCATTATATTTTGAAGGACTATCTCCGCGGTAACGTCTTCCTCTCCTTCATGCCAGCAGTCGTAGTCAGTAGAAAGAGCTAGTGTACTGTAGCATATCTCGGCTTCACGGGCCAGTTTGGCTTCCTGCAGGTTTGTCATGCCAATAACACTGACATCCCATTGGCGGTAGGTTAGAGATTCTGCCCTCGTTGAGAATTGGGGCCCTTCTATGCATACATAAGTGCCTCCCTTATGAACTGTAGCTCCGGCATTCTTTGCGGCTTGATGGAGCGTTTCGGCAAGAACACTACAAACAGGATCAGCGAGGCTTACGTGTCCGACAATTCCGTCGCCGAAAAAGGTACCTATTCTACCTTGCGTACGATCAATGAACTGGTCGGGAATGACAATATCGAGAGGTTTAATTTCCTCCTTCATACTTCCCACAGCACTGACGGCAATTATCCTCTCCACTCCCAGCTTTTTCATGCCGTATATATTTGCGCGGAAATTCAGTTCAGACGGCAGTATATTATGGGTTTTTCCATGTCTCGGTAAGAATACAACGTTCTTCCCTTCAAGGTTTCCTGTGATGAATTGATCAGAAGGGTCTCCGAAAGGAGTTTCCACTTTAATGTTTTCAACATCTGTTATTCCTTCAATGTTATACAAACCGCTTCCGCCAATTATCCCTATTCTTCCGTTAGTCATATTTATTTTCCTTTATTAACAAAGTTTTTTTAAAAGCGTGTTATTTTAACGCTGCATCCTGTACCGTCAAGAACTAAATTAATCTTGATTGACACTAAATCCAATTTCTATATAATTATTCCCAACATCTCCATTTTATTAGTTTTGCAACAATGATGGCTGAAATGAACCCATCTTTTTGTGTGAAATTAATTATGTCCTGGTGATAATTAAACTTTGTACTTTTTCTTTAACTGTCTAATGTGTAAGTTCAATTTAATGTAAGCTTTTTTGTTTAAACACTTAACAAGGCTGCTTAATTTATAAAGTAAGTAATTATGAATTTAAGTAAATATTTTTTGTAAATTGGCTAAGGATATGCGTTAAAGCCATTCCGCTACAATTATTATATTTTATGTTTTACGGTTTAGGAGAAATATAAGGTGATAGAAGACACTCAGACTGAGAATTTTGAAGATGTTCAGTATATTAAGGAGAAGTTCAGTTGTATTAAAAAAGAGATCGAAAAGGTTATTGTCGGTCAGGATGATATGATTGAGGCTATTATTATTGCCCTCTTTTCTGACGGACACATTCTGCTGGAAGGTTATCCCGGCCTGGGGAAGACTATAACAGTTAAGACCCTGTCAAGGGCAATTGATGCAAAATTTCAGAGGGTTCAGTTTACGCCTGACCTGATACCTGGTGATATTACAGGATATGAGTTGTGCGATCCTGAAACAAGAAAGAGTGCAGTTCAGAAGGGGCCGATATTTACTAATCTGCTTTTGGCAGATGAGATTAACAGGGCACCTGCAAAAGTACAGAGCGCCTTGTTGGAGAGTATGCAGGAAAAACAGGTAACGATAGGCAGGGAGACATTTAAACTGGAGAAATTGTTCACCGTCCTTGCCACTCAAAACCCGATAGAGATATCAGGGACATATCTCCTGCCGGAAGCTGAAGTCGACAGGTTTATGTTTAAGCTCAGGGTTGATTACCCTTCTTATACGGAAGAGAGGGAGATTACGGAGAGGCAGGTCAGTGACAAAGAGCCTGAACTTGATGTGGTACTGCGTCCTGACGAGATAATTTCATTGAGACACTTCATAACAGAAAAGATTCCTTTGCATAAGGAATCTGAAATCCTGAAATATTCAACACGCATAGTAAGAGAGACAAGGCCGAACGGTGATGATGAATATATAAGTAATATGGTCATGTATGGCGCTTCTCCTCGAGCTTCGATTTATCTGGCAAAGGCCGCACGTGTGTGTGCCTTTCTGTCAGGGAGTAAGATAGTACTGCCGGAACACATCCACAAAATGGCGTATCCTGTCTTAAGGCACAGAATAATTCTAACGCATGAGGCGGAGTCTCAGGGGATTGATCCGGATGATATAATAAATACTATATTGAAAAAGATCCCAATTCTGGAAGCAGATGCTCCAAGTTAGCGCCATACGGGTGGACACTACAATTTAGTAACTGTAGCGGAATGGCTTTAGCCTTCCATGTCCATAAGCCTGACAAACAAAATGGTTATACGGAAGTTTAAATTGACATTGAATCCGTTGTGTGTGGAGGTTTGAAAACCTCCGCTACAGGCATAGTAAAAGGCTAAAGCCTTAACTCCAACAGAATTAGTTTTTTGGCCTTGGTACTTCTGGAGTTAGGGCTTTAGGTATTTATAAACCATGTTTAGTGTAAGCTCGACCGATAAGCTATTTGGACAGGCAAAATACACTAAATTAGCGAACGGAGTGAACTGATTTAGTGAGAAGTAAGATAAGATTACATATACAGAGGATGGTAGCCAATCTCTTTGCAGGCTCTTTTTCCAGTTACATGAACTCAACAAGGGGTATTGAGCTTGATGAGTTGAGGCAGTACCAGCCTGGCGATGAATTCAGGTCTATTGACTGGAAGACTACTACAAGGACAGGTGTTTTACATGTCAGGTTAAAACTGGTGGACAAAAGAACCAACATATTCTTCCTGATTGACAGAAGCGGATCAAAGAAGTTTGGTTCCGCAGGTGTTACCAAGGAAGATATTCAATCATCTATAATTTCCATCCTTGTTGAATCTGCAACAGAAGCCGGTAATCTTGTCAGCTTCATTACCTTTACAGATAGAATCGAGAAATACATTCCTCCCCTGTCAGGTCAGAAAGAAGGTGTCAGGATAGCCAGAGGCATAATGAATTCTGATACTGAAGGTGTACGTACCGATATCAATTGTGCCTTTAAATTCTTGAACAGCATGCAGTTCAAACCTTCACTTGTATTTGTGTTATCTGATTTCTTCGCACCGTTTGATTATGAGACATCACTCAAATCACTTGTGAGAAAGCATGACGTTATTCCCATTATTATTTCAGATTTAAGGGAAGAGGTAATTCCCGGGGCAAGGGGCTTTGTGGCCGTAAAGGATCTGGAGACACAAGGCGTGAAGTATCTGGATTTGTCTAAAGACATTATGGGGAGTTCACAACACCTTGATTTGTTTAATAAACTTAATTTGAACAGCCTTACATTGATGACCGATCAGAATGAAGAGCAATGGACAAAGGCATTGTCAGACTTTTTTGATATGAGGGCAAGGCGAAGAAGCAGGGTAAAGAGATGAAAAAGATTCTACTTACAATTTGTCTGTGTGTATTCATCATGATTATAAGTCTGGACAGATGTAACGGACAGGAAGGTTACAGACAGCATCAGGCGTATGGAGAATCTGAGCAGCCGCGTGATACAGACACCTTGATACCGGAGATGAGTGAGGCTGTTGAGTTGTGGCTTTTTGTAGAAAACTACCGGTTTGTTACAGGCAAAATGATACACTTAACACTTCAGATGGTGTGGAAGCTTGGTGTCAGTGTAAATAAGGAGTTATTTAAAGAAGTTGATCTGTCTCCATTTAAGATAGAAAAGGTTACTGTCGGAGAGAGGCAGATATTTAATAATGATAGTGACTTCTGTGTCATAACCTACATCCTCTCTCTGCCGGATGATGCGGAGGAGGGAATTTATACCGTACCGGTATTTTCTATTCCTTATAACGATGAGGCAAATAAGACATCCGGGCAAGTGCAGACGTCTCCCATGGCATTAAAGAAGGTTCCGATTATGGTAGAGACAGAGCTAGATAGAGATATAGTTGATATCGGGGACAGGCTTAAATATAAACTTATTATCTGGCACGAGAAGTATGTACACATACTCAAAGAAAATATGGAAGGGCTTAACCTTAATCCGTTTAAGTTGATGAATTTCGGGATTAATGAAGAAGTTGAAGGGAAATTGGGAAAGACAACGGTAGAATATGAACTCTCAATCTATGACGTGCCTGGTCAGTCAGAGAATTTTGAAATTCCTTCACTGCCGGTACTTTACAGTATTAATCGTGAAGGAGATGCCAAGTATAAAGAGGGTGAGAAAACAGCAGCAACACAGAAAATAAGCACTTCTGCAATTCCTGTATTAATCAACAGTTTATTAAAAAGAATTGATGTGCCCCTTGAAGGCTTGAAGGGGCCGCTTATGTATTCACAGAAGGATAAATGTCTGAGAAGTCATCTTCCTATTATTCTGGGGTTCATTATTATAATTGCTCTGGGGGCAAACGAAATCAGAAAGCTTGTTTACAGGCTGTCTGGAGTTATTAAGGAGAGGATGGCAAGGTCTCCTCTTGCACATGCAGAAAGGCTGGAGAAGCTGATTACTGATTACAACAGTGATGCGGAAGGTGATGATTTAAGGCAGTCGGTTGTCAAGATTGATTGTTCCTCAAGGGCATTCCTGGGCTCATTGGTGGAGGTGCCGGGAGAAGTGGTACGTTCAGTAACCACTGCGAAACTTATCGATATAGTCAGGGGCAAAAAACTGTCCGGGGAAATAGTTGATTGTGCAGGCAATATACTTAAATCATTTGACTCCGTAATCTTTGGTGATATTGATAAGGACGAGATTAAGAAGGCTATGGATGGAGTGCAGGAGATATTGAAAGAGGCTAAGAAGCGGGGCTATTATTAACACTTTATTTAAATTAATTGCAGGTCTTATAAAACATGAAACTGGATGATCCTATCTTTCTTCTGGCGTTGATTCCTTTTGTTTTTCTGATCTTTTTCAGGAGAGAAGGGAAGTACCTGGGATATTCAAGTACGAGTCATTTGGAAGGTACCAAAAATGTAAAGACCTTCATAAGGCGGCTGCCTAAGATATTATGCTTTCTCATGGTACTCTTTGCGATACTTGCATTTTCCAGGCCGCAATCAGACTATCATGAAACAGAGGTATCATACCAGGGACGTGAAATAATATTATCCATTGATACATCGTTCAGTATGACGGGAGAGGCAATGGAGAAGATCAGGGATATAGCCAAGGATTTTATAAGGAAGAGAAGCCATGATATGATAGGCATTACCATGTACGGAACAGATGCCGTGGTTGTTGTGCTCCCTACCTGGGAGACAGAGTTGCTGGAGAAATCATTAGACAGGATTAAACCCCATCATGTTGGTGTTCGTACTGCCATCGGTGAAGGGCTTTTCACTTCAATACTTGCCCTTATTGAGAAAGACATGGGACAGGTCTTTGAAATTAACAAATTAAGAAAGAGTATGAACAGGGAGAAAGGGCTTGGAAAATATGCCCTGGATTTTGCAAAGATGGTCCAGAACAGGGGCACAATGAAGAACAAGGTAATAATATTGTTTACGGACGGCATATATAATGTGGGAATAAATCCAACCAGACCGCTCCGTTTTATTAAGAGGTTGGGGGTTAAAGTGCACGTGGTTTCCGTACCTGCATCTGCAGAGACAGGCGTGGAGCATGAACAGGCTGCCGAAAGGACAGCATCATTGAGGAAAGGTGTTGAATCAACCGGTGGAAGATTGTTTGAAGCTGAGAATTATGAAGAGGTTGAACAGTTTTATTCAGAGATTGACAGGATAGAAAAGGAAAAGATCATTATGGAAACAGTTGTAAAGAAGAAGGATCTCTTCTTTATTCCAACGGCAATTAGTATCTGCTTCTTATTGGGAATGGTTGTAATAGAAAATATCTGGTTGAAGCTTCCGTGAAATTTTGCTAATACAATATACAAAGAAATAAAGGGCAGTGATTAAGGGTCGAACTTCGGGAGAGGCCAAGGTGATATTAATGGGAGTGTTTCTTCTTCTCTCGATACAGATCAATCAAGAAATATATCATCACGCCCATGGCAAATAGAAATAATGCTAAAAGGGTTGTCATATACATTGACATCTCAATTCTCCTTGCTGGTATTTGGAAATAGAAAAATACTTAACATAAACAAGAAAAGTACCATAACTAAGAAGAATAATTTTTCTAAAGCAGAAAATTTTTCTTCGAAGAAAAGTGTGATAAGTCCAGATGCAGAAAGTAAGGTTGCTAAGTTGAATAATCCACGTGCAATAAATTCTCGTTTACGATCTGACATGGTAAATAATCTAGCATTAACAAAATCTATTGTCAAGAAAGAACCCCATAATGTCGGTAGAAATTCTCGTTGCCATGGTAATATAGGTAATGTTGTTTTCTATGGAGATAATGATGAGTAAGAGTCTAATAGTTAAAATTTCGCTTCTTGTCCTTGCAATAGCTTTAATTGCCTGTGGACGCGGGTATTGGAGCAGGCACAAGCTGGCAGAGGAAATCAAAAAGGATGTAGCAATGGGAAGGTATAATAAAGCACTTGAGTCATTGGAAGGAGTACGAGAATCGAGACGGTACAGGCTTTCAAAGGTTTTGTATGGAGAAGACCCCTATATTGCATACAATACCGGAGTGGTGTTGATGTTGATGGGGGATACCAAGAGGGCCGGGGTGGAATTCAAGCAGGCTGCCAGGTCAGACAATGAAGTAATTAAGGAAAATGCCATATATAACAGGGCGAATATAATAGCAACAAATATGGATTTTATTACAGCTGCAGAAGAGTATTCGAAGGCACTCCAGATAGACCCGGACGACTTTAAGGCAAAAAAGAATCTTGAAAGGATGCGGATGGGACAAAGGCAACTCTCAACGCTGTTCACCCCTGTAAAACAGGAAAGAGAAGAAAGGGTTCAGTCTCTGAAACTCATTCCATGGGGTAATAGATATAGACATAGTGGAGATCAGAAGATAAAGTGGTGAAATTACAAACAAATCAGCCATAATTTGTGTAAAAATGAGGCTGAGCAACTACAGCTTTTCTTAAAAAAATGTTATTCTTTTCACAGCAACAAAATTTAATTTACATACTCCTTGGCGCTGCACTTATTTTTCTTGTCTATCTTTATTCAACGGGAAGGAAACGGAAGTGGCTGAAGAGTTTTGGCGGTCTTGGTATATTGCAGAGATTCAGCAGGATACCAAATACTATCCGCAACGTTATGAAAGGCCTGGCTGTTAGCGTTTCTTTTTGCGGGCTATGTATGGTTTTGATAGGGCCGAAGTGGCAGACGACCGAGGAGTATTTACAGAAAGAAGGTATGGAAATAGTCTTTGTCCTGGATGTGTCGCTGAGTATGCTGGCGGAGGATGTGGAGCCTAATAGACTGCAAAGGGCAAAGATTGAGATGGAGAATTTAATTAAGGAACTTGAAAATGATTATTTGGGTCTGGTGGTATTTGCCGGGCGCGCGTTTTCCATGCTTCCTTATCTTACTACCGACTATGATAGTATTTATCTGAGGATTCTGCATATGATTAACGAGAACTATGCGCGTTTCATACCTTATGGTACAAATGTTGGAAATGCGCTGCTTATTGCAATAGAGTCGTTCAGCAAGGAGGATAGAGAAAAGGTTATTATCTTTCTTACAGATGGTGAAGAGCAGCTGGCAGTGAGAAGCCAGGTTGCAGAAGCCGTCAAGATGCTGATGGAGAGGAAGGATATTGCAGTCTATTTGATTGGTATTGGTAATCCTCTGGAGTATTCACCAATTCCAAAAAAGGATAAAAACGGGCATACCACAGGTTTTGAGGTTGATATGGAAGGTGAAACTATCATGACAAAACCTGATCCGGAATTATTACAGGAAATTGCTGAAATAACCGGAGGGACATATATACACGATGCAACCGGTGATGAGCTTAAGGATATTTTCAGAGGTGTCGTAGAGAAACACAGAAAAGTTGTTGGGGTAAAAACCAGGAGTATAGTCCAGGATGTTTCCCAATTTTTTCTGGGGGGATCACTGATTTTCCTCACACTTTTCTTGTTATTGTAATCTAAATTGAGTGTGTTTTGTAGCCGCAACCTTTAGGTTGCGTAATTTATTTGAGAACTTCATATAACCATCAGATAATGAAAAACGTCCACCCAGGCGGGCGGCTACAGTGGTGGTGTGTATTTTATATAGAGGGGGACAAACAAAATGATTACTAAAGAGGAGATAAAAATAAAACCAGGAAAGTTGTTTATCGATGGGAAATGGGTTGATTCTGTTTCAGGTAAGACGTTTGACACTTTAAACCCTGCGACTGAAGAGGTCATAACCTCGATAGCTGAGGGAGATAGCGCTGATATAGACCTTGCCGTTAAGGCTGCTCGTAAGGCATTTGAAGATGGCCCGTGGAGAAAGACAGATGCTCGGGACAGAGGCCGGATTCTATTAAAAATGGCAAATTTAATAGAAAAGAATAAGGATGAATTAGCATTGTTGGAAACATTGGACAATGGTAAACCGATAAGCGAGGCAACAAACGGTGACCTTCCGCTTGTAATTGACTGCTTATTATACTATGCGGGATGGGCAGATAAGATTCATGGCGAGACGATTCCGGTAAGAGGAGAATTCTTTAACTATACCTTGAGAGAGCCGGTTGGTGTTGTCGGGCAGATAATACCGTGGAACTTCCCTTTACTGATGGCTGCATGGAAGATAGCGCCTGCTATAGCCTGTGGTAATACAGTAGTCTTAAAACCTGCCGAGCAGACTCCGTTAACCGCATTGAGGCTAGGTGAGATTTGCCAGGAGGCTGGTTTGCCGGATGGTGTCCTGAACATTGTTCCAGGTTATGGACCCACGGCAGGAGCTGCTCTTGCTGAGCACATGGATGTTGATAAGATCGCCTTTACGGGAGAATATACTACGGGACGCATCATAATGCAGGCAGCTTCAAAGAATTTAAAACGGGTATCACTGGAATTAGGCGGAAAGTCTCCCAATATTGTATTTGCAGATTCCGACATAGATAGTGCCGTTTCCGGCGCTATGACAGGCATATTTTTCAATCAGGGTGAAGTCTGTTGTGCAGGTTCCAGATTATTCCTTGAAAAGAGTATTCATAATGAATTCGTGGATAAATTATCAAGCAGGGCTTCCGGCCTGAGTGTCGGAAACCCTGAAGACGCTGGCACTCAGATGGGAGCACAGGTTTCCAAGGAACAGTTTGATAAGATATTAGGCTATATTGATAGTGGAAAGCAGGAAGGTGCAAAATTGGTAACGGGTGGTGAGAGGTGTGGAGAGAGGGGATATTTTATTAAGCCTACTATTTTTGATGCAGTTGATAACAATATGAAAATAGCACGTGAGGAGATATTCGGCCCGGTTGTGTCTGCAATTACGTTTGATGATGTTGATGATATGGTAAGGCAAAGTAATAGATCAATTTACGGCCTTGCTGCTGCTGTTTGGACTAGAGATATAAAGAAGGCGCACAGGCTTGCCAGGGATTTAAAAGCCGGAACGATCTGGATAAATACTTATAATTCCTTCGATGCTGCTTCACCTTTTGGCGGGTTTAAGCAAAGTGGTTTTGGTAGAGAGTTGGGGGTTCATGCCCTGGAGTTATATACACAGGTAAAAAGCGTTTGGATAAACCTTGGTAATTGAGCATTTCTAAAAGATTTATATTGATTTTTTCTTTCTAATATGATACGAGTAAAGAACTTGTAATGTTTCTATAGGCGTTTTTTGCATAGAAACATGCAATACATCCCACACTGAAAAGCTGCATTTTTAATGGTCTGGTGACAGATTTAGGCCGTGACTTGCAGTACGTATCGTAAGACCTATCATTCCATCGTGTTAGACTTTTGTATTCAAAGGCAATTCGTATGATTCTGTAATATAATACATAAAATAAACTCGGCTTTCAGTCATAACTAATTATATACAAGTAATTTAAACGACTTTCCATGATGGTAGAATCTTGTAGAATATGCAAGTATTTCAAAGTATTTTAGCATGAATTCTGAAAAATCCCGTATAATTTCTGAAACTACTTAAAGTGAAGAATAAGAGAATAACGGCAAAAATGAAGAAAAAATGCATAATTCCGCTTTTGGTCGTTCTAGCGCTTCTCGTACTGCCGGGAAGTATGGTTTTTGGCAATGATGAGCGTAATTTCTATTATGACCTTGGGATTTCTTATTATGATAAAGGTAATATAGACGATGCAATTTCAGCATGGGAAAAAGCTGTAATAGTTAATCCTGAATTTGCAGCAGCGTACTATAATTTGGGAAATGCCTATGAGGAAAAAGGGTTGTTAAAAGAAGCAGTGTCGGCATGGAAAAAGGTGATAGAGATTACACCGTTTGACATTGATGTATATTTCAATATGGGAGTTGCATATACCAAGAGGGGTATGTTTAGAGAGGCTGCAAAAATACTTAAAAAGGCAATTGAAATTAATCCTGAAGATCCTGAAGCGCATTATTCCCTTGGGATTGTTTATGTAAACACAGGTAAATTAGATAATGCAATCGAAGAATACAATTATACTCTAGAATTAAGTCCTGATCATGCAGAAGCCTATTATAGTTTGGGGAATGCTTATTATGATAAAAATATGTTGGATTCGGCACATAAGTCATATGAGGCAGCTATAAAGATTAGCAGAAATTATGCTGATGCTTATAACAATCTGGGTTCGGTTTTGTTCGATAAGGGCATGATCGATGAAGCGATTGATGCATGGGAAAGAGCAATTGAGATTAATCCCAACTTTGCAGATGCTTATTACAACCTTGGAAATGTATATGATGAAAAAAGATTGTTTTGCAAAGCAGTTTCTGAATGGAGAAAGGCGCTTGAAGTAGATCCAGACACCAAAGAGAAAAGGTTGTTTAGCAAGACTATCTCTTCATGGAAAAGGGCGCTTGAAATAAATCCAGATATGGTAGATGCCCGTTACAACCTTGCAGCTGCTTACACCAAAAACAAAATGTATAAGGAGGCCATTAGCGAATACAAGCAAATCTTGATTGAACGACCGAATGATCCTGAGGCACTTTTCAGTCTGGGAGCTGTTTATAGGGATAATGGATTGATAAATAAAGCTATTGCTCAATTTAAAATGGTTCTTGCTGTTGAACCTGAAAATACTTCAGCTCTTGATAATATGGGCCCTATTCTTTTCAATAAAGGACATTACGACGATGCTGTTTCTGTATATAGGAAATCACTACAGATTAAGCCTGGTAACATAGACACACTATATAGTCTTGGATTGGTACATTATTATAGAGGTGATCATGATGAAGCAATCATTACATGGGAAAAAGTGGCAAGTATTAATCCTTTTTATAAAGATGTACAAAAAAATATTGCATTAGATATTAGTGCACAAAGAAAACAGGATATTGGTAAGATGACTGCCAATACAACTAACGTAGTAAAGGGATCATATGGTGAGGTGACAGTTCCTGATGGGAATGGTATGGTTGGTCAGATTGGAGCCATGGCGATTCCCGCAGAAGATCAATCTTCAATAGAAATCAGTACACAAAAGAAGCAATTTGTTGGTAGCAAAGCAACTGATAAAAAGAAAATTAGCAACGTAGTGGCGGATTTTAATAATGAAGAGGCCTCCCCAACATTTAGAGCTAAAGTACCGGATGTGCCGAAAATATCAGATGATGAGAATGACCAGAAAAATGTATCAGATAAGGCGAACCTGAGCCCAATAGGGCTTGCCCATCTTGATCTCGGAACTTTCTACGCGGAAAAAGGCCTGATTGATGAGGCAATCCTGGAATTTAGAAATGCGGTAGAAACAAATCCGCAACACTTGGATTCCCATGTAGAATTAGGTACGGCATATGTATTGAAAGGCCTGATGGACAAATCCAAAGCTGAGTTTAAAAAAGCGATAGATATTAATCTTGATGAGGCAGTCGCAAAGATTGTCTTCCATGTATTATCGGCAGATAAGAATTCGAAAACAAAGATAGATGAGGTTAAGGCGCACATTAATCTGGGGAATGCCTATAAAGGAGAAGAAAAACTGGAAAGGGCAAAGTTGGAATACGAAAAGGTATTAAAGCTCAAACCGGGGCACTTAATTGCAAAGAATTCACTAAGTGAAATATATTATGAATTAGGCGCTTCCTACCTGGAGGAAGCAAAATATAACAATGCTATTACCGTGTTTGACAAGGCATTAGATATTACACCGGATTTTACTCAGGTTAAGGATGTTCTTGGAAAGGCACATTATAATCTCGGCATAAACTATGCGAAAAACAGAGAACTTGATAAGGCAATTATGGAGTTTAATAAGATCTTAGAGATTGAAGGTGGTGGTCTTCTTAAGGATCAGCCTGAAATGCCTCCAGAAAATAAAGTAATAGAGGAAGTAATAGTGACAAGCAAGGTTAAAATAGAAAAGCCTGAATTTGATCAATATCAAAATGAAAGGACTTCTAACATAGAAAAATTACGGGAATCTGATGAAGAGAAAGCAGTGGAAAAGGTTTCAGGAAAGGCACATGATAGCCTGGAGAATGTGAATGGCACCTTAAATAATACAGATGGCAAAGTAGAAAGAGCAATTATTGAAAGTGAAACTGCTTCTTATCATATAACCAGGAATTATGGTGCCAATATTAGGGTATGAAGAGGCCATTGAGAAATATGAAGATGTTATCAAAGGGAATCCTTATGACAACAATGCACATAATAATCTTGCATTTTCTTTCTTTGTAAAAGGTTCACACATTGATGTTGCATTAAGGGGCAGGAATGAACCAGTAAAAATGTCATTCTGGTAAGAAATATTAGTGCTGAAACCTGAATGTATTCATGGTAAACTAGATTACGTTCTTGTAGGAAAGTCGAACTATTCTAGAATGCAATAGCAGTATATAAAATAAAAACACTTGATAAACTAATCAAATATGATAAAAGGTTCTCAACTGTGTTTCCTGTTCGTTATTGGGAGGAAGATATGCAAGTGGTGAATAGGAGAAAGTTGTTACCTGATGTTACGATTGGCTTGACTAAAGAAGAGGCGTGCAAGCTTGCAAAAGTACTTGGCGAAAGTAATGTAAAAGTTAGTTTTTGTCTTGATCTTCTTTCTGATATTGACTTGGTAGCTCTTGAAGATAAAATTGTCAATAAATAGATAATGCCGAGGAAGATTTGTATATCTGTAATAGGAAGTGGAAGCAATGATGGTACACTAAGTCCTCAAATTGCAAAGATTGCTAATGAGGTGGGGAGAGAAATAGCAGAGCGTGGTGCTGTTTTAATATGTGGCGGCCTTGGCGGTGTAATGGCTGAAGCTGCAAAAGGTGCAAAGGAGAGAGGCGGTCTTACTGTCGGGATAATTCCCGGCGAAGATCCTGATAGTGCAAATCCTTATATAGATATTCCATTGCCAACCGGTTTGGGTTTTGCGAGAAATGTCTTAGTTGCTTATTCAGGAGATGTTGTAATTGCCGTAAATGGCAGGCTCGGCACTCTTACTGAAATCAGCTATGCCCTTATAAAAAAGAAACCTGTTATCGGTCTCCATACCTGGGATTTAGGTCAACTATCTGATGGAATTTACCCTGACGAAAAAAGTTATGTCGATGGTATAATTAAGTGTGAAAGTGCTAAGGAGGCAGTGGATAAGGCTTTTACTATTATAGAAAATAAAACTACATTTCAAAATGGATCTAATTGAAAAGGTAAAAAATTTAATTTCGTTGATGAATGAAAACAGCCTTGCAGAAATCGAGGTTGAAGAAGAAGGAACCAAAATACGCCTGAAAAGGAACAGCCTGGATTCGATACAAACCAGTGTTCAGTTGCCAGCCGTAAAGCCATCATTACAACAGGAAGGTTCTACTAAATATTTACCGTCTAAAGATGAGTCTGGTGTTGCGGAGGTTGTGGCCCCAATGGTCGGTACATTTTATACCAGTGCGCCGGGTGCAGATCCTTATGTAAATATTGGAGATGATGTTGACGAGGATACTGTTGTTTGCATTATTGAGGCCATGAAAATTATGAACGAAATTAAAGCTGAGATAAAGGGAAAAATTGTAGAGGTGATGGTGGAGAACGGTACTGCTGTTGAGTATGGACAGCCTCTTTTTTGTGTAGAAGCATCTGAATGAGGGATATGTTCCAAGCAGTATTCTTTAGTTATGGCAGTTATTTGATAAACGGGCAAATTATTACGAACTGTACTTTTTTGTTGTTGCTCTTATTCACACGCAATATTGAGTCCACGCAAGTATTATCAAATCCGACATTTCTCTATACACAGAAAAATAGTTTTCCGTTCAAATATTGAAGGCCTATTTAGTTCCTTTCGTTATTATGTGAAAGGCGTGAAAATAAGGAGGATTAGCGCAGACCATGTTTTCAAGGATTTTAGTGGCAAATAGGGGTGAGATCGCCCTTCGAATAATTAGAACCTGTAAAGAGCTTGGTATTGAAACTGTTGCCGTATATTCAAAAGCCGATAAAGATGCTCTGTATTTACAGCATGCAGATGCTCATGTTTGTATAGGGCCTGGTGAATCTGAAGGAAGCTATTTAAACATTCCGGGTATCATCAGTGCGGCAGAGATTACAGATATAGAGGCTATACATCCGGGTTATGGTTTTTTAGCTGAGAATAGTCACTTTGCAGAAGTGTGTGAATCTTCCAATATTGTTTTTATTGGGCCTGCCTCCGAGGTTATGACTAAGATGGGTGATAAGACTCAAGCTAGAAATTTAGCAATTGAAAATAAAATACCTGTTATTCCTGGCAGTGATTCAGTTATAGAAAATCAGCAACAGGCATTGGAGGTGGCTCACGAGATAGGTTATCCTGTCTTGATAAAAGCCTCTTTTGGTGGTGGTGGGAGAGGTATGAGGGTTGCGCATAATGATATAAGTTTAGTTAATTCGCTTGCAATCGCTAAACGTGAGGCAGAAGTAGCGTTTAAAGATTCTTCCGTATATATGGAGAAATACATAGAACATTCACGTCACATCGAAGTCCAGATAGTTGCAGATAAATATGGTAATGTAATACATCTTGGCGAGAGGGATTGCACAGTTCAAAGGAGGCATCAGAAGTTAGTGGAACAGGCACCGGCTCCTAATATAAAAGATCAATTGCGTGAAGACATTTGTAAGGCGGCCATAAAGCTGGCAAAGGCAGTTAATTATACTAATGTTGGTACTGTAGAATTTATAGTGGATGGAGAGGGGAAATACTATTTTATAGAAATGAATACAAGGCTTCAGGTTGAACATCCTGTAACAGAAATGGTTACTGGTATAGATTTGGTAGCAGAACAATTAAGAATTGCTTATGGCGAGAGATTAAATTTGCGCCAGAAGAAGATAAAAAGTGAAGGGGTCTCAATAGAGTGCAGGATAAATGCGGAAGACCCGGATAATGATTTCAGGCCTTATGCTGGTAAGATAACAATGTACAGCGCTCCGGGAGGAAAAGGTGTCAGGGTGGATTCGCATGTTTGTGCGGGATACGAGGTTCCTCCGTACTATGATTCACTTTTAGGTAAGTTGATAGTGCATAAAAAGAACAGAGAAGAGGCGATTGCCTGTATGAAAAGAGCCTTAACCGAATACAGGATTGAAGGTGTAAAGACAACAATACCACTTCATCTTAATATCATTTCTGATCAAAGGTTTATTACCGGTGATATTGACACCCATTTTGTTGAAAATCTCATAGGTGAGAAATAACAACAACAAAGCATTTAAACCACACTGTAACGTGTTTAAATTCCAAGCCTTATGCCGGGTTTCTACATTGCAAACAACATTTATAATTTTTTCTTGACACAATAAAATGGTCTTGATAAAATCCCGATCCAATAAAAAAGGGTAACTGGCACATTCTGGCCACACTATTTTTTATTGAAAAATCTGTCGGTAAGAGATTAATAAGATAACAATTGCATTAAGCTTAAGGAGAAGGGGGTAATAGTATGTTCGGTTGTAATTTAAGAAGATTTATCATGGTGTCTGTAGTTCTTTCTTTGTCGCTTATAATCTTTCAAAGTAGCCAGAGTTTTGGCGCAAAGCAGAAGTGGAAATTCATGAGTAATTCAGGTTGTAAATGCCACTTGTCAAAGGGCTGTTTTGAAGGTACAGAATACAAGAAGATGAAGAATCAGCATTATAATACTTTTAGAAGGTTAGAAACCGATGAAGATAAGAGTAATCCTGAGTGCCTGAAATGCCATGCCACAGCGTTGGGTATGAAGATAAAGAGGGGGAAGTCTAAGAAGGGTAGTAAGAACTTTATTGAAAACGTTGGATGTGAAGCATGTCACGGTCCGGGAGAGGGATACATTAAGGTAAAGAAAAATTACAAGAAGAAGGGTAAAGACGCATTTAAAAAGCTGTTAAAGGAAGACCCAATGATGGCCAGAAAAGCGCAATACGATGCTGGCTTGCTCGTAGCCGGCATAAATAAGTACAAGACAATAAAAGAGCAATGTCTACAATGCCACTGGGAAGATGCAAAGGCCAAGAATAAGTGCCCTAAGTGCGAAGGTACAAAAAACAGCGAAGGTAATGACAGGATCTTCACTAAAGATTACATTAAGAGAGACGATCACAGAGACCATGATGCTATAGATGACGTTTTGCCTAAGGTGGATAAAAAGAAATGGAAGGGGTACATAGAGCAGGATCCGTGGTATAAGACAAGTCCGCCTAACGATTAATTGTAATGGTTTTTTGTTTCTTTAGTAATTAATTTGTAAAGTTAAAGCTTCACATTAGTAGCTTTTAAAAAAGTAACGGCAGTAAGTTATTCTTTCTCTCCCCTCCTTCTATTTATGAGGAGGGGAGATGATTGTGTTCTGCTTTTTAATAAAAGTTGCGTAGCTGTAGTGAAAGTTTGACCCACTGTTTAAATGTACTATCTTTCTTTCAAACAAGAGGAGGAAATCATAAAGTGGTATCTTTGCTGAAAACAACGATAAAAATATATAGGGATAGTAAAGTTTGTAGATTTGTATTTATTTCATCTCTTTTCTCATGTCTTTTGTTTTTCACTTCTACTTTTTCTTCAGAAAATATCTTCGCTCAGGAGAATAGTGACTGTCTAGAGTGTCATACAGATCCTGCAGAGGTGGAGGATAAGGTAAGAATCGATCCTGTTACCGGCGAAGTAGAGCTTGTCTCTATGCTGGTTGATGAAGATGCATATCATGCATCTGCTCATGGCGGTGAGGATTTTTACTGTATTGATTGTCATGCTGATTTAGAAGAATCAGAAGGCGAGCATTATCCTAATTTGCAGCCTGTTGATTGTATAACATTTTGTCATGACGATCCTGCCGAAACATTTCTTGAAGGTAGTCACGCAAATTTGATGCGGGAAAAAGGTGTGGAGCTTCCTACCTGTAAACATTGCCATGCAGGAGAGAAGTCCAAACGTGATACTCCCAGGGCTGATGATTTGTATCACAGGATGGATACTATAGGAAAATGTGGTGGGTGTCACACTGAATACTATGATTCTTATCGTAATAATCTGCATGGCCAGGTTACAGCGATGGGGCATGTAGATACTGACATAGCAACGTGTGTTGATTGTCATGGCCAACATACCATATTGAACTCATCAGATCCAGAGTCTACTCTGGGCCCGGAAAATGCTAAAGAGACGTGCGGTAAATGCCATCCGGGTGCCAGTGATAGCTTTATTAAACATGTAGCACATCCGCAATATAAAAACCTTGGTTATTACAAATCTGCGGTTGGTGCCTTGCTGAATATCAGGAAAGATCCTGGTCAGCTTGGCAGCATTATAAAGAGTCCGCAGATAATATTGACAATTCTCTTCATTATGTATGTGGGCATTTTGGTAATAACCTTTGCACAATTTGGAACGCATATGCTTTTGTCGTGGTTAGGCACATTATTGGACGAGCGAAAAGGAAAGGAATCAGAACATGACAAGTAATGGTAATACTACTTATCTAAGATTTGGCCTGTTTCACCGTTTTGGTCATTTTCTTATAATAATTAGTTTCTTTGGGTTGGTGTTAACCGGAATGCCGCTGGTTTTCAAAGATTATGGATGGGCTCACTTCCTGTATAATCTTATGGGTGGTTATCCTACCGCTGGTAATATTCACAGGATTTGTGCTTTGATAACTTTTGTTGCAACCTTTCTGCACTTTGCGTTTCTAGCCTTTGAAACCCTTGTAAGGAAGAATAGGAACATTTTCTGGGGACCGGAATCTTTGTTGATTCAGCCAAAGGATTTATTAAATATATTGGGAGATATCTTGTGGTTTTTCAGATTGGGGAAAAGGCCACAGTTTGATAGATATATCTATTGGGAAAAGTTTGAATATCTTTCGCTTATGTGGGGCACTATGGTTATGGCTGTTACAGGATTTATCCTTTGGTTTCCAGTACAATCCGCGAATTTAGTACCTGCTGAACTTGCGACCTTTATAGATTTGCCAAGCATCGCACTCGTTGCTCACAGGTATGAAGCCTTGCTGGCTGCAGGCTTCATCTTTTCCATTCACTTTTTGCATACCCACCTCTTGCCGGAGAATATACCTGTAGATGAAGCAATGTTTACTGGAAGGATTGACGAAGAGCACTTTAAGCACGAGAGAGGTGTTTATTATGAGAGGTTGAAAGAAGAAGGGCAGTTGGAGGAGCTTAAGGTTCCACCTGCATCTCGCAAGGCCAAGTTTGTATCTAAGCTGATGGGGCTTCCGCTTCTTGGAGTTGGTTTGCTTATGGTCGGTTTTATGTTGTCGTCGCTAATATGTTCCCTTGCTTCTGTTTTTGTAGATTTGACCAAAAATATTCATTTTGATATTTTTAGTATTTTTGCGTTCTGATAAGCAAAAATTTGCTGTTCCAATTTTTCGTAGGGTATTTTTATGGTTAGCAGGGTGCTGATAACTGATGACGAGGAACGTATAATACGCAATATCAAGGTTATTTTTGACGAGATGGAAAATATCGAAGTTGTTAAGGCGCAAGACGTAACTTCGATAGTTGATTTTGTTGAGCACGAAAGGCTTCATTTAATCATTACTGATCTGCGAGTACCCAAGGTGGGCAGATTAGAATTCTTGAAACAGGTGAAGTCAATGGATCCTGAACTGCCTGTGATTGTTGTGACAGGGGATGACTCCATCGAGACGGCGGTTGAATCGATGAAGGAAGGAGCGTTTGATTACATTACAAAACCATTTGAAGATGGTACGCTTTCTGTCGCAGTAGAAAAAGCCCTGAAAATGAGATCTTTGACAATGGAAAACAGGTATCTTCGAAAGGAGTTAGAGTCGCATTATAATTTTGGAAATATTATTGGTAATTCACCTAAGATATTAGAAGTGCTTTTATTAGCTGGAGATGTTTCCAGAACGGATTCTACCGTATTTATCTATGGAGAAAGTGGTACGGGGAAAGAGCTTGTAGCAAGGGCCATCCATTTTAATAGTTTAAGGAAGAGCGGCCCATTAGTTACGATAAACTGTGCTGCGTTGCCTGAGAATTTATTAGAGAGTGAATTGTTTGGTTATGAAAAGGGTGCATTTACTGGTGCAGAGAAATGCAAGAAAGGCCGTTTTGAGTTGGCTAACGGAGGCACTCTGTTTCTCGATGAAATATCGGAAATGAATCCCATTGTTCAAGCCAAAGTGTTAAGAGTTGTTGAAGAAAGAGAGCTGGAGCGGCTTGGAGGGTCGGAAACAGTTAAAGTTGATGTAAGGATTATATGTGCCAGTAATAAAAATCTTGAAGAGTATGTTAAAAAAGGTCAATTTAGAGAGGATTTATATTATCGCGTTAATGTGTTTCCAATAAATATACCTCCACTCAGGGCAAGGCCTGAGGATATTTTGCCATTAGCACGGGACTTTGTTGAGCAGTTTTCTGTTAAAATGGGTAAACTATCGTTAAAAATGACAAAGAAAGTAGAAAAGATACTTGTTTCAAGCAGGTGGGAGGGCAATGTGAGGGAGTTGAGAAATTGCCTGGAAAGAGCCGTAATCCTGAGTAAGGGTGACTTGATATCAGAAGAACATCTTCCGCTGGCTTTAGTTAGGGATTCTGTGTCGGGCTATGAGAATGGTAAAGGGAATGTATTAAAGATGGTGGATTTTAATCTGCCGCCAGAGGGGATTTCAATAGATGAATTGGAAAAGCACCTTGTTTTGCAGGCGCTGAAGAAAAGCAAAAACAATAAAACTAAGGCGGCTAAGTTGCTGGGTCTTACCAGGGGAACATTCAGGTATAGATTGGAAAAATACGATAATAACTAAGCTGCTTATTAAAATTAAAATTATTGATTTTGATTGCAGTTTTTGATAGATTACTGGCGGTTGGAATGGCATATTGGCTTTTTTGAGCCAGTTTTTTGGTGCCATTTGGAAAGTGCTTTCGAAAGCTTTTAATCAAGGCTTTCGTGCTAAATGGCTTACGTCAAATGTATAAGGCAGTAGTGCTTTGGCACGTGATATGCTCTTTCCTGGTATATTGCGTGTTATATTGTTAAAATAGTATGAAAGGGGGTGAAGAGGTGTATACATTAAGACGTTACATTGGCAAAGCTTTGTTATTTAGTGCCTTTCTTTGTGTGGTTTTGTTCTTGGGTAGCCAGATGAATTTTGCAGTAGCAGAGGGCGAAAAAGCATGTCCAAAGAAAGAGAATGAAAAGTTGTTTTGGTGCACAGTATGCAAGGAGGTCTTTACCTGGAATGAATGCGGTAATCTGAAATACATCTGGGATACCAAGAAACATAAAGCTGGTGAAGAAGTTGCTACGCATAAAATGGAAGAGACTTGGTCATGTTTAAGGAAAACATATCATTGCGTAAACGATAAATGTGAGAATTCCAAGACTTGCTATGCTTTTAACATTGGCTTTTGCGAATTGTGCAATGATGACTTGACAGCTAATATGACTAGAGCAAAGCTTGACTTCAAGTGTACAAAATGTGGTAAGGAGTTTACCGAACCGGGAGCAGGGTTTGAGATTGATGAAAAGAAGGAATATGCAGAACATCTATTGACATACGGTAATTGTAAGGAGTGTGGAGGACCGCTTGACACCCTTTGCAGGGAGTCAGGAACATGTCCTCATGTTCCTGATTTTTAGTAGTGATGTTGCAATACAATTTTATAATTTTATGTTTTGGAGGTGAAGAATGAAGAAAAAGGCTTGGTTATTAGGTTTCTTGGGTGCTGGGGTGTTGAGCTTAGCATTGGCTCAAAGCGCCGGTGCCGGCTTCATACAGGGTACAAGGGTGAGAACAGAGCATCCATCACCATTTCACGTGTCTGTTTCGCCTGATGGTGGGACATTGGCTTTGAGCAATCAGTCTGGCCATAGCGTGACGTTTGTTGATGCGAGGTCTAACAAGGTGACCGGAGAGGTTCCTGTTCAGGTTCAACCTGAAGCGTCTGTGTTTTCACTGGACGGACGTACTTTGTATGTGTGTAATGCAGAGAGTGATACTGTATCAGTTATTGATGTAGGTAACAAGGCGGTTGTTAAGACAATAAAAGTTGGTGACTGGCCTTGTAGTATCAAGCTGTCTAAAGACGGTTCAAAGGCTTATGTATGTTGTTCCGGTAGTATGTGGAATTCAGTTGATATCATTGACACTGCGATGAATAGCAAAATCGGTGAGATCAGGACAACTGATTACGGCCCAAGGGATATAGCTATTTCCCCTGACGGAAAAACTGCGGCAGTATGCCTTGATACAACAGGTAAGATCAACAGGGGTATTGACTTCATAGATCTTGCAACAGGAAGGGTTACTGAGCACAGAAATATATATCAGAGTGCAAACTTGAGAGGTATTGAGTATACGCCTGATGGAGCATATGTGCTTGTTACAATGGAACAGCCAAAGAACTGGCTGCCTGTATGTGAAGCGGAGAATGCACAGATATTCTCAAACAACATTGCTGTTGTTGAGACCAAGGCCGGTGGAAAGGTTGCAAGCATGCCTCTGGATGAGCACAACAATTACGATGGTAATCCTTATGGATTAGCAATTGATTCAGAAGGAAAGTATGTTTTTATTGGTATCAGGAGTATGCACAGGATAACTGTCCTTGATCTGGAAGCGTTGCTTGCTATCGTTTCTTCAAGCACTCAGGAAGAGCTTGATGACATGAAGAATGACCTGACTTTGATGGTTGATTATCTGGTTAAAAGGGTAAATGTAGGCCTCGGCCCAAGTTCAGTTGCTCTTTCTCCGGATGATAAGACTTTATACGCTGCAAACTATTTCACAAATGACTTGTCAATTATCCAGACAGGTGATGACCCTCAGGTTATGGATACAGTACAGACAGGTATTGTGTGGGAGCCGCTTCCAAGGGGAGAGCCGTTGACAGTTCCTGAAGTACATTACAGGGTGAAGCACTCTCCTTACAAGAGCGAATTGGTCCGATATGGACAGTTCCAGTTTAATGAAGCATCATGGACACTGCAGGGTGAGTATTCATGTGCAAGCTGCCACTATGAAAGAGGTCAGACAACAGGCTTGATCTGGGATCTTGGAGATGAAGGATGGGGCAGTTGGAAGAACACAAAGTATATCCGAGGCGGAAGGTATCTTCCTCCGTTCAGGCATGAAGGATTTACAGGTCATCCTGATGAAATCGTTGGAGCTGCTTCATCGATCGACAGGGTATGCGGACGAGATCCTGGATTTGTGTTCAGAAGTGAGAATTTCTCTCCTGAAAGATTAGAGGCCTTGATTGCTTACATCAGGTCTTTAGAGTTTACAGGAAGTCCTTTCAGGAATGAAGATGGTTCAATGACAGAAGCACAGAAGAGAGGCTGGAAGGTATTTAGTGATCCTAAGGTTGGATGTATTGAGTGCCATCCTGGCGATCCAAAGAACCCAAGAGCCTTATTCAGTGACGCACAGACTCATGACGTTGGAACAGGTAGAATTGGTGCTGATGGATTCAGGACAACTCCTGGAGCTGTGTTTAATACAACAGTTCTTGAGACCGGTGTTGATCCTTATGGTGAAGAGTACGATGTTCCAATTATCGGACTTGATCTTGTAAAAGAGTTTGATACGCCTACATTGAGAGATATTTACGCTTCAGGTACATATTTCCATGATGGTAGCGCTGAGACTCTGATGAATACCATAGATAATACAGCTACTACACAAGATATGCATGGGGTTACATCACATCTGAGTAATCAAGAGTTGCAGGATCTTGTTGAGTTCATGAAGGCTTTATAATAGTTCTTTATTAGGGAAAATAGTCTCCAGCTAATTGCTGGAGACTATTCTCTATGAAAACTTTCGTTGTCTTATAATTTGTGTTTCAATTAACATTAAAAAGGAAAGGAGTAAACCAACTTATGAAGATGGGATTTTTAAAGTCAATAGCATTGGTTGGTGTTGTTGCAATATGGGGGCTTTTTAGCAGTGCTGACTGTCAGGCGCAGGTTATGACTGGTGGTCCAAAGCCTGGTGAAGCTATTTGGGCGGATTACTGGGGTATGTCAAAACAGATTCAAGGAAACGTTGAGTCTGTTGTTTTTACCCAGTCAAAGCCTACACTGGCAGGCGACCCGTATCATCAATACCCTAATTACGTATCTAATGATAGCAGGATTGTGTCTTACAACATGAAGTCAAGGAAAGTGACTGTGCTTACAAAAGATTTCCAGAGCGCTTATGATCCTTGCCTTAACTGGGATTGTTCAAAGATTGCATTTGCAGGTGTTCACAAAAATGGTGGTGGCAGTCAGATATGGGAGATGAATATTGATGGTTCAGGCGTAAGGCAGATGACTGATGCGCCTGGTACATTCAGGTCCCCTCTCTATTATGCAGCCGGTGCTATTGAGGAAGGTGAAGGTAGAGTTATATCAAGGGCCAGGTATTTTGAAGGTGACTGGGCTCCTCGTGGTACAGTTCCAAAGATGGGTTTCCTGATGGTTGCTTATTCTCCAGATGGTTCAATAGATGAATTTGGAAGACCATTCGCTTTTGACTTATACAGGCTTGATCCGCAGGGTGGAAAGTCTATGGATCGTATCTGCGGTCACTTATTAGTAGGTATCGATATGCCGAATGTTGATACTGTTATTGACCAGATCACATACAATGTAAGTTCAAATTTTGATCCTACACTGACTCGTGATGGAAACATCTTGTACAGCAGTACACAGGCAAATGGTACACATAATAATTCTAAAGGCAGCACATGCCTGTTAGTTAACAACTGGACTGGCGCTTACCCAAGACACATCTATGGTAATGAGGTTAGCGAGCAGCCAAGCACGCCTAAGGTTTCGGCAAAAGAGGCTTCAGATGGTTATGTGTATTACATTGAGGCTTTGGACAATAATTCTGGTATAGGTAATCTTGCCAGGGTTAGCTGGACTACTCCTCATGCTAAAACGCAATCCAGGTTGAGCAATGATGGCAGACTCTACAGAAGTCCGCATCCATTGCCGGATGGCCGTTTAATGGTTTCTTCTGCTGAAAGACGTGACTTTGGTCTACACTGGTTCAGTGTTGACAATGGTACAGTTTCTGAGGTAGTTTATGATGATCCGGAGTGGAATGATCATCAGCCTCAGCCTGTTTATCCACGTTACAAACCAAGATGGATAAATGCATTTGTTGCAGGTGATCATTTTGGTGTTACAACTGTAACGTACCAGCCATTTGACCAGGTTAATGTTGAGGGATATCCTCACTCATGGAGTACAACTATATGCTTTGATACAACATTGACAAATCTTCCGATTGGTCCATATCCACATCAGAGAGCAAAGGTAATGGAGCATGGTGATATAAAGGCTATAAGGGTACTTAACGCAGTAGAGACTAATGAGCCGGATGCCAGCAGGTTTGTACAGGGTGCTGGTAGCCATCTTCTTGGTGGCGATAAATCAAGCTCTAACTCAGGTACATCTTTCTCACAAAGACGTATGTTTGGTTATCAGTATGTTGAGGATGATGGTTCAGTTGTAAGTTCACATCCAGGTGATGAGCCTTACTGCACACAGATACTGGATGACAGAGGAATGGCAGTACAGACACAACTGGCATGGGCATATGTAAGGCCTTATGGTGGAAGAATTTGTACGGGCTGTCACTGGGGTTCTTATGATAAGAAGGGTTATCTGAACATTCATACCAAAGCTCTTTATAACTGGTGGTTCAGTGATTTGAGCCATTATGATTCTCCGTTTATGTGGGAACACTTAAGAGTTGACAAGAATGGAAAGTATGCCGGAGTAAAGCACGGTGATAGCGTTATGGTACCGGCAGACGTTTATTATGGTGGTGCTTCAGGTACTACTTCTGCGACAGTTGAAGGTCTTTATATCGACAAACTGAGAACAGTTGACTTCAGGAGAGACATTCAGCCAATAATAGACGCAAAGTGCGCTTCTTGTCATGGTCATACTCAGACTCCTAATCTGAGTGGTAGCACAGATCTGGTATCTGTTAATGGTGTTGCTGCATTCAGCCAATCATATAACAGTCTGTTGGCTCCACAGAGAGGAAGGGATACTAACATTGGTGGAAAGTATGTTAACCCTAGTGCTGCTATAAACAGTCTTCTCATATGGCGTTTGTATGAAGAAGAATTGTCACAGTTTGCACCAAGGGCTAAAGCTATACCAATTGAAGCTAGGGTTATGCATAATAAGATGTTGACACCAGAAGAAAGATTCTTGTTTGTTGAATGGGTAGATTTGGGCGCTCAGTGGGATAATATTCAGGGCCCAGACCCTTATCCAGGATATCGAGGCAAATAAGGATTGTAGTATTTTTGAATTCTTGATGCTCAGTTTAGAGCATTTATTAACACAAAGCTGGCATAGCAGGAGTTTGAAAGCTATGCCAGCTTTTTTTATTTCATTTTATCTCAAAATCCGCTTGACAAGTAATCCGTTATAAGTATAATTCACCATCTGTAACGAGTAGGTGTGGAATTTACGTATTTACTCTAAAACGTTGATACACATGGTGTTTATGTTTGTGAGTAAATATTAACATTGACTTGTGAGTTGAGAAGAATCAGATATAATATTTGTAGCATTTTATTAACCATATTTGAGTTTTTTTAGACCTTATTTGGATTGGTATCTTTTAGTCTAGAGAAGAAAGGAGAACAGAGAAGAATGGTTCATTCAGTTAGAGGCTATTTATTAATGCTGGCTGTTATTGCCGGCTGTGCGATTTTGCCGATGAATTTCTGCAAAACCGCAAATGCAGATGAAGCTGCTCCGACGTTTCAGGATGTAGCATCTTCGATTTACGGACAGCCTGTTGGGGATGATGATGACGGAACGATGTATGTCTTTGGATTGACAGCTCGATACACAGGGCCGGATGAAGTATTGCCGGGTGAGGGTAAGTTTAAAAACATATTTTATTACTTACCTGTAACAGCGATGTACTATAACCCTGAAGATTACTATGTATCAACACAAAAGGTTGAGGGAGTGTTTAAGCCTGAAGAGTGTGTTCTGTGTCATACAATCCAAACTCCGCGTATCGTTGTTGACTGGAAATTGAGCAAGCACTTTAAGGGTGGAAAGACAGATGCGATGGACAAGGAACAGGTTGTTGGATGTGATGCCTGTCATGGTAACAACCATCAGGAATTGATAATGCCTAGCCACAACACCTGTGGTAAATGCCATAAAAAGGAACATGGTGAACATCTTGCCGGTGGGCAGGGTTCGCACAAACCACACACAATTTGGGATATATCTGTTACCGAATTTGCCTGGCAGATTGGAAAACCTGGGGAAGAAGTAGCCGGATGTGCTCAATGTCATGGTATCGCTGGAAACAGATGTGACGGATGTCATACCAGACATAAATTTGCATCATCAGAAGCAAGAAAGCCTGACAACTGTGGTCTCTGCCATATGGGTGTAGACCATGCTGAGTGGGAATTCTGGCAGAACTCTTATCATGGTAAGATTTACGCAACAGAAGGTGATACCTGGGATTGGGAAAAACCGTTAAAACCACAGAATTACAGAACGCCAACTTGTGCGTACTGTCATATGGGTGAAAATGGTAATCACAATGTACAACATATGACAACTGAATATGCACATATGGGTATGTTTCAACTCGACAGAGGTGCGCCACAGCATAAAGCAAAGAGGGATGCATGGATAAAAAAATGTCAGGGATGTCATTCTCCACGTTGGGCATCAATGCAATTGGATGCTATGGATGAGCAGATTCATATTAGCTTCACAAAGTGGCGTGAAGCAGTTAACATTCTTGTTGGATTGTATCTGGAAGGATTGCTTGATCCAATGCCTGCTGACCTGGCACCTGACTACTCTGGTGGTCACACGATGAATCTGTTGCCGGGCGGAGCGCCAAGGTTCTATAACGTGTCAAGAATAGAGAGGCTTCTTGTTGAGATGATTGTTTACCAGGTAACTGCTGTATACAAAGCAGCAGCTCACTTCTCAATTGACGATGTTACTTACAATGCAGGTGCATTCGTAATGGACAGACAACTCGTTGAAATTAAAGATGAGGCTTCTAAATTGAGAAGGATCTCGACACTTGAAAAAGAGGTCGGTATAGAACATGTAGCATATGATTTCTGGAAGCATGGAGAATATACAGATATGCTTACCGGCTATAAGAGGCAAGAGGGTGATATAGTCGAGGATGCATGCGACCACGGTGATAATCCTTGCTTTGGTGAAGAGCATTAATCTTCATTAAGGTAACTTTTGTAGTTTTTAGAAGGGTAGCATAGCGTATTTAGCTATGCTACCCTTTTTTTTGTTAGAGGGAGTTGGTAAATTATGAAAACATTAAAAACCGGTGAATTAAATCTAAACGAAGTGTTGCATGGGCAGAGTATTCCAGGCAAGAGTGGGCACTTTGGGAAGTATGGTGGAAAATTCGTACCGGAAACATTAATGCCGGCTTTGGAACAACTTGAGAAGGAGTATCTTAAAGCTAAGGAGGACCCAAAGTTTAATGAGGAATTAAAGTATTATTTAAAAGAGTATGTAGGAAGGCCATCTCCTCTATATTATGCAAAAAGGTTAACAGAGAAATTAAATGGTGCAAAAATTTATCTTAAGAGAGAGGATTTAAACCATACAGGTGCGCACAAGATTAATAATACTTTAGGACAGGTCTTGCTTGCCATTAGAATGGGTAAGGAAAGAATTATTGCTGAAACCGGTGCAGGTCAACACGGTGTTGCTACTGCTACTGCAGCCGCAATGTTTGGTATGAAGTGTGATGTCTATATGGGAGAAGAAGATATAAGGCGACAATCCTTAAATGTGTTTAGAATGAAATTACTGGGAGCAAATGTGATTCCCGTAACGACAGGTTCTAAAACACTTAAAGATGCAACTAATGAGGCGCTTCGAGATTGGATGTCTTCGGTAGTGAATACGCATTATATAATAGGTTCTGTGGTAGGCCCGCATCCGTATCCAATGATGGTAAGGGATTTTCAGATAGTAATTGGGCAGGAGGTGAGGGAGCAGATCCGGAAGGCAGAAGGGAGATTACCGGATTATATAATAGCATGTGTTGGGGGTGGTAGTAATGCAATAGGGGTGTTTTATCCTTTCATTGAGGATAAAGATGTTAAACTAATTGGTGTAGAGGCTGGAGGCCTGGGCTTTGATGTGGGACAACATGCTGCTTCACTCTCCAGAGGTGAAAAAGGGGTGCTTCACGGCAGCTTGAGTTATGTGTTGCAGGATGACGACGGCCAGACATCTCAAGTTCACTCAATCTCAGCAGGTCTGGATTATCCGGGAGTTGGGCCTGAACATAGCTATTTAAAGGATACAGGAAGGGCAGAGTATGTTTCAGTTACTGATGACGAGGCGGTAGGCGCTTTCAATCTGTGTACACGTCTGGAAGGAATAATTCCCGCTCTTGAGGCTTCTCACGCAATAGCATACACTGTTAAATTTGCACCAACAATTGATAAAGATAAAATTATTGTGATAAACCTTTCTGGCAGTGGAGATAAAGATTCTTTTGAGGTTGCCGAAAAGATGGGAATAGATTTGTAATTAGCGATAAGAGGAAACTGATTTAAGTGAATAGGATTGATGCCAAGTTTAAGGAATTAAAAGATAGAAATGAGCCTGCATTTATCCCGTTTATAACAGCGGGAGATCCTGGTCTGGAAGCAACAAGGGAATTGATTGTAGAATTCGACAGAAAAGGATCAGACATGATAGAATTAGGTGTACCGTTTTCTGATCCAATAGCGGATGGACCTGTGATTCAATCATCATATTACAGAGCACTTTCAGGAGGGGTTAAACTTTCAGACATCCTGGAGCTTGTAAAAGATGTTCGCAAAAAGTCAGAGATTCCTATTGTGTCTATGATTTCACAAAGTATTCTATTTAAGAATGGTTGTGATAATTTTGTTAGAAGTGCAGTTAAAGCAGGATTTGATGGCGCTACAATTCCAGATCTTCCTGTTGAAGAAGCTGAAGAAATAATGGAAGCCGGTAGGAAAGAGGGATTTAAGATAATATGCTTTATTGCACCAACTACTACAAGTGATCGAATGGAATTGATTGTTAAAAAGTCTCAAGGTTTTCTGTATTATATTTCTGTTGTTGGTATTACAGGGGTAAGAAGTGAATTGCCATCTGATATAACTGAAAATATCCAAAACATAAAGAGATCAACAAGCCTGCCGGTTGCCATGGGATTTGGGATTTCTACCCCTGAGCAGGCCAGGGCGGCTGGAAAGGTTGCGGACGGTGTAATCGTAGGAAGCGCGATTATGAGAGAGATAGAGAAATATGGCAATAAGGATGACAAGATATTGGTTGATAATGTCGGGAAATTTGTTGGTGAACTGGTAAAAAGTACGAAAAATCAATATTAGTTATTTTTTAGTTAAAGGCTTGGTCTAAGATAGATAGTAGTGGTTCAAATTCGACAGTATTATAAGATATGCTAATTGCAGTAGTTATGTGAAGAAGCACAAAAATACTTCTTATGCTTGACGGAAAACTGACATTTTGAGTATAACGGTAAAGGATCGCTAGGATCAGCAGAATATTTGTAAGCGGTCTGAATATCATAGCTTATGTAATATGTTATATAGAGGCTAGATTTCGGCATTTAGCTTGCTTTGTTTTCTGCTTCTAATGCATTTTTAGTTAAATATCCTTGGTATTTTTTATAAAAATGGAAGTTCTTAAGGGGTTCTAAAGAAGGTAAAAGTAGTAATTTCACATTAATACCTTACATCAGAAAAAAGTTTTCATTTGTTTGTATTTTTTGGCAAGTTTTTGTTGACATATTTTTAGAAAATTATATAATCCACGGCTCAAGTGTGAGGCTTTTAGAATGATGATATTGAGTGAAAGGGGGTGCTCATTTTTTTTCACAAAGATTCATTTAATCAAAAGACTTTGCAAACGTTTGTCTTATAGTTCGCATTAGATATTTTATTTTTCAATAGTTAGAAATGGAAGGGAGAAGGTAAGAATAAATGCTAAGATTTAAGAAGTTGTTCATTGCATTACTTGTGTTTGTTGCCGCATTCTGTTTTTACGAGAATTTTTCCAGTAAAGACGCTGAAGCGGTAGAGATCATCACACACTGGGTGCCGCACGAGGTATACGGTATGCCTGGAGATCCTGACAATTCCGGAAAGGTTTTCTTTTCTGGTTTGTATGCTAAGTACATGGGATACCCAAAGGGTGCTCCGCCATATCCTGGTAAGTATTCCAGGTTTTGGAGAACACTACCTGCGTATCGTTACTACATCCCTGACTATATGTACAACAGGGACGAAGTAAGACCTTCAAACCCTATCAAGGGTCAATTCAGACTGAAAGAGTGTCTGGGATGTCACTCAGTAGTCACACCGGGTATCGTAAGAGATTACGAAAAGAGTGCACATGCCAAGGCTGAACCAAGCCCGACCGGCTGTGACACATGTCATGGTAACAACCACCAGAAGCTGTTGATGCCAAGTTCAAAGGCATGCGGCGTCAGTGACTGTCATGAAGAGCAGTATGTTCAGAACTCACAGGGTGGTATCGGATCACACGCATCATGTTCAAGTTTTGCTCAGATTGAGTGCGCATGGTCAATTGAGAGGCCTCCGGGAGATACAGCCGGATGTACTTTCTGTCACACAAGCGCAGAAGAGCGTTGCAGCACATGTCACCAGAGACATCAGTTCAATCCTGTAGTGGCCAGAAAGTCAGAACAGTGTAAGGCTTGTCACTGGGGAAAAGATCACAGGGACTGGGAAGCGTATGACATCTCAATACACGGTGTTATATACCAGACCAACAAATGGGATCCTACTCAGTTCGATCTGACCAAGAAGCTCTCAGAAGCTGATTATGTTGGGCCGACCTGTCAGTACTGTCATTTAAGAGGTGGTCATCACAACGTACAGAGGCTTTCAACTGTGTATACAAGTATGGGTATGTCTAATGCTGACAGGGGTGCGCCTCTCTGGAAGGAAAAGAGAGACACCTGGGTATCAGTATGTGACGATTGCCATTCACCAAGGTTTGCAAGAGAGAATCTGCAGGCGATGGATGAAGCTTGTAAGGATGCAGGTCTGAAGTACACTGAGACGTTTAAGGTAGCAGAAAATCTGCAGTTAGATGGAATGGGTGAGCCAATGCCTAAGGATCTCCATCCTGACTGGGCTGGTGAGCACGTCTGGAGTTTGAAGATTGGTGCTTATCATGATGGTCCTGGATATGGAGGTGAGCAGGGTCAGTCCGGTGAGTTCAGGATGTCCAACTGTTCAGACATAGAAAGAGTATGTTTTGAGAGTGTTGGATACTGGATGACATACATATTCAAGGGAATGGCGCATGGTTCATGGAACGATGCAACGTATTGTGACGGATCCTTTGGTATGGACAGATGGTTGGTTAAGGCCAAGGCAGCTTCCGAGCAGGCTAGAAGGTTTACTGCGCTTGAGAAGAAGGCAGGAATCAACTGGGTACCTTCTGAATTCTGGAGGAAGGGTGATTGGATGAATGAGTTGTCAGGTGCGAAGATTGTTAAGGAGTTCCCTGGCAAGAATATATTCGATCTTTGTCCAGAGCCGGGCTGGTTAGACACGCATCATGCACCTGCAGCTGAGGTTGAGTACATCAACAGGAAGCTTAAGGAGTTAGGAATGAAGGCCGGTAAGCATGGCGTTCATCATTAATTTGGTGTGTATAGAAGTTTGAAGTACATTAAAGGGAGCCGGGCCTGTGCCTGGCTCCCTTATTTTTTTAGCGGTGTTGTGTTATTTTAAAAAAACCCACCATTTCGGTGGGTTTTTTTGTTGTAATACAAAATTTAGTTAAACTAATTATAGATTTTATGTGTATAATATAATATAGAGTATTCTAATATATTTTTTAATTTTTTCCAGGTAGGGAGTAAATGTTGAAATCAATCAAAAACAAAATCAGGGAAACGGGTATTTTAATACCATTGGTAATACTGGTAGCTTTAATTGGTTGCGGAAAAGCGACTGACCATGTTGAACTGGGTAAGACATTATTAGAAGAGGGCAAGACTGCGGAAGCAGCAGTAGAGTTTAAGAAAGCGATTGAAAGAGATCCGGGTTCAGCAGAGGCTCATTTTGGTTTAGGCAATGCTTATGTAGAAAAACAAGAGCTTGAAGATGCAGCGAAACATTATAGAGAGGCAATAAAGCTGGATGCTAAGTTTGTTGAGGCCTATAAGAGACTGTCGGAGACATTTATAGAAATGGGTGCTCCTGACTCTTATTTTGAAAAGAGGTATAATGCTATGGAAGAAGATCCGGATAACCCTATAGCCCGCATAGATCTTGGGGTACTCTATCATAAGTGGGACCAGACAAGAAATGCGATCACTGAATACGAGGAAGCGCTGACGTTGGATCCTGATAACCCATATATATATTATAACCTGGCAGTTGCTTATCAGGATATGAATCTGTTTGATGATAAGGCCATTCCTCTACTTATGAAAACTATAGAATTGCAGCCGGACTATGACAATGCACATTATAACCTGGCTGTTTCCTATCTCAAGACCGACAGGCTGGATAATGCGATGGTTGAATACAAGAAGACCCTGGAAATAAATCCAAATTACGCTCCTGTATACGTTGATTACGGGATGATACAGCTCAGGGAAAAGAATTTCGATGAGGCTATGAAGCACTACGACAAGGCACTGGAGATTGATCCGAAAAGTATAGAAGCATATTATCAGAAGGGAATAGTGTATGCTTTTCGGGAGAATTGGGATGAGGCTCTGAAGATGAACAGGAAGGCACTGGAGATTGACCCAAAACATATCAATTCTCAATTTAACATTGCTGTGGTATATCATAAAAAGGATGATTTACAGAGGGCAATAGCAGAGTATGATTTGACACTGGAGATAGACAGGAACTACCAGGATGCCTACTATAACAGAGGGCAGATTTACGCAAAACTAGGTAACAGACCACAGGCGTATGGTGATTATATCGCTTACAGCAAGATTTTGAAGGCAAAAACAGGTAAAGAGGGAGCTGCTATGGCGTTACGTGGCATAGAAGATAAGGAGCAGGTTCAGAGATATTTGATTCCAAGCTTTAAAGACTGGTTATTGGAAACACAATGATGTCTGTAATAGATTAAAATGACAAAGCGTGAGAAAGACAGTATTGCAAACAGATAGTGTCCTTATAATAATGATACCTAAATTGAGCGATTTTGCCCGCCCGTACCGAACAGTACGTTCGGGCGGGTAGCCGCAACCTTGAATTTGTCATTTACTTTAGATAAAGAAGTTGGGTTAAACATTGAGGATTGGAAGGGGTGAGAGAGGATGTTATTTAAATTTCAAAAGAGATATAGTTATTTCCTTGTGGTATTGTTAATTGGAATTATTTCAGGCTGTGATAATGCACAAAATCATATAGACTTGGCGGACAAACTCATCCTTGATGGTAAACCTGACAAGGCTATTCAAGAGTATAAGAAGGCTATGGATATGGATGAAAATATTGCTGAGGTTTATTATAAACTGGGAGATATTTATTTTAAAAAGGAAATGCTGGAAGAGGCTGCAAAGGAATTTAGAAAGGCAATTGAACTTCGTCCTGATTATAATAAAGCTAATAAGATGTTATCTGAGACATATAACAAAATCGGAGTGCCGGGTGATAAGCTGTATCTATATAAAAGAGCTATAGAAATGGACCCGAAGGACTCAAAGACCCGTATACGTCTGGGCATCTATTATCAACAAATGAAGAATATGGACCTTGCCTTTGAGCAGTATAACAAGGTACTGGAGTATGATCCTTATAATTCAAGTGCCCATTTTAATCTGGGTGTTGCATATCAGGACTACAACTTGAATGATAAGGCTATTGCATCCTACGAAAAATCTATTGAGCTTAAACCAGGTTATGAAAAGGCCCATTTCAACCTGGGCATTGCGTATATTGCTACTGAGGAATATGATAAGGCCCTGAGGGAGCTAAGCAAGGCAGACGAATTAAACTCTGGTAACAAAGACACACATAGTAATTTAGGATTGGTGTATTATCTTAAGGGTAACAGTGATGAGGCGTTTAATGAATTGAGAAAAGCATTAGAATTAGACCCTGAGATGGCGGATGCGCATTATTACCTGGGTGTAGTATATGCCAGTAAAGAGATGTATAAAGAAGCTATTGAGGAGAACAAGAAGGTTATAGAGGTCAGCCCGGATTACGTGAATGCTCACTTCAATCTTGGCACTCTATATCATAAGCAGGGACTATTGGACGAGGCATTAGAAGAATATGAAAAAACAATTCAGATCGATCGTGGTTTTGCGGATGCTTATTACAATAAAGCAGCAGCACTGGAGAAACTGGGTAAGCCGGCGGAGGCACGCGACGAATTTGAAAAATATAGGATGGTCAGGCAGACCGGCAAAGGCTCGCCAAGCCTTTTATCATTTGAGGCGAAGCTGACGGGAGCCATGGAACAGGAAGACGCATTTAAGGAAATACAAAAGGAGCGAGAAAAAGCTAAAGCTATTAGGGACGCTAAAGACGCTGCAAAGTTAAAGGCTCTTAAAAAGGCTAAAGCCACAGGTGGAAAAGCCGAAGAGCCTGTGACAAAGTAAGATAATAACCTGAATAACTGCACTAATATCTTTATGGCCTGAAGACTTAAATATTTATATGTCTTACCTTATTTCCTCTCTTGGTTCACGTCTTTCTGAAATGGAGGGAAGTTCAGCCTCTACCGTCTCATTCGGTCCTACTGTTATCTCCGTACTAACCCGACTTTCGCTATTCGCCGCTGATTTCAACAAAATTTAAAGTTTTCAAAAACGTAAGTACTTGTAAATAAAGGATCCAATTTTTTAAAAAGGCCCCAAATGCCCTAAAACCCCGT
>JAANXD010000073.1 GCA_018263435.1 Candidatus Scalindua arabica | reverse complement strand
TTGAGGCTCTTTGCTGATTACTGATTTGAATGAACTGATGGCCTCGTCATGCTGATTATTCTTTGCAAGGAGTAGTCCCAGACGGTATTGTGCCGGTATCTCATCGGCATGATTCTGCAGTATCTTTCTGAAGAGGGCCAATGCCTTATCATGTGCATCGGATTTTTCATACGTGTCTGCAAGGAGGTATTGGATCTCTCTGTTTTCCGGGCCGTGTTTAAGTCCATCACTCAGGAATCTTTCTGCCAGTTTGAGATTATTATTTTCAGTAAAGTGCTTTCCGATTACGCGGTAAGGTTCCTGTACGTTATCCGCATAGTTAACAGCGTTCTTTAACGACTGAAGTCCTTCCTCTTCATTGCCCTGTTCAAAATGATTAATGGCCATCCGACAATATGCCAGCCAGGCGTGCTGAAGGGTGTTATACGGAATTGCCAGGATCCTGGATGGATCAGATTCAATAGATTTCAATGATTCCAGATACCTGCCAGTTGCCTCCTCGCACCTGTTATACTCTTTGCGCAGAAAGTATATAGAGGAGAGGATACAATGTGCATCCGGATAGTCGGGGTGATAGTCAATCGCCTTGAGGGCGTATTTTTCCGCATTAGATAAGTCTTGTGTCCTATAGAACGCAACGCTTACAGTGTAGTATGATTGTGGCCTGGATTGTGAATTGCTGTCCTGCAGTTCGAATAATCTAATTGCCTCCAGCGCTTCCTCTATACATTCCTCATGTTTCTGTCTGTCAAGGCATGAAATAGCCAGATAGTGATGAGGGATCGGGTTTTCAGGGTCGTTCCTTATCTGCTCTCTTAAAAGAGTTGACGTTCGTTTGAACTTCCTTTCCATCTGTTCTTCACCCTGATGATATCCATAATGATTTAGTCTTATATTCGCATTTTTATCAGGGCCTGAGTATTTCAGGTTGTTGTGGACTATTCCTTCATAGCAGAAGCCAAGATGATTTTTGAAAATCCTTTCGGAACTGGAGACTGACAGGTCCTTGCCTCCCTTAGGTTTGTAGAATACTGGCAGATTGATTACGTTTACGTCATTATCTTTGATGACTTCTCTTAACTTGCAGGCATCTCCTTCTTCTATCTCTTCATCGGCATCAAGTATCAGAATCCAATCGCAGGTTGCATACTTCAGTGAATAGTTTCTTGCCTTGCTAAAGCTGTTTTCCCACGGGTGATGATAAACCTTTGCCACATATTTTTCTGCAATCTCTACTGTTTTGTCGGTAGATCCCGTGTCTACGACGATTATCTCGTCCACATGGCCCTTGATACTATCCAGGCACGCGGGGAGGAATTTCTCTTCATCCTTTACTATCATACAGAGGGAGAGAGTCGGATTGCTGTCGGATTTCGGATTTGTTTCTTTTGTTGTCATTGTATTAATTGTTTAAGTATTTGGGGGTTAAGGCTTTAAATTATTATAGGCGGCTCAAACCTAAAGGTGTGAGTTACATTCCGTTTAGTAGGGGGTTTAAAATCTTAAACCCCTACTGACAGGTTAGTGTGTGTAACTCATGGCTTTAGCCTTGACGACGCAAAATTAATGCTGGCGGTCGAAGTCCGCCGAAGGCGTTAATTTCAGAATCTAATGATTTCAAGAGTAGGTTGGGTGAAGCGAAGCGCACCCAACAAAACTTTTCTACATTCCCTATCTTCTTTTGTAACCGTTCACTGCGTAACACACAAATACTGATATCATAGTTATCTAACAGGGCGAGCAAATACAAATTTTCAAATGTTCAAAACTTTTTATTTTGGTCATTCGATATTGTTTCGGATTTCGACATTCGAATTTCGAATTTATTTTCTGTCAAAAAAAGCAAGAAAATGTCTACTTGAGAGACTAACACCTATGGCCATACGCCCCTACATTACCGTCCTTCTTTGCGGTGAGTACTTTTTATCAGTAACAACAGGGTCTATCAGAGAGGCGATTTCCAGAGACATATTAGCAAGAAGTTCTTTCTGCTGTGCCTTCAAGGCCTCTCCGATATTGATGTAAAGTTTACCTAAATCAGATATACTATTGATTGTTATGTCTCTGGGAAGAGCAAGGCATTTCAACAATTCGTCACAACTCATCACACACGATTCCGGATCGTTCAGGGTCAAATAAATCCTGCTCAGGGCAAGATGCGCTTCCAGCAAATATTTATCTAACTTTATTGTATTTAAAAAGCATTCCTCTGCCTTGATGTAATCCGGCTCATTCAAATAGAGTGCTCCCAGCCTTATGAGTACTTCGGGATATTCCGGATTTATTCTTAATAAATTATTATAAGTATCCTTTGCCTGAGCAATATTTCCTGCCATTTCGTATGAAACAGCAAGGTTGAACAGTGCTTCTGTGTGTTGAGGCTCTTTGCTGATTACTGATTTGAATGAACTGATGGCCTCGTCATGCTGATTATTCTTTGCAAGGAGTAGTCCCAGACGGTATTGTGCCGGTATCTCATCGGCATGATTCTGCAGTATCTTTTTGAAGAGGGCCAATGCCTTATCAGGTGCACCGGATTTTTCATACGCGTCGGCAAGGTAGTATTGAATATCCTTGTTTTCCGGATACTTTTTAATCCCGTCAGACAGAAATCTTTCAGCCATCTTGAAATTATTATGTTCTGCAAAGTGTTTTCCGATTGCAAGGAAGGGTTTCCATACGTTATCCGCACAGTTTACGGCATTCTTTAAAGATTGCAGCCCTTTCTTTTCATTATTCTGTTCAAAATGAGTAATGGCCATACGTGAATGCGCCAGCCAGGAGTTATTAAGGGTATTATATGGAATCGCCATGACGATAGAAGGGTCTTTTTCAATTTCTCCTAATAGTTCAAAGAACCTTTGTGTGTAGTGAGAAAACTTATCATAGTCTCTCTGCGTGAAGTATATTATGGACAGCATATCGTATGGATCCAGGTATTCAGGGTTTAATTCAATTGCTTTTATTGAATACTTCTCGGCGTTCTTCAAATCGTTCTTAAAATGATATGCAGTGCTTGCGTTATAATATGTGAACGATAATAAAGGAGATGTTTTGTCGTGCTTTTCGTACAATTCAATTGCCCTGAGAGCCGATTTTATACTTTCATCATATTTCTTCCTTTCGAGATAAGCGGTAGACAGGTAATGGTGAGGTTTCGGATCTTCAGGATCGTTTTTGATTTGTTCTTTTAAAAGGGTTGATGTTCGTATAAATTTCCTTTCCATCTGTTCTTCATCTTGATTATATCCGTAGTGATCTATTCTTATGTTAACATTCTTAGTTGGACCTGAGAATTTCAGGGCGTTGTGAACTATTCCTTCAAAATGGAAGCCAAGATTGTTTCTGAATATCTTTCCTGAGTTTGCAACCGCCAGGTTCTTATCGTTGTTGAATCTGCTGAATAGTGGTAAGCAGATAACGTTTACATCGTCATCTTTAATAACTTCCCTTAATTTGTGTGCGTCTTCCCTGTCCACCTCCTCATCGGCATCAAGCCACATAATCCAATCACATGTTGCGTACTTCAATGAGTAGTTCCTCGCCTTGCTGAAGCTGTTCTCCCACGGGTGATGATAAACCTTTGCTCCATATCTCTCTGCAATCTCTACTGTTTTGTCGGTTGATCCCGTGTCTACAATGATTATCTCATCAACATAGTCACTGACACTTTCCAGGCACATGGGAAGGAATTTCTCCTCATTCTTTACTATCATGCAGAGTGAGAGGGTTGGATTAGTGTTAGATTTCAGATTTTGCATAACTGTATATTCCATTTGTGTTAATTGTCTAGGTATTTACTGTATCTACCAATTTTATTTGTTCCAGATCTTTACATAGCTTGAAGGCCGCCTCAGAGGCCTGAACATCGTGTTTTTCTTCGAGTTTTCCACCTATCAGATTAAAGAGGTTTGCAAGGTCTGTTAAACTTTCAATGACTACGTCTCTATTTATGTCTAATATTTGTAGTAATTGGTCGCATTCTGTGACAACCTCTTCAAGATTACCCTGGACCATATTAATTTTGCATATAAGTAACCTGATATCGAATAGAGTCGGTTCTGTGTCGACCGCCTTTTTCCAGAAATGGATGGTCTCCTTCAGGTCTCCTTTCTGGAACCTTATGTGGCCTGTCTTGACCATGGCATCTATAGCATGCTCATTAATGTCTAAAAGTCTTCGAAAGGTCTCTTCTGCCTTGTCAGGACGGTTATTTTCAAAATAGAAGTTTCCGAGGAGTTTGAGGCACTCTTCAATCTCGGTTGACTCCTTCAGGGCTTTATCTATCTCGATATTACCCAATTCATCCTTGTTGTTTGATAAATAGTGAAAACCGCGCAACAGGTGTATTTTCCATTTATGGCCTATTGTGTGGCAAATAGAGGCATTAGTCTTTTCAGGGTGTTTTATGATACTATCCCGTAAAGTTAAGTATTTTTCCGAGTTCTGCAGAAAGGAATCATAGTTTTTCAGATTATAGTACACAAAGCTGAGGATGCAGTGTCCGTCCAGGAACTTATCGTCTATTTCCACGGATTTTAAAGCATATGATTCTGACTCTTTCAGTTCATTTTTCTCAAAATATGCAGCACTGGTAACGTAGTATGAGATCAGAAAATCGTTTAAATTATAACCCTCTTTTTCTGCGATATCTGTCGCTCTTGTTCCTTCTGTAACCGCTTCATCATACATCTTCTCTCCAATGTATGAGATACCCAGATATTGGTGTGGGAGAGGGTTATTCGGGTCAGCCTTTATCTGTTTCTTTAATAGTGTGGCAGTGCGCAGGAATTTCTCTTCCATCTCATTTCCGGATAGGTTGTAACCATGGTGGATAATGGTGAGCGAGGACTCAAGGCATTTACCACTGTATTGTATGTTATTGTGAACAATTCCCTCATAATATACGCCGCTGAAGTTCTTAAAGAGGCGTATCATGTTTGCATAAGACTCCTGAGTAGAATCCTTAAACTTGTTTTTGATAACAAAAGATATAACCGTACAGTTATTGTCTTTTACTATTTCCTTAAGCCTGGGCGCATCTTCCTTGTTCAATTCTTCATCGGCATCAAGTATCAGGATCCAATCACAGGTTGCATATTTCAGTGAATAGTTTCTCGCCTTGCTGAAACTCCCTTCCCAGGGATGATGAAAGACCTTTGCTCCGAAACCCTCAGCTATTTCAACAGTCCTGTCCGTTGAACCGGTATCAACAATTATGATCTCATCCACATAATCTTTGACACTGTTCAGGCATCCGGGGAGAAGTCTTTCCTCGTTCTTGACTATCATGCAGAGTGAAATAGTGTTTTTCATAGTATTCTACTGATAAGTTACAAGTGAATCGGTTTTCATGGTTGTATTATCATGTAAGAACAGTAATCATGTAATGGTTATACCGGCTGTTTTACCGCCAGGGACGGATTACTGTCTTGTGTGTCCTGATGTACTCTGTTTTCATTCAGAAACGGCTGAAAATATCCTATTTTATTGGGTGTCAATTGCAGGTCGTATTTGTCTGCAATCTTCTGGGCATACTCAATGTTATTCCTGAATTCATTAATATGGTAATCTTTGTTCCTTTCGCCCCTATTGTAGAGGGTATATTTACCTCTCTTGATTTTAGGTGAACCTAATCTGGTCAGCCGTTCAAGATTTCTACGGCTTATGTCATCAACTTCTTCTGTGTCCTGTCTTGCATGCAGGGGAAGTGCTGCGCTGCAATTCACACAATACTGGTTCATCTGTCCCACATAATCTTTTGGAGTTTTTTTCCACCAGCCGGGTTCCACTGGCCATCCTCCCGGCCCTTCGAAAACCATGTCGAAAGCTGCTGCCACTTCGCAGAAGAAGGCTCCCTTTGGTGTAATGGAACCACTCCAGCAATTCTGCACCCAGCATCGGTCAATGAGATACCACATTGTAAATTCATCTGTGACCGTGTCCTGAGCTGCTACGAGTACGGGAGAGTGATTTAAATCTCCCAGTGTATGATCGTTTAACAGGACATTACCGAATACGTCTGCAATAATCGGGGCATACTTCTCCTTTCCTTTAGGCAGGGTTGACCAGAGGCCGCACCTGATCTTGTCAGGAACCTTTGATTTGAGATACTCCGCCATCTCTGCAAATTGAGGATGCAGCAGGGGCTCTCCACCCATTATTCCGATCATCTTTGGGTAATCTATGAGTGAATCAACCGCATTCACGAAGACGTCCATCTCCATAAAGAATGGTTTTTTGGCGTGTCCGACAAGACGGGTGCAGTTGGAGCACTGGTGCACGCAGGCATTGGTTATTTCTATCTGGATAACATCCATATCTAATAGTGGTCTCATGATCTCTCCTGTAAAAGGTTATTCCTTATTGTTTTCCACGGCCATTTTGAAAAAACGTTCCAGTTCGTGTACAGCTTTAATGTCTTCAAACAGGACACCGGCATTTGCCTTGATTTTGTCCCTGATCTCCTTCCGCCATACTTTGTCGTTTACAAGCCTGAATGCAATGTCCAGATACGACTGAGCATTGTCGGCTACGCAGTCCATGATTCCCATCTGTTTGTAGAGTGCCAGTGCCAGCCTGTCACGCATGAATTCACCCGGCCATGTCACAATCGGTATGCCACAGGCAAAAGATTCCAGACTGGTGCTGCCTCCACCGAAGAATGGTGTGTCAAGGATTACATCAGCCATCTTCAGAAGAGACAAGAAGTCTCTGGTGGGCATCATAGGCAGAAACCTTACGCGGTCAAACACATCAGGAAATGCATTCGAAAAACGATCTCGCAGTAATTCCGCCCAATGCTTATGCTTGCCTTCTATCAGGACCAGCAATCCCCGGGTATCCTGTCGCAATAGCGCTCCGATAACATCGTCAAAATCAGGATGAAACTTGAAAAGAGTCTGCGGGCATACGTACAGGTTGTAATCTTCCGGCAGGCCAAAATCTTTCCGGGGTGTAAGCACTTCAGGCAGCTCCGGACGATAGTAGTAGGTGGTCAGCCTGTCCGGGAGTATTAACCGTTCTAAATAATGGTCTTCTGCACCGGGGGGCTCTGATTTATCTGATGATATGAAATAGTCCATATTGGGTATTCCTGTAGTTACCGGATGTCCCCATGTAACACATTGCACCGGAGCCAGGCGTGAGTATGCGAGGAAGTATGTCAAAGAGTCCATTCCAATATCAAGATAGAATAAGATGTCTAATGAATGGTCTGCTATTTCCCGGCGGGCCTGTTTTAGTTTTCTCGGCAGTACGATAACTTCATCTGCCGCGTCATCAATGGCCTTTGATAGATGGTCTTCACGTCCACCCGAAAAACGAAATAATTTGACGTTAAACTCTTTTCTGGATAAATACTTTACAATTCCATAGTTTAATCTTCCAATGGTATGGTAACAGAGATAGTCAGAGATAATTCCAATAGTGATTTTGTCATGTAATTTTCTTTGTTTGTTGAGGTCAGGTGATGTCCAGGCGAGATCAGGGCATGCGTTAATATAAAATGAAGCGATCTCTTTCTGTATTTCCTTGTCATTCAGGCCATGGTATACAAGGTAATAATTTGTTGAACCAATCTGTTTGTGCGGGTCCCCAAGCGTAAGGCCTCTATTTCTCATAGATTCGATCTGTTTGAATATTCTTTCTCTATTTTGTTTGATTGATTCCTCTGATTCGATGATTACCGGGAGCATAAGAGCTGACTTTACCTCGATCCCGGAGTCCGGTTTCAGCTGTAATGCATTCTGGTAACTGGAGAGAGCCTCGTTAGTCATGCCTATTTCTTTAAATGCGTCTCCCATATTGTTATACACTTCGGGGACATCCGGTTTTAATTCCAGTGATTTCCGGAAACATGGTATTGCTTCAGCCGGATTGCCTTGCTCAATATACGTTCCGCCCATGTTGTTATACGTTTCTGCAAGATCAGGTTTTAATTCCAGCGCCTTTTTATAAGCGCAGACAGCGTCATCTAACTTTCCCTGAAGTTTAAACACATTACCCATATTGTTATACACTTCGGCATAGCCTGGTTTGATTTCTACTGTCTTGTGATAATTAAATAACGCATCATCAAGCTTGCCCAGTTCCTGATTTGCGATACCAAGGTTGTAGTATGCTTCTGCGTAGTCAGGGTTGATCTCTGTTGCACGGCTGTAACTCGCTATTGCCTCGGAATCTTTGCCCTGATTTTGAAGCAGGACACCAATGTTGTAGTGTGCATCAGCATAGTCAGGGCTTAGTTTAGTTGCATTTCTATAACAATCTATCGCTTCGTCAAATTTGTCCTGTTGCTGGAGAGTAGTGCCAAGATTGTTATGTGCTCGAACGTGGTCCGGCTTGAGAGCAATCGCCTTCTTGAGAAATTCAGCGGCCGTGTCAAGATTTCCCTGTTGTAGACTCGATGTGCCCAGGAGAAAGATTGCATCGATCTGTCCGGGGTCAATCTTCAGTATCTTCTGGTAGAGGTGTGCGGCCTCTGTAAGGTTACCACTCTGGTGAAGTTTGAGGGCTTCCTGGAGCAAAACTGAACTTCCGGTTCCATTGCCGCCTGAAAGAGTTCCGTTTTCCCTCTTTGGCCTGTTTTTGGCCTGTTTACGGGATGACCTCTTCTTGTGTTTTCTTTTGGTAACCATTATAGGAATTGTTTGAAAGTTATTTAATAAATTACTAAGGTTTTTGTTGTATAAATGTCCAATACATATCAGTACCGGAGACAACCTCGAATTCGATATTATTGGCAGCTAATATTTTAAATCCGGTACGCTTTATTAATTCGGCCCACATGCTTTTGCCCAGTACACTGTAATGGTTCTGATTGGTCTGGTGTTTACAGCTTGTATCTGGAGCCGGCACCTCAATGTACAGATAGCCTTCCGGTTTCAGCACGCGAGAGAATTCTATTAACGTGAGATACGGAAAAACGCTGTGTTCCAGGCAATGCCTGCACCATATGAGATCAAATGTTTCATCATCAAAATCCAGGAATGATTGATCCATTTCATATACTTCATGGCCTTTTTGTCTGCATGCTGACAAATCTTCATTATTTAATGTGATGCCTATTGGAGAGAACCCTTTACTCTCGAAGCGTTCTAATGCTACGCCTTGTCCGCATCCTACATCTAATATCCTTTTGTCTTCTGATAAGGGGTGTTTGTTTAAGAACTCATCTATCATTCTTACTGTTATTGCCGTATGTAATTCGCTTGGCGGTTCGGGATAAGTCTCATTCTTTATTCTTTCCAAAAAACTTTCAAATCTTTGAGTCTTTGACTGATCCAGTATCATTTGCTCTCCTGTTTAATATTTCATAAATTGAGCGATTTTCCTGCCCGTACCGAACAGTACGTTCGGACGGGTAGCTGCAATCTTGAGGTTGCGTAACTTACGCAAACCCGACAAGTGATGTAGAACGTCCGCCAAGGCGGACGGCTACAACGGCATGTTTAATAAAATCGCTCAATTTAGATATTTATAAACATGTAATTACAAAATATTTTCTGTAGTTATTTCACTAATTAATGCCTTTTTTACCTGCTTGAAGACACCCGTCCAATCGTTGGGCTGGCTCTGCCGGAATAGACGCATGCCTGCCCGCCCGGCCAAGCCCTGCCCGACAAATGGCAGGCGGGCGTTCGGACGGGGATACCATGGGCTGACAGCCCGGTTTAACTGCCATCGCCATTCAGGTGCAAAGGGCAGCAGGTTCCATACAGGTATGCCGATAGCTCCTGCCAGATGTGCAACTGAGGTGTCCACTGAAATAACCAGGTCAAGATTTAGTATTAAGGCTGCGGTATCAGTAAAGTCATTCAACTCATTTGCCAGATTGATGATTTTCATTCCGGCGGGGGGGGTGAGTGCTTCCTGAGATGCGACCCCTTTTTGAACACTGTAAAAAGACAACCCCGGGATTTCTGCCAATTGTGAAAAATCTTCCAGTCTGCAGGAACGGTTGCGGTCATTTTTATGGTCCGGGCTTCCTGCCCATACAATACCGATCTTAAAATCATCGTTATTCTCAATCCGTGCGTTCCACTGTTTCACAGGCTCCGGATCAACCTTTATATAGGGTACTTTCGATGGTATGTTTTCAAGAGTCGTACCAAAGATTCCCGGCAGGCTTAATAGAGGGACCTGTACGTCAAAGTAAGAGTTCTCTTCGCTGGTGGATGCCTTTTGAATAATATCGTTGAGCCCTTCACTGTTTTCCAGCAGACGGAAAAGGTTTTTCTGGCACTCAAATATTACATGCCCGCCTTTTGCCTGAACCATAGGCAGGTAACGTACAAACTGGATAGTATCGCCAATGCCCTGCTCTGCATGTACAAGGATAGATCTGCCGTCAAGAGGTGTGCCATCCCATAGTGGCTGTTGGAAAGATCTGGGAACACGATCCTTTGTGTGTAATCTCCATTCATATTCCGGCCAACCCTCTTCAAGATTTCCTGTCAGCAAAAGTACAAATGATCTGTTCATATGTGCCTCTGCATAGTCAGGTTTGAGTGATATTGCCTTTTTATAATATGGAATTGCTTCGTTAAATTTACCCTGCTCCTGGAATGCGGCGCCGAGATTATTATGCGCCTCGGCATGGTCTGGTTCCAGTGTTATTGCTTTTTCGTAACTTTCTATCGCTTCGTCAGGTTTGCCCAGTTCCATGAGAAAAGTTCCAATATTGTTGTGCACTTCAGCATGGTTTGGGTTAAGTTCAGCTGCCAGGTGAAAACTCTCTGCGGCTTCACGAAGTTTACCCTGTTCCTGGAGCACGGTGCCGAGGTTGCTGTGTGCTTCAGCGTATTCCGGTTTGAGTTCTATTGCTTTTCTGAAACTTGATACCGCCTCAACAAGTTTACCCTGTTCCTGGAGTACGGTGCCGAGATTGCTGTGTGCCTGAACGTAGTCAGGGTTAAGCTTTATCGCTTGACTGTAGCTCGCTGCAGCCTCATCAAATTCATTCTTTCTCTTCAATGCATTACCAAGATTATAGTGTGCCTCTGCGTAGTCAGGTTTGAGTGGTATTGCCCGGTTATAACATTTAATTGCCTCATCGAGTTTACCCTGTTCCTGGAGCACGGCGCCGAGATTGATATGTCCTTCAACGTAATCCGGTGTGCGTTCAATTATATTATTATAGATTACTTCTGCTTCACTGAAATTGCCTTGTGATTGAAGTGCGGTGCCAAGGTTGTTACTTGCTGCCACGTGATCAGGTTTAAGTGAGATTGCCTTCTTAAGGAGCGTTGTGGCGGGTTTGAGTTTTCCCTGTTGTATATTCAGTGTGCCCAGAAGAAAATTTGCATCAACATGCTTCGGTTCATTCTTCAGTATCTTACGGTAAAGAGATGCTGCTTTCGCAAGATTCCCGGTATTGTGAAGTGTAAACGCCTCATGAAACAGGTCTGTATTGCTTACCTTTGCTTTTCCTGCGGCAATATCTTGTGAAGACCTCTTTCTCTTCTTCTTTTTGTATGTTTTTTCAACAATCATTTCTATCAGTTTTCGATTTTATTATTCGCAAAGCTATATAGAGAGTTGCTTCAATGATATTTCCATTTCGACCAAAAGCCTGCTAGACCTGGTTATATGATGGCGTACCGGTACTGGGAATATTGAGAGTTAATGCTTAGCCGGATATTGGTTAAGCGTTAATATCGCTAAACTCATGCCAAAGACAATCACTCATTTATGTATTTATTTGTATGTGCTGTTTGATGTAACATAGTACAATGTATAGGCTTATGCGCAGTGTTCATATGCTGGTGCTCCAGTATGCATTTCCTCCTATTGTTCATGTATAATATTTAAACATCTGTAGTTGTAAAATTTCGTTGCTGGTCTCTTATATTGTATATACCTGTTATAAATTTTTTTTATTTGAACTATTTAAAGACAATTATTAAGGGGAAGTAGCGACAAAGGTATTAAATGTATGGATGGTTATTTCCTCTTTATTGTTTAGTTGAAGTAGTTTAGAGGGCAAATACCGATAGCCGTTAAAAGAAACAGGGGGGGGGAGACAGGTGGGTGAGTTGCCATAGTATATTTGTGGCTGCCCCCTGGCATCTGTGCATTATTGTCGGTCTATATTAGCTGGCATACATTTTGCGAAATTCACTTCTAGAGATAAAAATTAAATAAACCAGAGTATATGGGGTAGTTACAATGCCAAAGACAATTTCACTATGTATTATTGCCAGGGATGAAGCAGACAATCTAAAGAGTTGTCTTTAATCCTATCGTGAACTAGTAGATGAGATTATCGTTGTTGATACCGGCTCAACGGATAATAGTATTCATGTTGCGGAGCAGTTTGGAGCGAAAGTGTCATATCATCCCTGGAAGGGTGATTTCTCGTATTCAAGAAATACATCTCTTGAAAAAGCAACATCTGACTGGATACTCTGGACCGATGCGGATGACATTATCACAGAGGATAACTGTGAGAAAGTAAGAGAGGTAAAGGATGGATATGATTTAAACTGCTGCTTCAGTTTTATAATTAAAAATTCTCTGGATGGAATACTTGGCACAGTTTTCAACCAGATCAGGATGTTTCCCAGGGACCAGAGGATACGTTTCAGAAACAAGGTACATGAACAGGTATTACCTTCACTCCAGGAGGTTGGCTATAAAACACACTTTACTGATATTATGGTATTACATACCGGTTATTCTGATCCGGAGGTTGTCAAAAGAAAGCAGACGCGGAATATGCAAATCCTGAAGGGCCAAATGGTTAAAGCGGTTGAGATGCTGGATCAGGCGATGGAAATAAGGCTTGGCAGAAAACCCGAACTTTCTGAAAGAGTTGGTATATAATAATGATTTATCTAATTCTACCCAGGGGTAATAATTTTGGATGGGGTGTTTGCGGCAAGTATCTCGTTAAGGAGATGTCCGCTATAACAGAGGTAAAATATATTGCAGAAAAGTTTGGTGTTGGAGATATTGGTGATGAACTCGATTACTATTTCCTTAAAAGTCAATTAATCGGAGAGGCGGAAGACAAGGAAATTAAAGACGGTGTGATTAAGCAGGTGGATTATCCGATTCTGCAGGCTATGGACAATATAACACTACTGCCCACTGGTCCAAACTTAAAGGGTACCTTCAAGGCAGGGTATACGTTCTTTGAGGAGAACATACTCTCTCAGGAATATATTCAGAATGGGAGAGATAACTATGACATTGTGGTTGCGGGGTCCACATGGTGTGAGGAGGTTCTTCGAAACCATGGGCTTGAAAACGTAACTACCATAATACAGGGAACAGACCCGCAGATATTTAATCCATATCATTCAGAGAAAGAACTTTTCAGGGATCAATTTGTAATCTTTTCAGGCGGTAAATTCGAATTGCGCAAGGGGCAGGACATTGTGATAAAGGCATATAAAGTTCTGCAGGACAGGCATAAGGACGTTGTGCTCGTAAATTCGTGGTTTAATGCCTGGGCAGACAGCATGAAAACCATGGCGGCTTCACCATACATCAAGTTCGATATTTCATCCGGAGATTATATTACGATAATGAACAAGATTCTTCAGAATAATGGCCTGGATTTAGAGAGGGTTATTACCCTGGTTCCCCGTCCTAATGCACTGATGGCAAGAATATACAAGAACAGTGATATTGGACTGTTTCCGAATAGATGTGAGGGGGGTACAAATCTTGTCCTCATGGAATATATGGCGTGCGGTAAACCGGTAATTGCATCATACAGTAGCGGCCATAAGGATGTTATCAATGAGGACAATTCGATTATGATAAAGAAGATGGAATCAATATGTCTTAATGATGGAAGCGGGACGCAGATTGCGACATGGTATGATCCGGATTTAGATGAAACGATTGAACATCTGGAATGGGCTTACCGGAACAGGGATAAATTGAGATCGTACGGGTCACAGGCAGGAAAAGACCTGGAAGGGCTCACGTGGAAGAGATGTGCTGAAAAGTTTGTTGAGGTAGTGGAGAAAAAGGGGTCAGACCTTGAAAGCAGAAAGTGCTTGACAAGCTACAATATTTGATTAACAATGTGGATTATGGCACGGCCCTGGAGAATACAATATGAAGGTGCAATCTATCACATAATGTCAAGAGGTGTTGGTAGGGGAAAAATCTTTCTTACTAATGAAGATTATTCCAGATTTTTAGAATACATAGAAAAAGCTAGAGAGAAGTTTGGTTTAGATATATTTGCATTTGTTTTGATGAGTAATCATTATCATATGCTTATACGAACAAATGAGCCAAATCTTTCCAGGACCATGCAATGGATACAGACCGCTTATAGTACTTATTACAATCGTGAGCATAAACGTTGTGGTCACCTGTTTCAGGGGAGATACAAGAGCATTGTTGTTGGAGAAGAATCTTATTTGCATATGTTAAGTTTCTATATACATTTAAATCCACTAAGAGCTGGTATAATTGAGAAACTGAGTAAGTATAAGTGGAGCAGCTATCACGATTATGTTAGTAACAGGAAAGTACATAAATGGGTAAATAGTGAAGCTGTATTGGATGGTTTCGGTAGAAATAAACAAGATTCGAGAAAAGAATATAGGAAATTAATTTGGGAAGTATCCGGTAAGGAAGAGGATTTTCTGGCTGATGTAAGGTATGGAATGATCCTGGGAGATGACAAGTTTGTGGGTTGGTTGCAAAAGAAGTTTATAGATCGAAAAGAGAAAAGGGACGAAGATTTACCACAAAAAAAGAGAATAAGTGATGATGGGGTGATTGACAGGGTAATAGAAGAGGTAATACGTAATTATAGAATAGAAAAGTCAACGTTATTACAAAGAAAGAGGCATATATCGTTTGAAGCCAGAGATGTTGGTATGTATATATTAAAAATGTATACAGGGTTGAAGAATAAAACGATTGGAGAGGTATTTGGAGTAAGTTTAAGCGCAGTGAATAAAGCTGCCTTGCGTGTAAGTATACAAAGAAGAAAACAAAAAGGTATCGGAGAGAGAATAGAGAAGATTACATATTCTGCTTTCAAGGTCTGACCCCGATCTTTTTTGCAAGCCCTACATTTATATTTTCCGGTAGATATCCCACTACTTCAGACAGCACATTCTTTGCAGCCTCCATCTTGGATTCGACGTCACTTACAGGGTTCGTCATACTTGCTGATGAATCAAAGATAAATAGTATATTTGTCTCCTCTTCTTCTGCCAGAGAAAATGCAGGCACAGACAATAAAAAAATTGCTGCGGTTAGTAATATATGTTTACACTTTTCATTCATCTAAACACATCCTTGTATGTTGTTACGTTTACACTATATTTTCAAAAGAGTCGGCTGATTTTGAGACCTGTGCATTGTTTAGCTTAATAATATTATTCATTAGGATACGTGTCGGAGTATGGCTTTTATCAATCTCCAATGCCTTCAGGCAATATTTTGCCGATTCTTTGATACTGCCTGCCTCAAAAAGATGCTCTGCCAGATCTAACTGATATTCCTTATGCAATGGAGCCATATCGGCTGCAATTCTGAAAGCGTTGAGCGCTTTTTCTTTTTCTTCAATGGTTGCATATACTCTACCGAGGCTCCAGATGGCCTTACTATAAAATGGATTTGCTTCAAGCGCATGGTTGTAGAATGCTACTGCCTTTGTATAGTTTCCTTTATTTTCATAAAACAGCGCAATTGCTTCTATGGATGGTGCATAGGATGGTGATATGGAAGATGCCGCTTTGTAAGATTGTAACGCCATTTTCTCCTCTCTCCATTCAAGAATATTGCCCAGATAAAGCAAAGACCTGACAGAACGTGGGTTCTTTTCTATGGTACGATTAAAAAACTCTATAGCCATCTCCTCGTCGTTATGCCTCATATAGCTATAGCCTAGCCAGAAAAGTGGAAGATAATAACCTGGCATAAGCTCGTGCGCTTTTGTGTACAAAAATCTTGCATCCGTGGTGTTACCTTTTGCCTCATTTGCTACGCCCTTACGGAGGAAAACCTCTGCATTGGTTTTCTCCACATCGTATGCTTCGCTTGTCTGGCTTAACCTGGTAAGTTTGAGCGCCTTGAGATTTTTAACGGTTTTCTCTCTGCAAATGTTCTTATAATATTCGACTCTTTTTTCTGTATGTTGATCTTCCATACGGTGGCTTTTGACATAATCATAGGCATTTCTGGAAACTTCCTTTCGCAGTGTGTAGTCCTGTATAAGGTTTTCCAGTATGGCCTTGAGTTTGTTATTGTTATCAAATAGAAAGGCATTTGACCCGTGAACAGCATGTTTTTTGTACGGGGTTATAGCTGAAAGGACGGGAACCACGCCTCTGGAGGCGTATTCCACAAATTTTATATCAGAACGGCAATGGTTAAACGGTGTGTCCAGCATCGTTGCAATTCCAATATCCAGTGTTTCCAGAAAACATAAATAATCCCTGAGTGTGCTGGGAGGCGTATAAATCTTCCGCTCATCAGGGATGCACGAGAAAATATTGACAAACTGCTCTTTATCTCCCATGAAAGAAAAACGCACATCGGGATATTTGGAGCAGATATCAACAATAGATTGCTTTATATAGTTCAGGTCTTCGGTGTGTCCTGATGAACCGCCCCAGCCGATCACAATAGAATCGGATGATGTTCTCTCTCTGTATTCACCAAGTTCACTGATTTGATTCTCAAAGATCTCAATATTGGGATTTAAAGCACCCAATCTCTCCAGAAGGCCTTCTCCGGTTACCTGAGCGGCATCTGCCATCTTTATGAGTTGTATAGCTGAAGCCATATTTACCGGGTCACTGAACCAGTTCTTCGTCCCACCATCAGGTCGAATCGCCGCAAAGTTATCTGATATTTCGTAAACTGTTGCAAGGTTTCTTTGTTTTCGCTTTTCTATGATTGGTAACAAATCATGCTCTGTCAGAAGGTGCAAGATAAGAACGTCTGCCTGCAGGCATAGAACTTCAAAGTAAGGAGATATGGTGCTGACATTGATAACTGTTACTCCGGGGGCCTTGCCCATGGCAATTGAGGGCTGCTCCACCCGATAGACATAGTCACCTACACCGGAGGTCTGCATGGCAACTGCATTTACAATTAATAAATTATCAGATATTCTTGTATCATCTTTAATATTCATAACCAGCCTTTCTCATATTGTTTTTTATTTATACCTAAATTGAGCGATTTCATATTATATACCATTGTAGCCGGAGGCTTCCTGACCGACTACGTCTTTCAGGCGGGTAGCCTGCGTTTATTAACATTTGGTGGGTTCACGTAAGTTTCGTAACCTCAAGGTTGCGGCTACCCGGCCGAACGTACCGTTCGGTACGGGCGGGCAAAATCTCTCAATTTAAGTCGGATTTATTTTGTGTGATTTTTATGCCGACTCACTTTTTAATATTTATCAGCGCTAAAGTTATGCCAAGAATAGTTCTACATTAAAATTTTGCTTCATAATATAAAAACCTGGTAACCAGTTGTAATAATTAGGGTTATCGACAACAAGTATACAAAGAAATATTAGTATGCTTTTTCTAGTTATTCTCTCCGGAAAATATTTCAACATTTGTCGGGTAAAAACTTCTTTGACTTCATTTCAGCAACTAAAAAAACTGATTGGGACAGGGTGAACCGAAGAAATGTTGTGCTTAGTAACCAATTGGGGGATGGGGTGGAGAAAAGCTCGTAAGAAGACCTCACTTGTTTTAGTCCATAAGTCGACAATTTCTTGCTTTTTTTGATTGAAAATTGTCACATTATAGAACAGCGAATGTGCATGATAGAATCCGAGTGACCATTGACGATACTAACCATATGACCTTAATAGCGGTAGTGTTAATACTCTCTTGTCTGTTTTCCCTTGATATCAATATTCTCTCTTATATAATAAAGCAAATTGTTGCCTTGAAATTATTATGGATTGTTGAAAATATGAATACCTTGACTGCTGAGAAAAGAGAAGCAATAGTAAGAATATTTACGAAAGTCCTGAACAGTGAGGGGGGGGTGGTTTTTGCCTATTTACATGGTTCTTTTGTGGCAGATAACGCTTTTCGTGACATAGATGTATTTGTGTACACCAGCGAAGGTGAAGACTCGTTTGTCTTTCCTGTCAAAGTAAAAGAGAAACTATGTGATGCTGTTTCAGAGGCAGGAATAGAATCCTTTGTAGTTGATGATTTCGATGTCAGAATTATTAATGATGCTCCTTATGATATTGTGATAGACATCCTGTGTGAAGGGAGATTGCTTGTCGACAAAGACCTCGATCTTAGGAATAATTATATAGAGCGTATATCGAATGAATACAGGGCTAATTATTTCGTTTTAGATGAGGCATATGGTGAAGATAGATAAAAAACGTATAACAAGATATCTTTATGACATTTCATCTAATACGAAGGATATAGAAGCTCTCTTTAATGTCTATGACGAAGAAGGGATAATAAAAGAAAAGCATCTGTTAAAGAGTTTAAAGTATTCATTGGTAGAGATATCAGAAGCCATGTCACTTGTACTACAACATATACTAGCCAAACATTACTCTATTCCCGCTAAAGGCTATGTTGATACTATCAAGCAGGCGGGCAATGTAGGAATTGTATCAAAGGAGCTGTCGTTATCACTTAAACCTTTCTTTGATTTCAGAAATTCTCTTGTCCATAGATACTGGGCAGTAGACGATAAAGTCCTTCTTGAAAATTGCAAGACTGGTCATGGTGATTTCTCGGCTTTTGTTGAGGCAATAGAAAAATTCCTTGGGAGTATCTAAGTTGTTTTATAGTAGCAATCCTGTTGAGCCAAAATCAAACAGCTTTGTAATTTAGTTTTTTCCTGGAGTTGCTATGGAAGGATACTGATATTAGTAGTCTGTTTCCAGATAGATACGATAGGGGGGGATGGGTACAAATATCTTCTTCATGGGATATGTGGAATACCATAAACCGGAAAAACAAAGTGAAAGTCAATATTGTTCAACATATAAAACTGTATGTGCTCGGTCTTTCATAATCATAAGACTATGTCAGGATCATTAATCAGGGATGTGACCATTTACTTTCCGATTAAAAAGTCAGATATTAAAATTTCTGAATGGTCTTAAAATGTTATACTCTTCTAACACCTCTGATGAAAAACGAGTTGCAACCACTACCCTCAAAGAAGTTTATCTGTGTTACTTCAAAATGCTTTGCAGTAGCATCAAAAGCTGATTGACGGGTAAGGTGGTATACGTGAGACGGGTCAGTATGATTAGGGTCCTCATATACGCCTGTTGCAGTCGCAAAAATACCTCCTGGTTTCAATACACGTTTACATTCAGAAAGAGCCATGTCGAGATCCATAAAATGGTCCATAGAGGTTACCATAATGACTGTATCAAAGATTTTTGATTTAAAAGGGAGATATTCAGCTACTGATTGAACAAAGGGGACATTTCTATTCTCTCCTAAAAGAGGATCAATACCTATGTATCTACAATTGTAATTTACATAACTGTATTCCGATTCTGTATAATTAGTTCCACCATATCTCCCATTGCCGCAACCAATGTCGAGGACAAGCTTTCCTTCACTATAGGAAAGTCCGGAAAACATCCGTCACATTACTCTAATAGAATCTAAATATGCGGGATCTAGCTGTTTATATGTCCAGCTATCATATTCATCAAGAAGCTCTTTCCATTTCTCTTTAATATTTTTATCAATCATGCCTGCTTCCTCCATAATCAACATATTTAAAATAAACTTTGCAAAGATTATTAATTTCTTCAGTACGGCCTACACTTTAAGATAACTATATACCAAATTAATTGCTTTATTAATGGACTTTTAAGAAGTGATATTGTTCTATGGGTATATTTTCTATATTCAATCCTCACATACTTCAAATTCGTCCAGGAGTAATAAGCCTCCACGACAATTAATTATCATTTTCCCCTCAAATTCTTCAACACATTCTCCGTATTGTGCTTTCTTATAAGTTAATCTTGTGTCAAATATGCGGCATTTCCAGATAGTATATTTCTTCCCATTCATAAAAGCATAAGCTCCCGGATAGGGTTTGGTTTGTGCTCTGGTAAAATTATAAATTTGCCATACATCCATGGTTTCCCAATCAATTAAACCATCAGACTGAGTTCTCCTGGCATAGTAACTTGGTTCTCCGTTTTGAGGAAAAGCAGTAAAACTACCTTGTAAAAGCCCGGGAAGAGATCTTAGCATTAGTTTCTTGTAGACGATGGCATATTTAAAATAAAGTGTTTCAATATCATCGAATTCATTAATGTCAAAAGTTGTAAAATCAAATACATCACCATCGTCAACACCCGATTTGATGAGGAATAAGTGCATAATGAATCGTTTCTTGTCTTCAATAAGAGACCAATTCAGAGGTGAACGGCCTCTTCCCTTTGGAAGGAAGTCTGAACTTCCGTGAATGCCTATTGCACCAATGGTCAATGCTGCTAAAATATTTTCCGGAAACAATCTTTGCCACCCTCCCTGAATAAGAAGGTCAAATTTGTTATCCTTAAAGAACTTCTCATCTTCCTTTGATTTTAAAGAATATGTTTCTGGGTGATAAACAGGGATTCCATAATCTCTTGCTATTTCACTATAGTCGTAATATCCTGAAATGCAGTACCTTTCAGATTGTTCTGGCGTTAAACATACAAAGTACTGGAATTGATAACCTTCTGACAAAAGGGAACGAATGGCAGGGGCGCCTCCTGTATGGCTCCCACACATAACAATTTTTTTCATTATCTCATACCTTCAATCTAACAGCATACTGATGTCTTTGATATTGTGATTTCCCTGGCATGTCCATATGCTCTTTCGGTTTCTAAAAGCTGCTTTTGTGAACGATAGAAATTAGACACGATCATTTGCTCCCAGACATCCTCAGTTGGCAAATTATAGTCTCCAATCCACCATAGAGGATGGATTAAAAGATGTACTTTGCTGTAAAGTTCTTTTTGGAAAATATTATACGGGTTTTCAACTTTCCAAACTTTATTAGAATCAGAAACATAGTAAAAACCATCAAGCTCTTTTTTATTATATGTATTTACATAATTATTAAGTTTCATTTTTCCAGACAAAATGGCCTGGCTCGGCTGATGAAAAGATACTGCTTTGATTTCTACTCCAAACATTTTTTCGAGGATTCTCGATTCTAGACATATCCATTCCTCAAGAGAATACCGCTTATCCAGACAGAATCCATCATCGTAATGTAAGCCTATCCGGTGTCCCAAATGTACAATCTCCTGAACAATTCGACTATTTGATCTTCCCATAAGATTATAAAGAGGCGACCTCAACATAAGGAAAAAAGTAGAACGGATACCTAAGACAGATTCAACCTTTGCAATTTCCAGAGCAGCGCCAATGTCCACATCCACATCATGCCGAAGAAGGCAGCATTTACCTTGTTTTAAGTGCAAGGTATTATCAAAATGTATAAACCTGTAACCTGCATCCAAAGCAGTTTCCAGTAATGTCTGGTATCCTGTTTTGCTAAATTCCATTGGGATTATCCTTCTCTCATAATAATTTTAATTGTTTCGAGTATCACAGATAGGCTGTTTTATTTTATATTCGTCAATGAATACCCTGTTCCACCACTCAAAACACATTAATGACCATAATAGTAGCCTGTTGTTGGCCTTTCCAGTCATGTGATCTTCAAACATCTTTTCCACATAAGCTTTATTAAAATATCCCCTGTCAAGGGCCTGTTCGCCTAAGATAAGTGAGCGTATGTAATCTACCAGTTTAGTGCGATACCACGACTGGTCCGGGGCGCTAAAGCCTTGCTTGCGTTTCTCAACAATAGATTGCGGCAGAATTGATTCCATGGCCTTGCGAAATATGTATTTTCCAATACGATTAACATCGCTACCACCCTTAGATTGTGCAAAGCCGTCATTAATCAACATAGAAACCGGTAATGATAAAGAATAATCAACCAGTTCATTATCCAGCATTGGCACCCTGAGTTCCAGGGAATGTGCCATACTGATTTTGTCCTCTACAACCAATAGTCCGTGCAAAAACGTTTTTACCTCAAAATATAATGCCTTTCGAATATTATTTTCTGTCTGTGTCTGGAATGAGCTTTCATACGTATCAAAAATCTTATCAAAAGAATCTATAGGTTTATGGCCGTTTAAACGGGCTGAAAACGCCTTAGAAAAAAAATGCTCCTTTTCTGTATCTGAAACCAGCCTTGATGACCAGTAATTGAAATATTTCTGCTTAAAGTCTTCGTCCTCCAGACAGTCACGTACAATAACGTAGCGCCAGGGATAACCGGCCAGTATTTCGTCACCGCCCACTCCACCCAGGGCAACCTTAACAAATTTACTACTAAGTTGGGCGATATAATAACTGGGATAAGTCATTCCCATTCGCAGATCTTCCAGGTGATATATTAACTTGGGCATTACCCATTCAAGATCACCGGCATGCATTACCATCTGGTAGTGCTCGGTTTGAAGTTTCGAGGAGAGCAGCTCGGCATCTGCCCTTTCATCAAAGGCAGATTCAAAACCGGTAACCAGTGATGTGTCAAAGCCGCCGGTAAATGTCTTTAACCTTGAAAGTCGTTGGGATGCTAACGCCGAAATTGAGGCAGAATCCATACCACCGCTCAGGTATGAACCTATTGGAACATCAGCAACCAACTGTCTGTCAATAACATCGCTGAAGATGTTATTGAACTTCATCACATAATCGATGTCAGTGTTATCGCCATTAATTGCTTTAGGCATCAAATCCTGGTATTTTGTTTTCTTAATTACATCTTGTTTTACAACAAGAAAGTGACCTGGTTCCAGCAATTTGATATTATCGAACAGGGTAACATCACCAAAGGTATTTTGGAATGTGAAATAGTCTGCTACCGCTGATTCATTCAAATGGACTGATACACCATTTGCTTGCATAATAGCTTTTATTTCTGAAGCAAAAATCAGATTATCGTTCTGTGTTGTGTAGTAAAGAGGCTTAGCGCCGTATCGGTCTCTGGCAAGGACCATCTGGTTCTTGCGTCCGTCCCAGATAGCAAATGCAAAGATACCGTTTAGTTGATTAATGCAGTCTACACCGTACTCTTCATAAAGATGGATTATTACTTCTGTGTCAGAACTGGAGAAAAAACAATGTCCACATTTTTCCAAATCACCACGTAATTCTTTAAAATTGTAAATCTCACCATTATAAGTAATCCATATAAAGTTAGTACGATTAGACATCGGCTGGTGGGCTGCTTCCGTAAGATCGATAATAGATAATCTGCGATGTCCTAAGGCCATGTTGCAACCATGGTTTCTGAAAACATTTTTACTGGAAACATCAAATTCTACGTCACGTAGTTCTTGCCAGTAACCCTCATCCTTAAGATTGCCGTCCTTCACGTTAAACAGCACATAACCTGCATCATCAGGTCCTCTATGGTACATAATGTCACACATCTTTTTGATGTCATCTTTATTAATTGGTTTACGTTTTAAGTTATATATACCGGCGATTCCGCACATTTAATTTACCCGTGTTTTCTCAATTGTTTTACCCAGCGTTTCCCCTCCCCACTGGTCGCATCTTTCACACAATGCATCAGGATAACTTCTTCTGATTTCCCTGTAATGTGTGCCATTCCAGACATCGTAAATTGAACTGGAAACCACACTCAATGATTTATTGGTCTCCCACAGATAACAACATCGCGATACAGTTCCATCGCAGGCTATCACAATATCATTCATGAGCTTCGCACATGATTCTTGCCTTGAGAGTTCTACATTTGATTTTCCATAAACTCCATTATTTGTGTGCATCTTGTAAATCCTCACTCGATCTACCTTTTCCAAGACTGCATCTATCAATTCACAGCTCTTTTCTGATTCTACGAAGCTTGCCTGGATTTCAGGCTTATCTTTGTGTAAATGCTTCAGTAACAGATCCAATTTATTTACTGCAGCTTCATTGTGAATGCTGATAGAAATGAAATCAAATTTGCTCAGAAGTGACACGTTCTCTTCATTTATAAAAGTACCATTAGTTGCAAACTGCACGGCTTTAACCCTGCCAAGAGCATAATCAATCAATTCTCCAAATTGAGGATGAAGCAAACTTTCACCACGCCAGAACGGGAGTAACGTAACACTTTCCCCCTTACATTCATCAATCAACTCGCACCATAAATCGTATTTGATGTATCCGACAGTGTCCTTCATGAAATGTCTCGGACACATGATACAGGAGAGATTGCAATCATTGGTCATTTCAATAGTGACACGTTTTGGGAATTTATTCATACAATTGAAGGTCCTAACCCGAACGAGTCGGAATTATAATATTGAGGAATTGAGGGATTAAGGAATTCCTGAATTCTTCAATTCCTAAATTCTTAAATTTTTGCCAAAATTGATCAAAATATTTTTGTTAAGAGCCTAATAGTTCTTTGTTCGCGAAACTGTCCTTTATAAACAAATCCTGATGCTGGTCTACCAAACGAAGCCCGTTTACAATTAAGTCCCAAAGATAGGTATACTGTACAATCGCTTTTTCAGGTGAGTGTTTCCGTCTCACATACTCCCTGCCCCGCTTACCCAGCCGGACAATCTTTTCCGGATGAGTTACCAGATCATCTAAGACCTCATAAAGGTTCTCCCGATGAACCGGTACTACAGGTGAATCCGGACAGAAACTCATGCCGAAATTACTTAAACTACACAAGACTACCTGTTCCATGGCTAGAGACTCTATTGCACTCAATGCATACATGCCCACGCTGATCTGGTCAAAAAGAATGTGAGCCTCCTGCTTTCTGCGGAGACATTCGGAATTACTTAATCCTTCCAGGAGAATCAGTTCAACGTTCTTGTGCTTTTTCTGTATTCTTTGCATTACCTGCAGGAATAAATCAGTATTTTTGAAAGCTCTATTTGTTGGTGAATGACATATCTTGACAACATCCATGGGCCTGGATATCGGAGGGCGTATCGTTTCCAGGTCAAGCATGTGGTCTATATGATAAAATAATAATCCATGGTTAAGCATGGTCCAATCCCACCAACTTATACCGCGTATCCCTGTTTGCATATGCATCTTGTAAAATTGGGATCCATTATCACGGTATTCAGTACCAAAGTATTGGATAACACAGTTATTTTTATTCAGTGTTTTATTAAAATCTACTTTTCCGAAATTTAAAGGTTGTCGGCCTATATGAAAAAAATCAGCCTGGGACACAATCTGTTCCGCCTCTGTTACTGTAACCGGATCAACATTTTTATCAGCCGGTGAGGATTTCAAAACGACATCTCTGTCATAACTTATGTAATCATCAAAAACGATAATACATCTTGCCTTATGAATGGTATACTTGTTGATGAGATGCATTAGCATTGTCAGGTTTCCGGCTATGTTAAAATCTGCATAGACACAGATATTCATTCCTCTCTTGTATTTGATCAGCTCTGGTGGTACGTGTTTCAGGAAGATTGATTCATCGTTGCCCACCTTTTTCAATTTGGTAATTCTCGACATGTTTTCGGCTATTTCTGATGGGGCATGGAGTATTTCTTCACCTGACAGTACATCCTTATCCTTTGTTTGATTCTCTTTACAGGGAGAGGTGTGAATAACTTTATCAGAATTTGCAGCTTCAGCTTTATTGACAAAGTCACGCTGTGGGCCTGACACATCTTTTAAAAGCCGGCGAATTTCTTCGTCATCTGGATTGATTTCTGCTATCTTTTCTAAGAGAGGAACTGCTATATGTAATTGATTGAGTGTTTTGAGTAAATTGGCATAATTAAAAATGGCATCTTTGTAAAAAGGGTCTATCTCTAAGGATTTGGTAAAATATTCAATAGCACTCTTTACATCCTCCTTTTGAATGGCGACAACCCCGAGGTTGTTATATGCGTTTTTGTTGTTTTTGTCATTTTCAATTACTGACAAAAAAAACTCCTCTGCCTCGTCAATCCTGCCATCAGCAAAAAGAAATTCGCCGGCTTTTAAATTGTTTTCTATGGTATTCATATAACCTCATTCCTGTTATTGTTGAAGCATTTCTGCTGTGTTTAAGCCTTTTCTGTTAAACCTAAATTGAGCGATTTTATATTATATGCCATTGTAGCCGAAGGCTTTAGCCTGCGTTTCTCATCATTTGATGGGTTCACGCAAGTTACGCAACCTCAAGGTTGCGGCTACAAAATCGCTCAATTTAAAGACATTTTATTAATCGATAATTATATTGCTAAACTTATGCCTAAAGAGGTAATTATTTACAAAATTCAGACATTAAATTGATGTGTTGTAAGTGGCAGATGTGAAAGTACTTAGTTTTTAGATTATACTGACAATCTGAGGAATTGCTTCTACTTTCTCTTATACTTGCACAGGTATTGTATAATATTTCGACACTTTTGAGCGTATAGTTGCTACAAAGGCACTGAGGCAAGAAGCAAGAATGTAGGTTAAAAGACAAAAAGCGAATAACGTATGTTGAACAAGGAATCCCCCCCCGGACAAACAGCGCCGAGGGCGAGTAAAAGGCGAATTAACATGAAGTGAAAAGAGAATGGAATTTAAGGATCTAAGAATTCCCGCCTGGCAGCAGGCTGTGTCATAATTGTCATCCCGAATTCATTTCGGGAACTCTTAAGTTGCTAAGTCGTTGTGAACATTAGATCCTGAAACCCGACTGAGTCGGATCTGTGAGCTGGCCCACAGGGTCGTCCTCAGGCGACAAGTTCAGATGACAAATTGGGAGTTTTTGCTATTGTGACACAGTCTGCATACTGGCGGGCAGGGAAGAATTAAGGGATTCGGTAGCGGGTTGTGAGTTACAAGTTTCTTGCTTCTTGTCTCTTGCATGCATCAGGATGTTGGGCAGAAAAATGCTTCTTGCGTTAGAGTCAATTCCTTTTCAAGCGGTTTAATACTCTCTTTGAGTTTGTCGCTGGTTTGTTTTTTACAGTCACTGTGAGTGTTAGAGTCATTATATTGGTCGAGATTCTTACCGCAATTACATTCAAGGCACTTAATCCCACCTTCGACCTTCTTGTATTGTTTACTGCAGCTATCGCAGGCAGCAATGTCGTCCTGGAAATCCAGTTGATTGCCGCACTCGCACACCCAGCCTGCAATCCTTGCAGGATTTCCTAATACTAATGCATGGTCTGGGACATCTTTTGTAACTACGGCGCCTGCTCCAATAAAGGAATGGCTGCCTATGGTGTTTCCGCAGACGATAGTGGCATTGGCTCCTATGGTAGCGCCTTTCTTGACACGTGTAAGCCTGTACTCGTTCTTTCGTGAAATATGGCTCCGGGGGTTAATAACATTTGTAAAGACCATGGAGGGGCCGCAGAATACATCGTCTTCAAGGATCACACCTGAGTACACGGAGACGTTGTTCTGTATCTTTACATTGTTGCCTATAGCGACGTCTGATGCGATTGATACGTTTTGTCCAATGTTGCAGTTGTTCCCTATATCAGCCTTTGGCATTATGTGGCTGAAGTGCCATATTTTTGTTCCATTTCCTATATTGCATGGGGAATCTACTACGGCTGTTTCATGGGCAAAGAAAGTTTCAGTATGATCATTTCCGTTAAGCCGGACAACGGTACTGTTATGTTCCAGCGAATCCTGGCAGGCGTTTAGAATCTTCAGTACATTAATTCCGTTAACACCATCTGTTCTGGGCGTTGAACCTGTTTTAATACATTCGAGAAAATGCTGACACTCGGCTTTAAGTGGCTCACAAGAATCAATAGGAACTATAGAAGATCCATTTCTACGTGGGACAGGCTGCCGGTTGATCCAGTCAACCCCTTTGTCGTGGATCTGCAATTTGCCTTCCGTTGCTGTATCATCAAACACAGCCATTTTATTGTCACCCATGATTATCAGCTTTTGTTCTTTGTTAGGATGAAGCCAGCTGACAAATATATGTCCTCTGACGCCGCTCTTGAACGAGAGGCTAGTGTTTGTTACATCAGCAATATTGTGGTTTAAATAATTACCACCCTGAGCAATAACCTGAGAAGGCATCTCATCCAACAAATAAACAATGGCCGATATGTCGTGCGGGGCGAAACTCCACAGGATGTTTTCTTCGTTGCGAATCTTCCCCAGATTTAATCGGTTAGAATATATGTAGTTGATTTTTCCCAATTCACCGGAGTTGATAATCTCTTTTAGTTTTATAATTGCAGGGTGATAAAGCAGGATGTGCCCTACCATTAATATGAGATTTTGGCGAATGGCCAACTTATTAAGCTCTTCTGCTTCACTTGCAAATAATGCCAGTGGTTTCTCTACAAAAACGTGCTTGTTGGCGAGCAGGGCCATCCTGGCCATTTCGAAATGAGTCTCTGCCGGTGTGGCAATAACCACAGCATCTATCGACGGGTTTTGGAGTACCAGATGCAATGAACTCTGAAACTCCACTTCTGGATATTTCTCCTGAAATTGTAAAAGCGTTTCTGGATTGGTTTCGCAAACAGTATGAAGAGTTCCTAATTCATTAAAGTTGCGAACTAGATTCTTTCCCCAGTATCCTGATCCAACAACTGCAATATTTGTCATATCTTATTCAACTATCGTCTACAATTCAGGTTCTTTTTAGAATGGCTATATTTAGAGGTAACTTGTAAGCTTGATGTATAAGCTTCTTTTTGGCCATCGTATCTGGTAAATAGTACGTGAAGTTTCTTAAATATCTTTGAGATTTCCTTGCTCATAATCGCAGCCATCCTGTCACTGACTGAAGATTCCCATGTCGTATTAAATGTGTGTGACATACCTTGATGTCCGATAAATCCAGTATTGAGGTGGCGCCGGGTATATCTCCTTTCTGGGCCACTTTTGTCGTCAGGCTCAGGTGTGATGAAATCCGTAGACCCATGTAAGTCGGCTAATAATTGGTATATCTCCCAGCTGTCAGGTTTTGAAATCATGCCGTCAAGCCTGCTTGCTTCTAAGTGTGACAATGTAAATATTGGTTTTCTGGATTCGGTCTGCTTAATAATTTCCATTGGTATTATACCGTCCCAGTCATTGGAAAAACCTTCGACTACATATAATTGTCCCTCTTTGTCTTTCAGTTGATACCATACGTGTGCTTTTGCAGCTCCAATTGTTCTGTCGATTACCCATCCCCAGACAATCTCGGCATTCTCCTGATCTGGGAGGAGGTGTGAGAAGAAAAGAAAGACTGCGTCTTCACAATCACCATTTCCGGACTCAGTGGTTTCAAAAGGCGTCTGCCAGAAATCCGTTTTAGCTGATTCTGGAGTGTATTTAATGTTGAAGGCTATGTCCCTATAAGCTTCGTATATATGGCTACCGTGTTTAAATGTACTTTCGCACCACTCCTTATATAAAGTGTTATCATATGGTACGGGCGTATTGTTCGCCACAGCGAATCTGCCTTCGGTACGACAATACGCCCCTACTTTAATATCCGGGCACTCATCCAGCACAGGTTTATAGCCAAACTCATTCCCACGCTGGAGCGTGGGAACGATAGAACCAGCCCGACTGACTGGCAAATCATTGTCAATGGCAAATGACAGACCTGCCCGAATAGGTACAGGCGTGTTAACCATTTCCATCATTATGGAAGCACAAACTAGTCCAGTAATTATTGGGATATTTCTTGCCTTCATGACAATATCCTTTAAAAAACATAAACTTCCAAATTGTGTTAGATTCCATGCATATCTTTAAGTTTGTAAAGCAACTGAACGTGATCTTTTATAAATCAATGTTCATGGCCAGATAATTACATTAAGCTTTATATTATTATCGGAACAACCTGAGTTAACATTTATCAAAAAAGCTGAAAATATTTGATTACTTTGTTTTATGTAGTCGCTAAAACCATGCCTAAAACAACTTATATTTATATGATTTAATATATTCAAGAAAACATCTTGCTAAGCACCTGTAAATCAGAGGCTTATGTATGTAGCGTTAAAGAAATGTCCACAATGTTTTTTTCCTCATTTGCGAATAAATTATTTTGCATAGATTTTCAACATATAGGCAGGAAAAGTTTTCTTTGGTATGTCATTAAGAAGTTAGAAGACAAGAGCTGATTTATAGAAATAACTACCAGGGGTTAGCAACATTTAAGAAGAGAAGCCTCAAGCGGTATTTAATGTAATATGATATAAGGCTGGTTTTGCCGGAAAGATTTGGAAAGAAGAGATTTTGTTGCAACTTCTTGTTTTGTAGCGTTAGAAGTGTCGGCAAGATCAACAAGACCGGAGGTAGACGCCATCTTGTTTTCTTCTTTAATTTTCTTAAACACTTCCTCTCTGTATATAGTCACGTCTTTTGGAGCATTTATACCTATTTTAATATTGTTTTTATTAATCTCGACAACAGATAGTTGTACATTTTCTCCAATTATTATGCTTTCGCCTAACTTCCTTGATAGTATGAGCATTTGTCACCTTCCTGGTTATATGCCTGAGTATCTTCAAATTAATTTGTATTATCCATTATGTAGTAATGTACCGGATACTTATCGTCGTATAGAACAAGTTGTTTTGCTACCTTATTTACAGGATTATAAATAATCGGGGCGCGTAAATTCGTCCTGATTGATGACAAGACCTGTGGTACAACCATGAGTGTCATAACAAGAATATCATTAATATCCTTCAGTCGAATATCGTCAAGATCATGGTTCTGTAGTTTGATAGAATAATCTTCGTTAACAGAGAACGGAGATACAACTGGGAATGCCAGCCCGGGATTGTTGACAGATTGCAGCCAGAATGTGGGGAATATAGATTCTTTCTCCACCAGGACATATTGCGTACAATCGTCAAAACCTAAAATAGGCTTTGTGAAGTTGATAACTTCCTCTTCTTCAACATTAATTTCACCAAACAAATGTGTTTTTAATAACATGTCTCTCAACAGTAGACCTCAATAGATAGATGCTCTTAATTACCATCTTCCACCGAAATCTACACCTTTAAAAAATGTTGTAAAATTTAATCCTCTCTCTTGCCCTAATTAAGATAGAGGTAAAGTAAAGATATCTATAAATAGTTCAGTATGGATGTATTAAATATTACAGAACCGGAAGCCAGTGATGCCTGGTAGATATTCTCCTGTTCTTTAAGCTTTAGAACCAGTTCGGTTATATCAGCGCTTTCGGTTGTTGCTAACATTTCATTGAGCGAAAGTTTTACATCCGTAATCTTGTTATCGGTAAGTTCCAGGGTGTTGGCAATGCCTCCTGCTTTTGCTACTGTGTTCAGCACGGTAGTCTGTGCACTCTTTAGATTGTCTAATTCACTTTGTGCCGTTACAGCCGTTCCGGTTGCAAAGTCATCTCGTATTTTGATGATTGCACTAAAGAGCTTATTGTCAATAAAGACTTCTTTGCCAGCCTGGTTAACTTGTGCAGTGGCGCTTACACCTACCTGGTATTCTATTTTTTCGAGATTTCCCTTATAGGTAACAGCGGATATCTCTCCGTTTGTGTTGCGTGTTGCCTCAAATGGTACGGTCTTTGTTTTTGTGCCTGCAAAAATGTAACGGCCCTGTCGTGTGGAATTCGCACTCTGCAATACTGATTCTGCGAGTTCGTTTATCTCGGATGCAATTGCCTTTCTTCCGTCAGCATCAGTCGTAGAGTTGATTCCCTGCATTGTCAGTTCTTGTATCCTCTGCAATATATTTGCAGTGCCCTGTAGAGTTGAAGCGTTAAAATTTAATGATTGTGTTGCCGTCTTAACATTTGAGGCATATTGGTCAAGCTTGCGTGCTTCTGATCGGAGGCTCAGTATCTGCCTTGCACCTGCAGGCGCATCTGAAGGGCGGTTAACTTTCTTTCCGGTTGAAATCTGTTCCTGGAGTTTACTAAGGTTAGACGTGCTCCGTTGAACATTATAGATTGTAGAATTTATGACGGTTTCAAGGTTTACTCTGGTAGTCATATTTAAACACTCCTTTTATTATATTTGCATCAGGATCTTGCTCATCTCACTTACGACAGAGACAAATCTTGCTGAAGCCTGAAAGGCCTGTTGGAACCTGATGGTATTTATCATCTCTTCTTCTATAGATACTCCGGCTATTTCCTGTCGGCGATTCTCTAAGTTAGTAAGTAACAGATTATAACTCTCTTTCTCACTGGCTTTTTCTGCTGCTTCAACACCCAATTGAGCTACGGAACTATGCAGGAAATCACTGAAGGTTGAATTATTTGTAGATGCACTGTTTTGTAAATTGAGCATCCTGAGCGCGTTTGTGTTGTCACCCTGTGAGGCGGTGGTAGCAGCAGCTATTCGTGTTACGTCATTCTTGATATACCGTGCTACATCAATAGATGAAGCATCATTCCCTGTGAAAAATGTGTTTATGCCTAAAGACGTGAGCACGTCGCTGGTATCAGGGTCATTAGTGACGTCAAACGCCAGTTTCTGATTCACAACTACTGCACCACTTCCAAAGCTTACGGATACACCATCAGCTATCTGCAAAGTATCACCGGCATTATATGATGATCCAACATCCAGGCTTGCTACAACGACTCCTGACGCATCGGTTACCGTTATCACGGCCGAACCGGTTCCAATAGTGCCGGTACCGGCGTTCTGTACATTCAGCGTGTAAATATCTTTATCATTACCGCTATAATTTCCTGAAAGTGTGACTGTGGAAGCCCCTATACTGCCGGGATCAGTGTCCAATTTTTTTGTAAAACTATATTTATAACCGGTATCTGAGGTGATGGTTAAAAGATTGTTGCTGACACTTGCATTGAGGTTTGCAATACCATCAAGCTTTGCTGTCAGCGTAGTAAGTGTTTCGTCTGTAGCGATGCGTAAGCTGGTCTTTGTAATTGCACCTGTGGTATCATCTGTAACGGTTACGTACAAACTGCCGTCTGTTATGTTGGTAGATATAGCATCTGCATCGGTGTATGTTCCATCAAAAGTCAACTGGGTATCACTATCAACAGATACTACTTTGTACCAATTTGAATCGTCGAGTTTAATCCAATCATTAGCTTTTACATTGCTTGTAAATGCAGTACCTACTCCAGTGACTGTAGATCCATTACTCGTTATTGTACCTGTTGAATATGTATTAACCGTAGGTGCAAATGGAAGTCCTGTGCTAGTCAGTGAGTCTGTAGCGCTGTTGACTGCATTTGTACTGGTTAAAGAGGTGAAACCTCCGCTTAATCCAACACCCTCACTGTGGACATTGTTTATTTCTTTGATAAGACTGGCAGCCAGTGTATCCAAATCACTCATATATTTAGGGATCGTTGTATTCTGCATGTTCAACAGTCCCTTTAACTCACCACTTGTCATGTTGTTTGTATCTACTCCCTGTATTTTGGTGACTCCCTCTCCGACAAGTGTTGTAACAAGCGGTTCCGAACGGTGTCCGATTACGACCAAGGTGCCGCCAAGCAGGACATCAACAGAACTGTCGGTACTATTGGTTATTACTTTGGTGTTTGCCAGTTTGCTTAGTTTCGTTAAGAGATAATCTCTTCTGTCCAACATGTCATTTGCATTAGCAGTGATGCTGCTTGACTCGATCTCGTCTATTCTCTTGTTCAGGAGAGCAATTTCACTTGTTATACTGTTTAACTCGGATACCTTTGTTTCTATCCTGTTGCTGATATCTATTTTCAGGTTTGTAAATTGTTCGTCCAGGGAATTAAAGCCATTATTGGCCAGGTTCAAAGAGTCTTGTAATAGCTGAAATCGTGTACTGGTAAGCTCGGGATCTGTGGATAATTGCTGTATACTGCTGAAAAAGTCATCTAACCTGCTATTTAAGCTGGTATCAGACAGTTCATTAAATATGGATTCTAAATTTCGAAGGATGTCATTTTGTACTTCTGCACTACCAAATAAAGATGTGGAGTTGCTTATTTGAGAATCCAGTAGGTCGTCTTTAATTCTCTGTATTTGTTGTATTGATACACCGGCACCGATAGGGCCGGCTGAAGATGTGTCCGGGTTACTTGCAATAAGTGAAACTACCTGCCTGGTGTATCCGGGAGTATTTGCGTTGGTAATATTGTGTCCTATGGTTTGCAGGGCACGTTGTGCGGCCAGTAGTCCGCTTAATCCGATTGATAAATCTGTTGACGCCATTTTTTATCTTCTACATAAGGTTTAACTGAAAGAATTTAAGCACTTATATCAAATAACATTCTATTAAGTTCAGGCTCCTTTAATTTGCCTGATAGTTGATATGTAGAGTCGTTAAGCGACTCGGAACATATGGATCTTATAAGATTATTTACATATTCAAGTGAATATTTTGTAAGTGACGTATTGACCTTATTAATTGCCTCAACTTCTGAAATCACCTCGATAAGAACGTCATACTGTTCCTTTAGTTTGCTTTTATAAGGTTCTTTGATCTGCTCTATGAGATCATTAAGTTTTATAGATTCGGTACTATTTCCCAGTGTCTGATTAATTGAGTGCAGGACGTACCTTCTCTTTTCTTCAGCAAGAAGGACCCTCTCTGCCAAGTTGCGTTCCTGGTAAATGATTGATTCGAGTTTGTCTATGTCTCCGGAAATTATATGTTCCTTCTTTTCCTGTGCAGTATGGAGTATATCTCTATACGTATTAGTCATTTTGTCTAATGCTTCAGAAAGGTTCTCTAACAGATCTTCCAAGGTATTCTACCCCATTTATTAAGATTATGATTATTTCTGTTCTTTACTGAGCTGTTGATAAAGCACCTTTGCTATACCCATACCGCCATTCTTTGCCATCTCTTCCGAAAGTGAAGTATGCATGATACCTTCATATATCTGTGTCGCGTTATTCTGCTCAAATAGTTCGGATTTAGGTATAGTCTTCCACATTGCTTTGATCACCATGTTCAGCATTACGGCTTCAAAATCCTGTGCGGCCTTTTGAATTTCATGTTCCGATTTAGCCCCGTTTTTAATACTGTTTTTTGAGCTTTCAGCCTTTGCAATATTTATTAAAGAATCAGTGTTTATAAAAGGTACTTCCATTTAGTTTTCCTGGTCAGGTTACAAATTGTTACATAATTATGAGATCTGCATGAAGTGCACCGGCTCTATGTATTGCTTGAAAGATTGCCATAAGATCTCTTGGTGTCACGCCAAGAACGTTTAATGCGCGTGCTATTTCAGAAATACTTACACCATCCGGTATAACGTGTAGTTTTGCCTCATCTTCTTCGATGTCGATGGTTGTACGGTCCAGTTCCTTGGTTACTGCACTGGATGGAGCAAACGAGCCGGGCTGAGATGCCTCTGTCTTCTCACTTATCGTTATTGTGAGGCTGCCATGTGCAACTGCTACAGTGGAAATCTTGACGTTTTCTCCGGCAACTATTGTACCCGTTCTCTCGTTGATCACGACCCTGGCTACAGCATCAGGAGTTATGGGCAGTTCTTCTATCGCAGAGATAAATTGCGTTATCTTGTCCATTGTTCTGAATTCCTGTGGAGGTTTAATTCTTACTTCTCCAGCGTTTACGGCTTGTGCAGAATCAGGATATATTACGTTGATAATCTCCATTAAACGAAGTGATGTAGTAAAGTCGCTGTTATTCAGACTTAACATTATTGAGTTTTCATGAAAAAGATGAACAGGTATTTCCTTTTCAATCAGTGCTCCCTTAGGTATATTACCTGTGGTTGCAATGTTTTTTCTCTTATCAGCCGCCTTCCCTCCGACATCAAAACCGCCTCCGAGGGATATAGGGCCCTGTGCAACTGCATAGACCTCATTGTCCACTCCCTGAAGTGTAGTGTGAACAAGAACGCCACCTTCCAGGCTTTTTGCGTTACCTATTGATGATACGAGTACGTCCATTTTGTCTCCGGGCTTGGCAAATGGGCGGATGTTTGCGGTAATCAGGACACCTGCAATATTTTTTGAGGTAAAATCATCTGCCGTTATAATTATGCCTAGTTTCTCGAAAACGTTCTTTGCCAGACTTCTTGTAAATTTAGTATCGTTTCCGTCCCCTGATCCCGATAGCCCGATCACGAGTCCATAACCGAATAAGAAGTTATCTCTAACACCCTGTACGTATGCAATATCTTTAACGCGTGTGGTTATACTTCCGTGTACAGGAGTAATTGGTGAGATAAAACAAGTTGAAATTAAAATGATAATGCTTAACAAATAACGAAACATAGGTTTATTCCTCAAACATGGTTTATACTATTACATCATAACCCAGACAAGCTGGAAAATCCAAAATCCGCCGCCAGAGGCGCCCCTCGGAGTATCTTCAAGGTCCGACTCAGTCGGGAAGCACGAAATACGAAACAAATCCGAATGACAAAAATACAAATGTTCTAATTAAAATAGGTTCAGTGTTAAATGTTTAGAATTTTGATCATTTGAATTTTGATATTTGTTTCGGATTTCGATATTCGAATTTGTTTTCTGCTAAAAACTGTCTTTAAAATAAGCAATATTTATACCAAAAACATATTAAATCTGGCTAGCGTTAAGGCTTTATATAGGAGTGACTTATAAGGCTGTTGGATTGTGTGTTTCTGCAAGTCAGGAGATTAGGCAGTAAATATTTACACATGATGTCTATTTTTTCCTACTGAGATGTTTTTGATAATAGATACAAAAAAAAGGAAGGGTAGATTTATCCACCCTCCCTTTTCTGAGTAGTACAGTGAAAGCTTGTGTATGTTTATCGTTTAGTATGGCCAGAACAAATCCTTCAATCTGTTGAACCAGCCCTTTTTCCCTGCCCTGGTAAGCCAGCCTTTCCCATCAAGTCCAAATTTTACATTAGACATTTTTTCTGACGCTATTATGTTGTCTGTACTTATGTCGATAGGTCTGGCAATACCTGTGAGTTTCAAGGTATATTGTTCTTTGTTTACTTTTACATTTCTTTTGCCTTCAAGGACAAGGTTACCGTTATCAAGCACCTCCACTACCATTGCTGTCATAGTAATATCCTTTACAATCCTGGAACTGTCATAAGTCCCTTTACCATCGAAATCATCTGAATAGGCATTAGAGAAAGCATTGGCTGTTCTGTCATCGAACCTTGCATTACGTCCATTTCTTATTCCGCTCCACATCCCACGAAAGAATTTATCATTGTCTCGTGAACCGGTAACTGTGCTGGTATTATCGGTGGTGGATTCTTCAGAATTATCAATAGTAGTTTTTTCTGATATAGTTATGGTAACAAGGTCTCCGATCCTTCTGGCTCTATTATCATCGAAGAGGTTATAGTTTACGCTAACCCTTTTCTGCCATAACGAATCTGCAATGGCGCAATCATATAACACAGTAATGATACTTACAGTTAGAAAGAGTTTAAACATAAGGTATCTGGAAAAATTTGTCATTTTTGTTCCTTTGTACAATAAGAGATTTAATTAAATCCTGCTTATTCTATCTCAGTAAAAGAGTTTTAATTCCTCTTTCTCTCCCTTTTAGAAAGGGGAAAGAGTGGGGATTAGAATGTTATCTGGACTCTGTCCGAATCTATAATCTCACCATAAAGTATTTTTTTTGAATCCAGGTTCTTTACTTTTATGACTTCACCTGCGTATCCGGTTTGTTGTGCCAGCCCCTTGGTAACAATTTCAAAGCCGCTTGACATAATAAATAGCTTTACTACACTGCCTCGTCTTATTGTTGGGGGCGTCTCAACCATATTCTCAGTAAGTATAGTATATGGCAGTATTGATACGGCTGCAGTCTTGCCTGCCAGATGCTTTCTGTCGGAAAAGGCCAGTCCGCGTATTTTTGTAGTTTCCCTTCTGGCCATAAATACGTTTCCTTTTGTTAATTGCTGGCTGCGAGACAATTTCCTCTTTGTAATTGCGACATATTCAAAAACCCTGACATTAAAGTGAACCGGTATCTTGAAATATCTCATACCGTTTGAGGATGCAGTGACGATTACTTCAATTTTTCCCCTGTCTTTGCTTGAGTCAACAAGTGAAACGTAAAAATTAATTTTATCTCTTTTACTTGGTATCCATTGATCACCTGGTAACCTTGCCAGTTCTATAGTAGTTTCTCTGTCTGCTACAGGCAGAACGCTTAATAAATATTTCTTGGCTTTTTGTGAAATCTCCAGGCCGGTTACCTTTGTTGATTCGACTGAAACAGTTACTGTACTGGTATCGGTAAAGCTTACATCCGATACATTAACGTTTGAAGCATTCAAACGCATTTTCAAAAAATCTTTATTTATCGTTCTGAGACTATTTGCCCATGGTGTCTTTCCAATCTCAATGTTATTGATTCTGTTTACCAGTTCTACATCATCACCGGTCACAGTAGAGATGTCGCTGAATGTGATGGTTTTGGCTTCCAGTACAACATTGTCTATTAAACTTACTTCAATCTTGCCTGTCTGCTGTGCCAACGGCACTGGTGGGCTGGCTGAAATGTCAGGTATCAATATGAATGTGCTTAGAATAAGAATCAAAGATATTCTGGCTTTCATTGTTGCTCTCCTTTTGTACAAAGTGTGAAGATTCATATTATTTATTATGCTGTAATACGGTTTGTCGTTTGTAACATGTCGTCACTAGCTTTAATTGCCCTGGAGCTTGTTTCGTATGCCCTTTGTGCGACTATGAGGTTTACCAATTCAGTTACAACCTCCACATTTGAGCTTTCACGAAATCCCTGCATAATCTCCCCAATTCCGGTCTGTCCCGGTGTTCCTGTTGTAGCGGTACCTGATGCAGTTGTTTCCCTGTAAAGATTTTTCCCCATGCTTTCCAGACCTGCCGGGTTAGGGAATGTCGCAAGGGTTATTGTGCCTGTAGATTGGCTTGCCCCGGTTGAGCTTTGGGTCGAAACTGTTCCGTCTGATCCAATATTGATTCCTATTACATCGCCTGTAATTGAGATTGATGGTTCAAGTTTCAGGCCTTCAGAGTTTACCACCTCTCCGGCACTGTTAAGATGAAAGGTGCCATCTCGTGAGTATACATTTGTTCCATCAGGGTGTTTTATCTGAAAGAAACCTTTCCCCTGTATGGCCAGGTCCAGTGTTCTGTTCGTATTTTCAGCTACGCCTTGAGTAAATACCTTATTGGTTGATACAACACGGACTCCGCTACCAACCTGCAAACCGGTTGGCGCTTCTATCCCTTGAGCAGCCTCTGAACCTGCGGGTACAAATTTATCATATAGCAGATCCTGAAAATTAATCTGTGATCGTTTAAAACCTGTAGTATTAACATTGGCTAAATTGTTTGATATAACATCCAGGAGGAACTGGTGTGCCTTCATTCCTGTTGCACTTGTATACAATGCTTTCATCATGATTCTTGTCTCCTTAATTAAATTAGTTTAAGTATTAAACTGATTCTATTGTATTTTATTATAATGCTTGAGCGCTGGTTAAACGCTCCATTAAGTCACTAAATGTCTTTATGACATTGTTGCTTGCTTCATAACTCCGCATATTGGTTATCATATCAACCATTTCCATAACAACATTTACGTTAGATCTTTCCAGGTAGCCCTGTGCAACTCTGAATTTTGCATTTCCATCATTGTTTATAGCTTCTATAGGCGCTGCAAACGTTGAGTCACCTGTCGGGACAAGTTTATTAAGGTCTGTAAAATTAGTAATTATCAGTCTTCCTATCTCTTTGCCATCTACCTTAACAGTCCCATTGCTATTTATAATTATTTCCACGGCGCCATTTGGGATCTTTACCGGGCCGTTCTGTCCTATTAATTTTGCACCGCTGTCGGTTATTATTTCACTATTGGTTGAAAGTTGGAATTGTCCATTCCTCGTATATCTCATGCCTTTTTCTGTCTCCAGAGTAAAAAAACCATCACCGTCTATGGCCATGTCTAAGCTGTTGCTTGTATGAGTAAGAGCACCCTTAGATTGATCAACGCCGTAATCCGTCTGAAGGGTGCTGGTTTGTGACCCTTCAGTACCTGATAGAACGGTTTTGAAAGAGATAGTATTCTTTTTAAAGCCGATCGTGTTGGCATTTGCAAGATTTCTAGCTATGACTTCCTGTACATTGGCATAAGATTCCTGTCCTGAGGCTGCCAGTTCAATTCCGTCAATCATGTTTAACCTTTCTAATAGTATTCATTAAAATAGTTGTGTTCTTACGTAAGCTATCTTTGTGCCAGAAAAAGAATTTAAAGTGAATAAATCAAAATATTTTTTTAAAATGTTGTAATGCTATGTATTCTGGTAATTTAGATTAATTTTATTATTGGGTTGAGAGGAGGGTTGTTCGTTAGAATCCTGAGTTGTTTATATATCTACGATAAATTTTTCCACGTTTTGTAGAAAAACCTTCCCAATGCGATTTCAGATTTCTGATTTCGGATCACGGAATTAAGGAAATAGCGTCGGGGGTTCAGGGTTTGAAGGAAGAGCATTGTTTCATTGCAATCTTTCGATTTCGGATTGCGGTATTAAAAAATGAGACTAAATCACATTCACATTAATCCGCAATCCGAAATCTACAATCTAAAATTGTTTATTATCTTACTATATTAACCAATTCCTGCAGGACCTCATCAGTTGTCGTTATCGTACGTGCGTTTGCCTGAAAGGCTCTCTGAGCAACGATTAGCTTTGTGAATTCTTCTGCGATGTCAACGTTAGAAGCCTCTAAGACACCGCTGACAATACTACCGGTCCTGCCTGAACCAGCAGTCTTAAGAGTTGCTGCACCGGATGCCAGGGTTGGTTTAAAAGCGTTGTTTCCTTCACTGGTCAAACCTGCCGGATTGCTGAAGGTTGCCAGTTGAAGCTGGCCTATATCTTGGGTTTTTCCGTTAGTAAACAGCGCCACAACTTTACCATCTGAGTTTACCGTAGTTGACGAAAAGAAACCTTCTCCATTGCCATCCTGGTCAGTTGCTGCGGCAGACGCGGTACCACCAAATTGAGTTAAACCGGCGAATGCATTTGCTACACCGAAGTCAAGGCTTACTGTCTGAGTGGTTCCATCTTTATAGGTTACTGTTATGGCTGATGTACCGGTAGTAGATGCAAATGAGCCGTTAGTGTTAAAGGTTATAGCCGTAAGTGCATCGGTGACAGAGCCATCTGAGGCCTTCATGGTTGGTGTTACATCCCATGTATTGCTGGCTGTCTTTTCAAAGTGAAGGGAAACCAGGAAAGATGAACCCTTAGTATCAAATATCGGTATGGTAGTAGAGTATACGTCTCCACTTCCTGTAGTAGTAGTGGCAAAATTGTTAAAGGTCGTAGCTCCGGTGTTGCCAGCGGCATCTGAAAAGGTCAGCGTAAGATTAGAAGCGCCTGGAGGATCTGCTGTGAGGACTATGTTGCCGCTTGAGTCAATCGATGCAGCTGCAGTGCCGTAATTAGCTGTGACAAAGTCTCTAAGGTCTCCAAGTGTTGTGCCATCCTGGCCTGTTCCCGTTCCATAAACGAAAGATTTGGTAACGTCTGTGCCATCATGCTCTGTACCTACTACGCTGATCTTGTCACCTGCAACGTAATCTGCTGTATTGACGGAAAGGTCATTCAGGAGAACAACAGCCATGGAATCAGTCATTACACTGGTATCATTAGCGTTGTCTGAAAAAGCCGCGGAAACAGTTAAACTCGTATTTGATGCAATCGCTGAAATTGTCCTTGTCTCTCCTGAAACAGTTATCTGATCACCAACAGCCAATTCAGTTGTAAAGGCGGTACCTACCCCCGTGACTGTTGTAGATGCCGCAGGGTTAATTGAGCCGGTCAGTACGCCAACACCAGCTGTCAGCGCCGTATCATTACCGGTGTCTGTAAAAGCCGTCTCAACAGTTAGTGTCGTATCGTTTGTAATTGTGGCTACTTTTCTTATCTCTCCGTTAACGTTTATCCTGTCACCAACAGCCAGTTCAGTTGTAAAGGCGGTACCTACTCCAGTGACTGATGTAGATGCGGTAGGGTCAATTGAACCGGTCAGTGTACGTGTAGTCCCGGTTCCTGTTACTGAATACGCAGTGGAGGTCGTAATAACTTGGTTAACCGGGTTTGCTGTAAATTCAGAGTTTAAATTTCCTTTTATATCAGTAGTAGCTGTAGCCTTTCCAGCTAAAGTCTGGTTTACGGGGATGTTTATAGCATTTCCCGAAACACTTTTTACTTTAAGGCCGGTACCTGAGTCAACAAGGTCATTGTTTTTATCCACATTGAACGCACCTACCCTTGTGAAAGAATCCTCAAAACCGTCTGTAAGAATAAAGAAGCCGTCACCCTGTATTGCAAGGTCAAGTGGACGTCCGGTAGGTGTTAAATTTCCCTGAGCGAAATCCCTGTCTATACTTGATACCCTGGTACCGCTGCCAATCTGCAGTGGATTTATTCCGCCGATTCCACCTGTTGGTGCCAGAGCTGGTCTTAGAGTCGATGTCAATTCATTGGCAAAGCTTACACGTGATGCCTTGAAACCAGATGTGTTTAAGTTGGCCAGGTTATCTCCAATTACATTTAATGATGTTTGTGAAGACTTTAAACCTGATATACCTGAGAACAGCGATGATGAACCCATAGTTCACCCCTTTCTAAAAAAGTGTTTGAAAAATTAATTGTCTAAGATATTCCTGTTATATCGGATATTGGAATCTGCGCGTTATCAATTATAACGGATGTTGCTCCGTCATTTATTACGGAGCCTTGTATTACTCCCTGGAAAGTGCCTCCGAATGCAGTATCGACATAGGTGGCAGTCCTTCCTATTAGATCACCTCCTCCTAATAGTTGTTGAAATTTGAATTCATCTTCAAAAGAAGTATTAAGGTTGGTAAGCTGTTCAACTGAACTGAACTGAGCCAGTTGTGCTATGAATTCATGTCCTTTTAAAGGGTCAAGGGGGCTCTGGTTCTTCAGTTGAGCTACAAACAGTTTTAAAAATTCGTCTTTATTGACTGCCGAGCTGGCAACGCCGGCTACGCTGGAAACGGGCATATCTAACTCCTTTCTATGCTAACAAGTTAATTTTGTTTGAATCTTTATCATATTCTATAGATTCCTCTTCTATACTATCCTCGATAGATTCACTATCCTGGTCTTGGAGATCTTTGGTATTATCATTTTCTGAGTCTGATTGAAGGTCTTTGTCCATCTGGCCCAACCTTTCCTCTTCTTTTTCCTGTAGAGAGACGTCAAGCTTGCCTACATCAACATTTGCATTAGAAAGAAGATCTCTCAATCTTGGAATATCCTTTTCAATAACATCCTTTACTCCTGACCTCTCTACCTTAATCTTCAGTTCCAGATTGTCATCTTCAACCTCAAATTCAAGTTTTAGGGTTCCAAGTTCCGGTGGATTAAGCTGAATTTTTACTTCGGATTTGCCTCCATCCATAAACAGCTTTGCCTTTTGAACGATATTGTCTGCCGTGTCTCGGCCCAATGATTCAAGAGGTTTAGTTGAATTATTAATTTGTGATAATGTGCTGGTGAAATCCTTCCCAGGTTCAGCCTTTTGACTTGTGGTTACGGCATTGATGTAGGATTCATTAGGGGTATCTGCTGTCTGGTTGTTAAAGGAAGAATTATTCGATGATGTATTTGACGGTAATAATACTTCGTCTGCGTTAACGCTGCTAGCACCGGAATTTATGATTGGGGTTGTAGTATTGTCCGATGACTTAGAAACTATTGCTCCGACAGACTCCGGACGGATGTCAAAGATCTTCTGAGATTCACTACTGTCAGCCTGTGCGAAAATTGGATTATTTTGAGACACTGAATTTGTGCTGGAATTTGTGTTGGAATCTTGGGCCTTGGATGCCTGTTGTGTCTGTTCGGAACTTGCTTTATCAATTGTTGGGGCATTATCAGGTTTGACTGTATTATTCGCTCTGTTTTGATTATTTCCATTTGCATTGTTCTGATTGTTACTGTTTGTGTTAGCTCCTTTATGTGACTCAGCGACTTGTGTCCCCGGGATTGTAGCAGCCTGAGAAGGAGGTTCTCCGCCTGCCGTGGTACCAGTTTTAACAGGATTAAGTTTGTTTAGGACGCCTGCTGCATTTAGTTTATTAATTTTTGCAATGTTCTGATTGTTCTGGTTGTCATGGTCTGTGTCAGATCCTTTATGTGACTCAGCGATTTGTTTACCCGGAGTTTTTGAAGATTGAGGAAGAGGCGTATCTCCTGTCGTGTCAGCTATTTTAACAGGATTAAGTTTGCCTGGGATACCTGTTTCACTTTGTTCATTTGTCTTTGAGCTGATTTGACTTGTGTTTAATTTGCCTATAAGAGATGTTGGCGGCAGTTCCTGTTGCGAGCCTCCGGTTGTCCCTTGTGCAATCTTTGCAAGTTCTATGTTTGGTTCATTCAATGCGCTTGAACTTTGATTGCCTGGAGGATTGCCTGTAAGTGCGTGGCCTGGAAGTGTTTTTGCCTGTGTCTGTACAGGAGCCACCTTACCGTTATTAATATTATTGTTGGTGATACCGTTTGTCAGGGCTTCTACTGGTATATTATGATTCAAGAATTGATATAATGGCATTTGATCATTACTAACGTTAGTTGCGATGTTAGTTGATGTACCCATTGAGGCTAAATCAATTAAGTAATTAATTTCTTCATTACTTAATATATTAATTAGTTCAGATGGAATAAGGGTAGAGTTTTGGTCTTCAGTTGTAGATTCGTTATTCATCGAATCTGCCAGTTTTGCAAGAAAACTATTTTCACCGTGATTGCTTTGATTACCTTGCAGGGAGCTGTTGCCGGTTTTCAGTAAACCTGCTGCAGGCGGCTCTTTTGTAGACTGCATTCCGAAAAATGAATTTAAGGACAATTCAGGCATTTTCTATAAATAGATTTTAAAAAAATAAATTTTACTGCCAGGTGTACATTTGCATATCACTAAGCCCGTCAGGGCGGACTTCTGTTGGGGTCGCCCTCGGGCGACTGTCATACCTGAGGCAGCTTTGCCATTGTTTAGAGGCACTACTTTGCCATACTCAGGGCGCCATCAATTTAAACTGCGTTACGTTCACAGTCTTAAAATGACAACAAGATGTTTGTGTATTAAGCTAGCTTTGTGCCAAAGTGAAACTTTTTATCTTCTGTGTTGAGATTATTCATAGTCAATATTTCTATTTTCATCTGTAACAAGCAGTTAAGAAATAATTATTTTGTTTGAGTTGAGTGGTGATGGAGATGTTTTCACTTCTGGAGAGGTATACATTATTACATTTTTTACCGTATGGAGAGGAAAAATATTTCCTGTATATAGGTATCAAATGTAATCAGCAGGAGGCAATAGCTGAGAGGTGAAGAGGGGAAGTAATAAGTCTGAGAAGCATTATAAGGCCACATTTGGTGCGCTATCTTGTTTGTATTATATAACGGGCGTAATAAGGCTTTAGAGGGTTGCTATTATATAATGGGCAGCAAATTGGGAGTATCGTTTCATAGACAACAGTATGAGATTCCAATCATATAACGACTGTTTTCTTTGGTACTGTTTTTTGTGGTAGGATTTTAGAAGTTTTATAACTGAGGCTTGACTGCTATCAAATATAGCATCGGCACTCCACATTATGTTGCCGGACTTGGTAGAGAACATACCGATCTTTATGCCTAAGATCGGTGGTTCGTACGGTTGATACTGAGTAATTTGACCAAAAATAATTGCCTCTACTTTATATCTCTTCTTTGCTTCTACAATTGTTTCAGCTCTAATCAGGCCTCTGTTCCAGATATCCTTTTGTTGTGACAGTATATCCTGAAACTCCACGGCTTCTACTATGCTAAATTTTGCACTTCTTTGTAATTCAATAGAGAATGCCTCTGTAACTTCATCTGTTATTTTGTCTCTTTTTGATTCTGTAGTGAGTGGGAGTAATAAAACTCTTTGAAGGTTGGCATTGTTGTATTCTTCGGTTTTATGATAGCTGACAGAATCAAATTTCTTCGTAAAAAAAGTTTCCCTAGCTATTCCCTCCACCTCGGTCACTACGCAGCCTTTGGTACTAATTACTATAAAAAAGAATAATGATATTGTTATTGCAGTATGAACTGTTTTCATAGTTACCTGGATAATTTGTATACAGTATTAAAAACTTTTATAGATAGTAGATGGAGCTTTCTCTCCATTTTGCGAAAGAGTGCTACTCTTCTTCATCTTGCTTCAGATTTTCAATTTTTAATTTATACAACTCTTGCTGTGCTTTTATTTCAGATAGTTGAGTCTTTAGAAGTTCATCTTTTACTGGGTTTAGTTCATTCTCAGCAGAGACAGCCCTTGCTTCGAGATCAATTTGCTTAGATTCAAGGGATTCAATTTTATCTGACAAATCCTTGTTTTCCTTTTCCAGCCTCTCCTTGGTATCAGCAAAATTCTTCTCTACAACTTCTTTTGCCGCTTGCAGGTCGGCTAGCTTTTTATTAGATTTTTCTGTCTTGATGCGCATCTCATTTTTTAATGCTTTCAGCCTGGTCTCTAATATTTTGATTTTCTCAAAAACACTTACTTCTTCGTCTCCGTCTATCACTACCAGTCCCAGTCCCAGAGGAGACCCTTTTGACAAATATCCTGATCCTTTATCAGCGGGAGGAGCTTCTTTTTCTTTACTTTCTTTGACTGAAGGCTTGTCCTTGTTGACAGCAGGTTTATCTGTCTTGGTTTTGTCCTCTTCAACGGGAGGAATTTCCTTTTTGGCTTTATCCTCTTCTTCAACAGGAGGAACCTCTTTGGTTGTGCTTACTTCAATCAAAGGCTTGTCTCTGGCAACAGCAGGTTTAGCCTTAATTAGTTCTGGCAATTTGCAGCCATTCAATAATATGACAGAAATACAGAGTATGGCCCAAAAGCATTCTTTGAATATAAGATTGGCCTTTGACATTTTTATGTAAAATTGTCTTGTTGAGTTAAATAAACAGATTTCTTTATTGTCAAGAGTTGGCGGCTCTTGTGTGCTGACTGGTAATTTTGACGGCCGTAAACGGTGCTCACTGTTCACTAGACTATAGTCATATACAATATATTTTCAATTGTCAATATTTTTCATTATCAAATTCGTGAGAAAACAGGCAGCACCATGATCCTCGGCAAATTACTTGATTTTCATTCATACATACCCTAAAATGCTATCTGCTTACAGTCTGAGTCCGGGCTGCTATTGTTTCGCATTGCACCAGGTTGTCCGGATGCGCAAGGTAAAAGGGCTGTTCAGGCTGATTGTGAATATCAAGTACATACAAAAACATTAATAATACGCTATGAGAAATAATATTGTACATGTAGGTGCACATGAACTCCGGTATGAGATACGTGAAATAGTAACGGTAGGCAATAGGTTACATGACATGGGGTTGGTTGTTTGCTGGGAGAACATTGGTGACCCTATTCATAAGGGCGAAAAGATACCGTCATGGATCAAGGATGTGATAAAGGAGGCAGTTGATACAGATTCCTCATTTGCATACTGTCCTACAAAGGGGCTGGAGGAGACAAGGGATTTTCTTGCAGGCATTTGCAACAAAAGAGAAAAGGCGCAGATAACAAAAGAAGATATTGTTTTCTTTAATGGTATTGGCGATGCAATATCTGACGTTTACAACTATTTAAGGAGAGAGGCAAGGGTGATTGGCCCCTCACCGGCTTATTCTACCCATTCATCAGCGGAAGCGGCGCATGCCGGTTTAGATCCATTAATGTATAAATTAGATCCAGAAAACAACTGGTATCCCGATCTTGATGACCTACGCAGTAAAATAATAGATGATCACTCAATCTCCGGAATATTAATTATAAATCCCAACAATCCGACGGGTACAGTGTACCCACTTGAGACAATGGAAGGGATTGTGAAAATTGCTGAAGAATTTGATTTGTTTATTGTATGTGATGAAGTTTATACAGAAATAACTTATAACGGAAAAGTTTCAACCCCGTTGAGTGATATTATAAATGATGTATGTGGGATTTCTATGAGAGGGATTTCCAAGGAACTTCCATGGCCGGGGGCGAGATGTGGGTGGATAGAGATTTATAATAAAGATAAGGATCCCATGTTTGAGAAATATATTGATACAATAATACATGCAAAGATGTTGGAAGTCTGTTCTACGACGCTTCCTCAGAAGATTATTCCATCTGTGCTATCTGATCCAAGATACAAAGAATATCATACCACTAGAAACAAGCAATACGAATTAAGATCTAAATTTGCTTATGATATGCTGAGGAAAATTGACGGCGTGATAGTTAACCAGGCCGATGGTGCGTTTTATATGACGGTTACTTTTAAAGATGGCGTTCTAAATGATAAACAGAAGCTGGAGATAAGTGACAAAAAAATAAAAGATTATATTGAAGAGATAACTGATGGTGTAGCCCTTGATAAAAGATTTGTATATTACCTGCTGGGTGCTACCGGTATATGCGTTGTGCCATTAACCGGGTTTAGTTGTGACCTTTACGGTTTCAGGGTGACATTGTTAGAAACAGACACGGAAAAATTTGAGTGGATATTTACGACAATCGCTGAGAAGATAAAGACCTACCTGAGTTCATGATTATATAATATTTAGTCTTCCACCACTTCGATCCGCCGCGGTATTTCTCCAGCTATAAAAATTTTCCACATCTCTTTGTAAGCCTTTTCTAAGTTCCGTGCAAATCTTGGAGTGTCAAAGAGGGGTTCTGCTAAGCGGTTTTTCGCTATCTTATGCCGTATTTCCTGCAGTCTTTCTGGATTACGTCCCAGATCTACTGCAATTTGTTCGTATTCCTCTATTGTTTGTGTGATCAACTCTGGCAACCCGATTGCAGTTAGTATACTGGATGACATGCGTGAGGCGAAACTGCCACCCTGTATTGTTATAACAGGAGCACCTGCCCACAATGCATCACTCGTTGTAGCAGCACCATTGACAATTTGCGTATCCAAAGCCACGTCTGCAAGCCTTAGTCTTTCCAGGTGCTGGTATTTCGGTAATTTTTCCAGGAAAACCAGTCTTGTAGACTTTATACCTTTGCTTTCAGCCTCACGCCATAAATTCTTTTCGGTGATCTCGTCCTCCCCTTGTAGCCACAAAACTGACTCCGGAACCTGCCTGAGGATATTCATCCAGGTATTAAACATCTCGGGCTGAATCTTGTAGTCCTGATTAAATGAGCAGAAAACAGGACTATCCTCGCTTAACCCAGAATCTGACTTATTCCTATCTTTGTTCAGGGTCACTTGAGAGTAGCTGTTCACTTGAATAGCAGTGGGGTAGATAGACAAAATTCTCACTGTAATATTGGGCGTGATCATCAGGTGTTACAATTTTGTCTGTGATGATATAATCAAAGAAATTGGCTCCAGTCGTACCTGCCAGGCCGAGGTATCTGACTTGAACAGGTGCCGGGCGAAAAGCTGATATTTCCAGCCTGTTATCTCTTGTGTGTCCTTTCAGGTCTACCAGGATATCAACCTGGTCTTCATATATGAGCCTTGCTGCATCAGCATGACTGAGGTTAATCAAGTCAACAAATTTATCACAATCCTGCTCTATTTGTGCCCTGATACGGCTGCCGTCATCCTCTCCGTATGAGTAACAGAAGATTTCAAACTCATCACGCTTATGTAATCCAAAAAGGCTAATTGAAGGTTTCTTTGGAGTTGTTTTTGCCTTAGTTGATCTCTTATTATCTGATGATAGGTTTCGTTTTTTTAATTTCTTTTTTCGGCTCATCTTAAAATTGCTCGTGTTCTACGATGTGATTAGACCGCCATTATTCGTTTTTCCTATAAATACTGATAGTACCTTACAGGTTATAATAAGATTATATCAATGTAAGCAGTTACTATACAGTTCAATTATTCGTCGACAACTGGTCCTTGTTTGTTAACAAGGCCTGGCTTACCGTTGCATCTTTTATGTTTTTTCCGGCCTATTCACAATTACGTTATATTGCCTGCGCAAATATTACGCTAGAATTCTTTGGGAATAGATCAAGAGCGAATAATATGCGCATTTTCTGATAAATACAAAATTTATAAAATTATTTCAAACTCAAATCTGGAGGTGTATCATATTGTTATCATTGCCTTTATGTGCTAGCACACAAAATATCACGCTATTATTTTCTTTTTGGTATAGGTATTGCGAATCTACTATATCAATTAAATTTTTCAGCTTTTTTATGGAGGAATTTGTTATGTTAGTAGCAGAGAGGCCTGTGGCAAAGGGTGGAGCAGTATCAGCCGAAGCTTTTGTAGATCAGTTGCAGGAGGATTGCCTGAATCATCCGGCAATGAAACATTCGTATTTAAAGAGGTTTGAAAACAGGGAGTTAAATAAGGACCAAGTTAAGATTTTTGCTGAGCAGTATTACTGCTTTTCACGTCATTTCTCCAGATACCTGGCAGCTCTGGTAGCAATTACTCCGGACGAAGCATCAAGAGCTCCGTTAATTAAGAATCTCCATGAAGAATATGGCGGACGTCAGGAAGAGAATCAGGACATGGATGCAGAACGAACACATCCAGCAATTTTCAGAATGTTTTTAAGGTCTGTAGGTATTGATACGTCACCAGAGGCGTTGCATGCAATCAAGCCGTTACCTGAGACAAAGCTTTTCGTTGATAAGTATCTGAATATCAGATTTCTCAATTACATAGAGGCTTTTGGAGGCATGGGTCCTGGAACTGAATATATCGTGCCACAGATGTACACGCTTGTACGTGAAGGGTGCAGGGGTGCCGGTTTGAGTGAGGACGATGTGCTTTTCTTTTCTGCACATATTGAGCTTGATGTTGAGCATGCAGAGGGTATAAAAGATTCTTTACTCCCATTTGCTCAGACGGCGGATCATCAGGAGTTGCTGAGATTTGGTGCAATGGATTTCCTTGATGCCAGAACTGTTTTGTGGGATGGATTGGAAAGAGCAAGTGGATTTTAAGATTAATTTAAATTAACTGATACATATACTAGAGTTTTGTGTTTTAGATTCCCCGTTAGAAACCTACTTAGTTTAAAGGTGAGTTTCTATCGGGGTTTTTTTGTCTAAAAGACAACCTACGAACTAAATTAAATCCTGAAAATAATGGTTGTTATGAAAATAACGGTTGAATTTAGCCAGATACTTGGTATATTCTCAGCAGAAAATATTAATAAGTCTTACATAAGGGCTTGATTTTACGTAGCTTATAGATACGATATTAAATAAATGTAGTGGTATTATATTTGCGAACAAAAACATTCTGAAAAATTATGCAACTAATTATAAATTGTTTCATTTAACATAACTAAAAATTCTGATCTTTTTGATGAACGGAGGACTATAAATGGGAAGTTTGCAAATACCTAACAAATCGGCTGCTACGGGGACGAGAACGAGAACCGGAAGCGATGTATTGCCGCAAAGTGGGATGTGTGTTGTTTGTCTTGATGGATGTCCCGGATACTGTGAAATTGGTCTTTCTGCCATGAGGGGGCCGGAGACCATATATCCAATACCGTTTGGAAAAAGCACATCCAGTGGTACTAAAGATTATCCTGTAGATTACTCACATTTTAACATTACTGGAACAGTTGCCAGTCATCACCAGAAGGAATACGAACAGTTTACAAATGTAAATGTTGAAACGCGTCTTGGCAGAGATAAAGGCCTTAAGTTAAAATTTCCTTTGATCTGCACCGGATTGGGTTCTACTCAGATAGCCAAGAACCATTTTGCGGATCTCGGAGCAGGTTCTGCCATTTGTGGTACAGGGATAGTTATCGGTGAGAATGTGGTAGGGATGGATGAAACATCTAAATTTGACGGCAATCAGAAAGTAACAGAATGCAAGGAACTTGAAAGAAGGTTTAAATCTTTCAAAGACAACCAGAAGGACGGTTATGGCTTTATTGCAATTCAGGCTAATCCTGAAGACTGGAGGTTGGGGGTTCTTGAGTATAGTTTGAATACTCTGGGTTCTGATGCAGTTGAATTGAAATGGGGACAGGGCGCCAAGAACATAGGTGGTGAAGTTAAGATCTATGATCTGGATAAGGCAATATTATTAAAGAAGAGAGGCTACATCGTAATCCCTGATCCGGAAGACAAGGTTGTGCAGCAAGCCTTTAAAACTGGTGCTGTTGAGGGATTTGAGAGACATACCAGGGTGAAGGCAATATCAGAATATCTACCCAAAGCGATCGATGATTTTGGTCAGCAGGTGGAACACCTGAGAAATGCTGGCGCAAAATATGTATTCCTGAAGACAGGTGCGTATAGACCGTCTGATCTGGCAAGGGCAATCAAGTTTTGCTCGATTTATAAACTTGACGTTTTAACTATCGACGGCGCAGGCGGCGGTACAGGTATGAGTCCGTGGAGAATGATGAATGAATGGGGAGTGCCGACTGTTTATATTGCCGCTATGACTTATGAGTATTGTAAGAGACTGGCAGACAGGGGAGAGTATGTGCCGGACATAATCTTGGCCGGAGGTCTTTCAGCAGAAGATCATATTTATAAATCATTCGCACTGGCCGCGCCATTCGTAAAGGCAGTTGGCATGTCTCGATCCACAATCTGTGCTACCATGGTTGGGAATACCAATGGAAAAGCGATTGAGGCTGGTGATATACCAAAACCTGCTTCAGAACATGGTGATACTCTTGAAAAGATTTTCTATTACTCATCAAAGGTCAAAGAGCAATTTGGTGAAGTTACTCCGGGAGTGTTGGGTATGTACTCCTATTATGAAAAGATGGCAATGGGTCTTCGACAATTAATGGCCGGATCAAGGAGATTTGACCTCAGTGAAATCACTAGAGATGACATTTTCGCGTTGACCAGGGAAGCCGCTGATGTTACAGGGATCAATTATATTATGGATTGGGAAAATGAGGCATCTGAAGCAATACTGGATGCATAACTCTTTTAATTATTAAATTAAGTATAATATAATTTTAAAGGCTGTATAAGGTGTTTAAAAACCTCATACAGCCTTTTTTTATAAACTAAAGGTTACTCCGAGATGAATAGTTAAGTGAAAAAACTGAATCTCTGCTTCCTTTATTATAACTTGAAATAAGACAGTGAATATTGTAACTTTAGCTCATTGGCAGAAATGAATAATATCAAGATTCATGAAAGGTAAGTGAAGGATTTGGACAGGTACCATTCAGGCAATATGACAAGTCAGGCAGTATAACAAGATTGGCCTTCATACCAGAAACCATACCAAATGTTGATATTAACTTTGCCCGCGTGGCTCAATGGCAGAGCACGTCACTCGTAATGATGAGATTGGGGGTTCGACTCCCCCCGCGGGCTAATGTATAACTTTTTTTAAATGTAAGTACTTACAATTCTTTTAGACATCAAAAATACCGTCCCCAGATTGTCCTCGGCATGATTCCACCACTCATGGGGGGTAATGTAAGTAGGAGGTGTTTCAGGTGTACACATGGCATGAATATTGCGAAATAAACCTCAAGAAAAAAATGAAAACAGATTGACAATATCATGATAATGCTGATAATCAATTAAATGGCAGAAAAACCACGACCTAAAGCCTTAGCTTTTATTATTTGTGATACAGTAATAGATGATAAGACAACAAATAAAAAAAGTCTAATAGGCTTATTTAGTAATATTTATGCGAAAAGTTTTCCCTGTAGCCATCCTGTAATTAATGTTTTTCTTAGTTTAACAGAAGGACATGGTGATTACGAATGCTCTTTAATTTGTGTAAAAGACGATGAAAGTCAGCAAGAAATTATACAGTTGGCTGGCCCTTTAAAATTTAACAACCCTTTTTCTGTTGTAGAAGCAAAATTTGAAATACGAGGATTGATTTTACCCGAACCAGGCATGTACCGCTTTGATTTCTTATGTGGAAATGTACCAGTAGTTTCTCGTAAATTTAAAGTAGCAAAAAAGTAGTAAAATTAGAAAGGAATCTCCATGAACCCAATAGCTGAACAAAAGATGCCTGTCTTTGAAAATAGTCCTGCAGAAACAGAAACTGCAAACGAACAAAGCCGTGTAGAGGTAAAAGCTGATAAAGAAGAGCTCGATATGGATTATTCTTACTTTCCATTCCTGTTTGAGATCCCTCAAAATATACCTTACCAGGAATTAACAGATGAAGAAATCTTAACTCTTGCAGATAAAGCAGGTACATTCGGTTTCCTTAATACTCCAGAGGAGGATATTTATAATCCTTCAGAATGATATCGTATTGCTTTTAATAACCACTAATATTTCAAGGTTATCGCCTGATGACTACCTTCTTGAATCTAAAAGTACTGAATTTATAGATACAGGGTTAAAGCAGTCTTCTGCCTTTAGGGTAGGAAAAATAATAACTTTACACAAGAAGCTTTTGAGTAGAAAATTGGGTTTTTTATGACCTAATACCCTAAGGGAAATAGAAGAGAAATTACGCAACCTGCTAAAGCTTTGATTCTATTTTACGTCATTTCCACACTTACTCTTGTGTATGAATTGCCCCATTCCAAACTGTACTTCCCTGTTATATTGTATATCTTGATGTTTAAATTTGCTCTTGATTTTGATAGCTGGCTGAGTATTATAATTCTAAGTACTTCTACTACCTACCGAATTATCATATCACAGACATCATACCATCACATGATGGATATGAGGTTGATATTTCAAACGTATCACTTAAACAAAAGGTAGTGAAATTAAAGCTGGTGTTCCCAGACTGTCCCCAGAAAAAAATGATATTCTTAAGTGTTTGTATATTAGTTACTTATACGGTGGTTCTCGGGGGTTCGACTCCCCCAGCGGGCTTCATTAAATGATGAGAGTGAATAAACCAGAATAGATAAAAGCCTGTTGAGGTCGATACTGACAGGCAAAGGGCATTTGAACCGGACTAAAAATGGATAAAATGGTAATCGAAGGTGGTAATCCCTTGCAGGGAAGGGTCAGGATCAACGGTGCGAAAAATGCTGCGTTGCCTATTATGGCCGCATGTTTGTTGACTAAAGGTACGTCGAAATTAAAGGGAATACCAAACCTTACTGATGTAAAAACCCTCTGCAATATCCTTAATGAACTTGGTGTCGATACAAGAAAAGATGAGGATGGTTCGCTTGAAATAACTGTTAAGGAAGAGAGTAATATAACTGCCACGTACGATCTTGTCAGGACTATGAGGGCATCAATATGTGTCCTTGGCCCATTGCTTGGAAGGCGGGGTATGGCAAAGGTATCTATTCCGGGGGGATGTTCAATTGGTTCCAGGCCTATAGATATTCATATCAAAGGCATTGAATCTCTTGGTGTTCAGGTTGAAGTAAAGGATGGATATGTCATTGCAACAGGGAATAAACTGAAAGGGAGTGTGGTTGATCTTGGAGGTCCGTATGGTTCTACAGTTTTGGGTACCTGTAATGTTATGATGGCCGCCGTTCTTGGAGAAGGAAGGACTATAATAGAAAATGCTGCCTGTGAACCGGAAGTGCAGGATCTGGCTAACTTTCTCAATAAAGCCGGAGCCGATATAAGCGGAATCGGCGAAAAGAACCTTATCATAGATGGTGTTGATGAGTTGAACGGGATTGAATACGAGATAATTCCGGACAGAATCGAAGCCGGAACCTTCATGATTGCAGGAGCCATAACGGGAGGCAGCATAGTATTGGAGAATGGTATATGCAGTCATCTGGCTGTAGTTATTAATAAATTACGGGAAATGGGCGTTGATATTCAGGCTTCTGCCGATAAGGAAGAATTTGACGAGGCAATGAATGGGGAGTATATAGTTAAAAGCGATGGGCACATCAAGCCTGCAAATATTACAACATTGCCGTATCCCGGTATGCCTACTGACATGCAGGCGCAATTTACCGCATTGATGAGTGTTGCAAATGGTACGAGTATTATAACAGAGCGAATATTCCCACACAGGTTTATGCATGTCGCAGAGCTTAACAGAATGGGTGCAAATATCAGGAATGACGATGCTATTGCGTTTATAAAGGGTGTATCCTCGCTTTCCGGGACGACTGTGATGGCCTCCGATTTGAGAGCAAGTGCCTCACTGGTAGTTGCCGGGCTGGTTGCCAAAGGGGTTACAGAGATTAGAAGGCTTTATCATATTGATAGAGGGTACGAGAAGCTGGAAGATCGCCTGACTAGACTGGGTGCAAAGATATGGCGGGAAAAGGAGTAGGGGGGTGTCAGAGCAGGCACTGGCAGACAAGATCTTGTTGTACGGGTTCAAAATCTTGAACCCATACCACGAAATTTAAATTGAATATTTGTTCAATTTATATTATGTTATAACGTTTGAAAAAATGCAGGGATATTTGCCTGATACCGTTCTACCAATGAACCGGTCAGGACGATATGGCTGTAAAACAGATTAAAGAATTAACGAAAAGGTAAGAGATGTTTGAATCGATTACGGACAGTTTCGAAACAATATTTAATAAATTAAGCGGAAGGGGAAGGCTGACAGAGCAAAACATAAATGATAGTTTGCGTGAAGTCAGGGTTGCTCTTCTCGAAGCAGATACAAACTACAAGGTTGTAAAGAATTTTATACAGAATGTTACAGAGAAAGCAGTTGGAGAGGAGGTTCTTAAAAGTGTCAAACCGGGACAACAGATAGTAAAGATTGTACAAACCGAGATGGAACATCTTATGGGTCCGGTTGATGCTACTATAAAGTATAAGGATGGAGACGTTACAGTAATTATGCTTGCAGGGCTACAGGGAAGTGGAAAGACTACAACGGCTGGTAAACTTGCAAATATGATTTTATCAAAGGGAAAAAGTCCTATGCTTGTAGCCGCCGATATACAGAGGCCGGCGGCAATTGAACAATTGCAGGTTATCGGGAAGCAGCTTAATGTCCCTGTCTATACTGAGAAAAACTCTAATCCGGTTAAGATATGTAAATGGGCAATAAAGCGTGCGTTCCTTGACAATCATAATGTAGTCATTCTTGATACTGCCGGCAGGCTGCATGTTGATGAAGAGTTGATGCTGGAGTTGGAGCAGATTAAGAGTAAGATAAAACCGACTCAGATATTTTTTGTTTGTGATTCTATGACCGGTCAGGATGCTGTTAACAGCGCCAGGGAATTCAACTCACAATTGGGTTTTGACGGTGTGATATTAACAAAACTGGACGGTGACACCAGAGGAGGGGCTGCATTATCAATCAAGGCAGTTACCGGTAAACCTATAAAGTTTGTAGGAGTCGGTGAGAAGCTTGATAAGCTTGAAGAATTTCACCCGGATAGGATGGCTTCCAGAATCCTGGGAATGGGTGACGTTGTATCACTGGTCGAAAAGGCTCAAGATGTTATCGATGAGGACGAGGCTCAAAAATTAGAGAAAAAGATTAGAGCAAATACACTGACGCTTGAGGATTTCCTTTCCCAATTACAACAGGTAAGAAAGATGGGCCCGATGAAGGATATTCTTGGTATGATACCTGGAGTGGGCAAAAAGATGAAGGGGATGGATGTTGATGAAAATCAAATGAGAAGAGTTGAGGCTATTATTCGTTCGATGACGCTGGAAGAGCGAATGAACCCTGAAAAGATTGAAGGCAGCAGGAGGCATAGAATATCTCGTGGTAGTGGTACTAACTCTCAGGATGTCAGCCAGTTGCTGAAACAGTTTAAACAGATGAAGAAGATGTTCAGGTCTCTGAGTGGTGTAGATCCCAAAAGCTTTCCAGCAGAAGCAATGACGCCAGAGGCAATGAAGCTTCCCGGAACCGGAAAGATCAGGAGTAAGCGTAAGAAAGTAAAAAGAAAAAAGAGAAAATAAGTATAAACAGTTAAATAAGAATATTAATACTTAAATTAAGAAAGGGAGAATGTTTTATGGTAAAAATTAGATTAAAGAGAATGGGACGGAGAAACAGGGCTTTCTTCAGGATTTGTGCCTTTGATGCACGTGAAGAGCGCGATGGAAGAAGTATCGAACAGCTGGGAACGTATGATCCAATGGAAAAAGATGAATCAAAGAAGGTAGTCTTAAAGAGAGAGAGGATAGAGTATTGGCTTAGCGTAGGCGCTCAACCAACCGAAACAGTAGCCAGCATCCTCAAAAAGAATGAAATCGCTTTAAAAAAATAATTTAGCTTACTTTAGCCACTTGCTTGTTGCGTCTTAATCCTGAAACTGAGTTGGAGTCCTCCCGAGAGGGAGGTAGCCTTGCTTCCCCGCCTGCCCGCCAGTTTGTTAGGCGGGGACAAAAGGCGCCGAGGACTTTTCGCAAGGAATCCAGAATTTATATATAAATTATGAGAATAGATATCTTAACACTGTTTCCTGAGATGTTTCACAATGTATTGGGTGAAAGCATCATGAAGATTGCAGGTGAAAAAGAGCTTGTGAATTTCAACCTGCACAATATCAGGGATTACTCAAATGATAAGCACAGGTGTGTGGACGATAAACCATACGGTGGGGGCGCCGGCATGGTTATGAAACCTGAGCCTGTCTTTAACGCAGTTGAGGCTGTGGAGGCGCAGGATGATGTGGTATCGACAAAGATATTACTGACGCCACAGGGAGAAACGCTTACACAGGAAATTGCTGACGATTTATCGAAAAAGGCTCGTTTAATGATAATTTGTGGACACTATGAAGGGTTTGATGAAAGAATACGATCAGGGATAGATGTACGTGAAATTTCAATAGGTGATTATGTACTTACAGGTGGAGAGATACCTGCAATGGTTGTAATAGATTCTGTTGTGAGATTGCTTCCGGGAGTATTAGGCGGAGACAGTTCATTGCAGGATGAGTCATTTGTGAACAGACATCTGGAATATCCACAGTATACAAGGCCTGCAGAATTCAGGGGGATGAAGGTTCCTGAAATCCTGACATCCGGGCATCATACAAAGATAGAAGAGTGGAGAAGAAAAGAGGCCATTACGAGAACTCAGGGGAGAAGGCCGGACTTACTGGAAGATAAAATTAAATAACAGAGATAATACTTTATGCAAAGGAGTTAGTATTATGAATATAATTGATGTAGTTGATAAAGAGAGCATGAAAGAGAAAGTGCCGCAGTTTAAGGTTGGTGATCTGGTAGACGTGCACGTTAAGACAGTTGAGGGTGATAAGGAGCGTATTCAAATATTTAATGGCGTGGTTATTAAAAGAAAAGGAAGTGGGCCCAGGGAAACGTTTACCGTTAGAAGAGTAGTGCAGGGGGAGGGTGTAGAGCGGATATTTCCAGTACACTCTCCAAATGTAGCTGATGTAAAAGTGAAAAAGAGTCACAAAACAAGACGTGCCAAATTGTATTTCCTGCGTGATAGAAAAGGAAAGGGTGCACGACTGAAGGAAATTCGCAGAAGAGAGAAGAAAGCAACTAGTGTTAAGAAAAAGGCTCCTGTTGTGGTTGCTGATGAATCAGCCGAAACAGCAAATCCTGAAAAGGCTGTAATAGCTAAAACGGCTGCAAAAGCTCCGAAAGCCAAGGCTAAAGCTACTAAAAAGAAGGATGAAAAGTGATCAGCTGAATCCAAAAGAACTTTGTATAAAGGGTGAAAACCTGGCTGCGAAGTTCCTGAAAAAGAGTGGATATAAAATACTTAAGCGGAATTATGTCAGCAGATACGGCGAAATTGATATTGTCGCATATGACAAGGGTACTATTAGTTTTGTAGAGGTAAAGACTCGCCAGTCAGAGAATTATGGCCCGCCGGAACTGGCGGTAACGAGAGAAAAAAGAAAAAGGATCATCAAGACTTCGTTAAACTACCTGGCAATAAATCATATCGAAGGCATAGATTATCGTTTTGACGTTGTTTCAATCTTGTTTAAAGAAGACGATACCAACCCGAATATCGAATTGTTCAAAGACGCATTTACGGCAGATGGAGCCTTCTAAATACACCTTGATTTACTCAGTTTACTCTATCTGTGCAATATCATTGAATTAAACTTTACTGAAAATCTTTAATTCTTCATTTTTCTATTGCTATTATTGAAATCCGGAATAAGAATATCGAAATACGAAACCAGAAATAGATTGTGAAATAAATCCTTTGTTTTGAGATTCGTGTTTGGTCATTTGATATTGTTTAGAGTTTCGAGCTTCGGATTTCGTTTTTTACATTAAATGTTGCTGGAATTTAACTTCTACCAACTATTATTTGTGTAGCTTCGTTTGGAAAAGCTTAAATACTTATGATAATTGACACTCATGCACATCTGGATTTTAAGGATTACAGAGACGATATTGACGAAGTAATAGAGCGTGCGGGAGAGGTCGGCGTTGAATACATGATCAACGTTGGAACTACTGTTGCCTCCAGCATTAAATCTATTGAACTGGCAAAACAATATGAGCAGATTTATGCAAGTATAGGCATACATCCTAATGAGGCCTCGAAAGTTTCCGGTGAGGTATGGTCCCGGTTGGAGGCATTGGCAGGTGGGAACAAGGTCGTTGCGATTGGAGAGACTGGGCTTGATTACTATCGTGACAGAAGTAAGAAGGAAGACCAGAAACGCCTGTTTCGCCAGCATATAGAATTGTCACTACAACACAACCTGCCGGTTATAATTCATAACCGTGAAGCAAGTGATGACTGCCTTGAAATCGTCCGTGAATATAATGGCAAGGTAAAGGGTGTTGTTCACTGTTTCGCCGGTACCGTGGAAGATGCAGAAGAGTTCCTGACACTTGGATTCCACATTTCATTTGCAGGCCCAATAACTTTTCCCAAGGCTGATAATTTAAGGGAAGCCCTGAAAGCCGTTCCAGTAGAAAGGCTGCTCCTGGAAACAGACTGTCCATTTCTTGCACCACAGCCAAAGAGAGGTAAACGCAACGAACCTTCTTATCTTCAATATACTATTCCGGTTCTTGCAGAATTGTATAAATTATCGGTTGAAGATATTAAGAGGGTTACTGCTCTCAGCGCAAAGAATCTGTTTGGGATCGGTACGGTTAATACCAAAGGAGAGATTGCATACGTTATCAGAAACTCTCTTTATCTGAATATAACAAGCAGGTGTTCCAACAGATGTGTATTCTGCTCAAGGGAGACAGCTCCATACGTAAAGGGTTATTATCTCGGCCTGAAAGAAGATCCGACCGTTGAAGAGTTGATAGACGCCATTGGAGACCCGTCCGGTTATGATGAAGTGGTATTCTGCGGTTTTGGCGAATCTACTGAACGCATGGACGTATTGACGTCAGTTGCCGGGTATTTAAAAGAGAAGGGTGTTACCGTCAGGCTGGATACAAATGGCCTTGGAGACCTGATCAATGGCAGGTCTATATGTGAAGAGCTAAAAGGCTTGATAGACACAATCTGTATCAGCCTTAATACAAATATTGAGGAAGATTACCAGAAACTCTGCCATTCTGAATTTGATGGAAAGGCATACCCAGCCCTGATTTCATTCATCAAGAAAGCAAGAGACAATATCCCTGACGTAATGGTTTCCATAGTGGGCATGCCTGGAATCGATGTTGAGGGGTGTAGGAAAATAGCCGAAGAATTAGGCGTCCGTTTCCGTGTAAGGGAATACAATAACGTCGGTTAAGATTTAGACACGAATTTCACGGATTGGCACCAATAGAGAAAGACAGTGAAAATTCTGGACGCAGATAGACGCGGATAAAAGGCACCGAGTACATTACACAGAAAGATAATATAGGTCAGGTCATGCCTGAGACAGATCCGCCCTTGGCGTGACACCCTGCCTGACATCTAAACTGGCGAGAAGTTTAAAATATCAGTTTTTCTGAGGGTTTTTATTGACAAAGTGTAATTCTTTAGGCTATTTTTCATTTCTATGAAGACAGTAACTTTTAGAAAATATATAATTGAAGTCTTGAAAAATGCCATTTATGAAAAAGGCGAAAGTTCCAATGTAATTGTTGCTGAAGCGCCAGACCTCCCAGGGTGTTTTACCCAGGGCAAGAATTATGAAGAAGCCAGGGAAAATCTTATTGATGCTATAGAACTCTGGGTGACAGTCGGGTTGAAAAAAAGGTGAGAAAATGCCTGTTATCAACGGTTGTCGCATTGCCGCGGATATTAAAAGTACCAATAAAGAGAAATGGTTAAAGATTTATGGTATCGTAATAAACAAGAAAAAGCAAAAGGAGAGTTGGAAATAATAAAAAGATATCTTGATATTTGTAGAGAAAACAAAGATATTAATGTTCCTCTGCCCAAGTATCTACAGAAAAGGAATATCTTAATTGACGAAACGTACAAAAATTTTAAACAATTGAAAGAATTGGAAAGACAAAATAAACTTGAGGATATTGGTGAAAATATTGATTATATACCTAAATAGATTATTAGATTAACACAAACTGGCGTCTAATGTTATATTTCAAATTAGAATGGAGGTCAAAATGGAACAATTATCGGTCGATGAAAAAAAATTGAAAAATTTATTAAAAGAAACACTTATAGAGGTAATTGATCAAAAAAGGGATATGTTTCACGATATTGTCGCAGAAGCAATAGAAGACATTGCCTTAACAAATGCAATTAAAGAAGGAGAATCCACCGAATCTACAAGCAGGGAAGAAGTATTTAACATTACCGAGGGAAAATCTTGAAAATTGACTTTAAGAAAAGTTTCTCCAGAGACCTTAAAAAGATTAATGATAAAAGTATTTTGAAGAAGGTTAAGGCGGTAATTGATACGATTGAAAATACTCCAAACCTAATGGAAATAAATAATGTTAAGCAACTTACAAGTGGTGGAAAATACTACAGAATCAGAGTAGGTGATTACCGTATAGGGATCAAACTTGAAAATGAGATTGTAGTTTTTGTAAGATTCCTTCATCGTAGAGAAATCTATAGATATTTTCCTTTTTAAAAAAAAAGAAAACGTATAACAAATCAGTTGAGCCCATATAAAATAGGAGCTGTCCCTATTATGTAGAAAAAATAATTGTGACACAGCCTGTATGCCGGTGGTCGTTGACTTTCCAGCTAAAAAATATGTAAATGCATTATTTCTATGAATAGAAGAGCTTTTAACGCCTTCAGTATCAATTTCATTCTCACGTAAGATAGTTCCTTTTTTAAATACTCTTTTAATCTTTTTGTCAATTCCCAGAAAATTATCAGCATGTTCTTTCCATAACTCATAAATATCTACAATTTCCCAACTTTCATTATGACCAAGTATATGCTCTTGTGAGAACTCGTGATTTTCAAGAGTCTCACATTCTTTAATTATCCGTATATAATTTTTTGCTCTTCCTTTATCAACTTCTAACCACTTGCAAGCTTGGTTTAATAAATCTGCGTAATCATTTTTATTCAACACTCTATGATATGTCATAATCGTTTATACATAGATAATACAGCCTAAATGCTGTATTATTTGGCAGCTATTTGATAAATTATTGTTGTAACTATATATGAATGATATTATTATGTCAATAGCAATGAGGTATTGAAAAATTGTATATACCTGAATGTGAGTTCATTATAAAATTGCAGTTAGTTCAAAATGGAACAGTTAAGTATGGCAAAGAAAATACTCGTTAGAGCGCCCAATTGGGTAGGTGATGTTGTGATGGCAACTCCTGCATTCAGGTGTATCAGGGAGAACTTTGCCGGTTCGCACATAACTTTGCTGATTAAAAAGAATTTAAAAGGAATAATAGATGGTTCTTCCTGGTTTGATGAGGTTATCGAATTTGATTCTGGATGGAGAAAAAGCACAAAGGATTTCTTAGGCTTAATCTACAAACTCAGGCAGGAAGGATTCGACATGGGGATTTTATTCCCTAATTCATTCAGTTCCGCTCTTATGGTATGGCTGGGTGGTGTGAGCAGGCGCATTGGATACAGGCGCGACGCCCGTTCCCTCTTATTGACAGATGGCATAGAGAGGCTGAGTGAAAACGGAAAGTTTCTGCCAACTTATATGGGAGATTATTATCTGAAATTATGTACTCAGCTTGGCTGTAAGATAGGCTCGAAGAAGTTAGAGTTGCTTATATCCAGAGAATGTGAAGATAGTGCGAATAAGTTATTAGAGAAATTCAATATTGATAAAAAACCCTTTATCCTGATAAGTCCGGGATCCTCTTACGGCTCTGCGAAACTCTGGACTGCGGAGGGATTTGCCAGAACAGCAGATTTATTAAAAGAATCTGTTGATTGTAATATAGTCCTGACTTCCGGTCCTGGCGAAATAGAGCTTGCTGATGAAATAGAGGGATTATCTAAAAAAGGCTTAATCAATCTTTCAAGGGCCTCAATCTCCCTTGATGTCTTTAAGGCAATCGTAAAGCGGTGTATGCTCCTAATAACCTTGGACTCAGGGCCAAGACATTTTGCAGTAGCGCTTAATCGGCCTGTTGTCGTGCTGATGGGTTCTAATGACCCCAGATATGCAGAGTCTAAATATGAGATTGGCAAAGTTATAAGGGAAGATGTTGATTGCTCACCATGCCAGCTCAAGATATGTCCTACGGACCACCGTTGTATGACCCGTATATCACCAGAAAAGGTCGTAGAGGCATGCATCGAAGTATTAAATTCAAAAAAAGAGTACAAACAAACTTCCATTTTAAATTAAAGATTTAGGATGGAGATTCCTGTCAAGTTAGAAAATGTATAATAGTACTATGTCAACATGGACAATGAAGGATGGAGCGCAGTGGACTGTAAGAAAAGGGTATGAAAGCATTACGGATAAGATAAATCTTGATGACTTCAGTTCTGGCACTAATGGAAAGCAATATAACTTAATAAAAGAAAACAGGATACGGTCGGTAATTTCAGTGCCAAATTCAAATGTAAGTGAAAATGGAATATACATCAAGTATTTCAAGAGAGGTGGCTATAGTGATTACATCAAATATCTGTTTGTACCAACCAGAACAAGGACAGAGTGGGAGGTAGGGAACACGATGTTAAGTAAGAATATCAATACCGCCCTTCCGCTTGCAATGGCAAAAAAAGGAACATATAGCCTGTTGGTTACAGAGGCCGTCATAAATAGTGAATCACTCATGGGATTCTGCCAGGCCAACTTCGAAGGTGCTTCTTTGTCAGAGGATAAAGAGGCCGAAAAGAAGAAGCTGCTTTATAAACTGGCACGATTTATAAGGGATATTCACGAAAAAGGGGTTTGCCACTACGACCTTCATGCAGGAAACATATTGATAAAATTTGAAAACAAGCAATCCTCTTCAATCCATGATTGTGACCTCTATTTAATGGACCTTCACCGCGTAAAAATTCTGAACAGAATGTCCTGTCGTAAGAGACGGTACAACCTCGCACAGATTTTTAACTCATTATCATCCATACTAACAGAATCTGATAAATTAGATTTTCTTAGATCGTATGGGAGTAATACACTTGGTAACATTACGGACGAAGGCGAACTCGTAAGACAGATAGAATTGCAATCTTCAAGAATAAGGAATATCCATTATAGAAGCAGACTGAAAAGATGTCTGAAGGAAAGCAGTGTTTTTTCAAGGAAAAGTTCTGCCAGTATGAAGATATTCTTCCGGAAAGGTTATGATGCAAACCGCTTTGCAGGGCTGATCGAGAAACATCACAATGCATTGGTGAGTGGTGATAAGGACAAAGTCATGAAACGCGACTCAAAGACTGCCTTAACCAGGTTACCTCTTAAAAATAAGAAAATCCAGAGTGTTGTAGTAAAGCAATATAAGGTAAGTTGTGTGGGGTGCCTTATAAAGAATATCTTCTGTAATTCTGCAGGAAAGAAGGCGTGGATTGCTGGTAATGGCTTATCGGTATACAGCTTCAATACACCTGAACCACTGGCCTTAATGGAAAAGAAAGTATTGGGGATTACTACAAACAGCTATCTGATTATGGAGAATGCCAGGGATTGTCTGGAAATGGACAGATACATATTGAAGAATTTTCATGATAAATCATCATCGAGTAAGTTTAAAAAGAAAAGGATACTTATAAATTATCTTGCAGAGACTATTGGAAGGATGCACAACCATAATGTTTTCCATCATGATTTAAAGACGTGTAATATCATGGTAAAAGAGAAAGGCAAATCGCCCTACATTACATTCCTGGATTTTGATAAAGTCTCTTTTGAAGAAGAAATAACTATCCGGAAAAGGGTCAAGAATCTTGTACAGATGAACCTGTCCACCCCGAAACTTATCTCGACAACGGATAGATTAAGATTTCTGAATGAATACTTGAGACAATGCAGCATAATAGACGAAAAGAAAAAAATTCTTAGAGAAACAATAAACCTCAGCAAGACAGAGAAAATATTCTATGTTTCATCCAACGGAGATGTGACTGAAGATTGGTAGCTATATCCTTCATAATCGTAAACTGGAATACCCGTGATATACTTATAAATTGTCTGAATTCTATTTATAAGACCGTTACGGATATTGACCGGGAGATATATGTAGTTGATAATAATTCAACTGACGGGAGCCAGGATGCAGTAAGAAATGGTTTTCCTGATGTAAAACTGATTGAGAACAAGACAAACACCGGTTTCGCTCATGCGAACAATCAGGCCTTGAGCGTAATGCAGGGAAGATTCGCCGTACTTCTTAACTCAGATGCTGTTCTGCAGGAAGGCGCAATAAAGAGCCTGCTGGACTTCATGAACAATACCCCAGACGCTGGGGTTGCAGGCGTTCAGCTCTTAAATGAGGACGGTTCAAGGCAGAATTCAATAGATAACTTTCCTTCCCTGGAAACAGAAATACTTAACAAAAGCATCTTGCGATTAATATCCCCCAATAAATATCCAAGTAAAGCCGAAAATTATAATGCCCCAATCGAGGTGGATTCAGTGATAGGGGCGTGTATGATTGTCAGGAAAGAGGCTATTGATGAGGCAGGCTTCCTTGACGAGGATTACTTTATTTTCCTTGAAGAAACTGATTGGTGCTTCAGGATGCATAAAAAAGGGTGGAAGGTCTGTCATGTGCCGGACTCTAGAGTCTTTCATCTCTCAGGTCACAGTAAGAAAAAGGCACCCGGAGAGTCACAAATTGAATACTACAAATCTCTCTACAAGTTTTTCAGAAAGAACAAAGATCCTGTTTCCTATCTTACGCTTCGCATCATGAAACCGTGTAAGTTATTAATAAACCTGTTTCTGAACATTCTCGGAAACCTGATAACTCTGTTTCAGAACGAGAAACTTAGAAGCAGATTGTTAAAATACTATACACTTTTAATGTGGCACTTACTCTTCTGTCCGGATAGTATGGGCATTCAGAAGAAATAGTCCCATTATTCATCATAATGTGTACAACCCTGTAGTTAAAGGGAATAGCAAGTCGGCAAATCCTCCTGAATTCCCCTTATCAAGGATCAAGATCAAGCGGGCAAGTCTGTTCTCTATACACTTTGGAAACAATTTTCCTCTATTGGTAACATAATAGTACAATTCTTCAACTGACACCATATAACTAAATCACATTTGAATATCACAATAGAATTAATTTTCTCCTCATCTCAAAAGATATCAAGGACTTACAGAATATTAGGAAATATACTTCTAAATATTTAAATAACGGTTCAGTTTTTGCGATCTTTAGAAAGCAACAAATCATTGCCTGTATACAAGTAGACTTTTTATCATAGGAAGAAAACAATGCAAAGAGATTACTTATTAAAAAGCTTGCAAAACGACAACTATGATGACATTTACCCGTCGCTTCTAAAACAGCAGCCGTCATGTTTCAAAAGCTTAGGTTTATGCCTGTGTCTATCTTTTGTGAGGTTCTGGCATAAGGTCTGTAATATCAGACATACGGGTTGTGCACGTTAAAGTTGCTTTTTCAAGCTAAGCATAGAAATCGATTAACTGCAAAGGAAGCTAGTTCATTCTATAATAGTTTGTTGATGGTCCATCAGGTGCACCAGGCCCTTTTGGTTCGTCAGTTAACGTGAACTTGTCTTCTGAGATGGAAATCTTAAAATATCTTGGCGGCATTTGTCCGGCAAAGGAATCACCTCTGAAATCTATCTTTATACGATCTTCTCCTACCAGAATATAGTTACCGTTTAACTTAAAGCTCTTCTCTCTCTTGCCAATTACGGTGACCAGCACAGTTCCATCATCATGGAATTCATATGATTCTGTCTCTTTCTTATTTATCCAACTGCCGTAAAGTTTTTTCTCCAACTCTATAAAAAGCCTGTTTTCTAACTCTTCAGATTTTGCTGCCGGATTCTCGGTAGATTTTTTTGTTGATGTCGTACTCCTGCCCTCAGGAGTATGTTCATGTCTGCCACCATGACCCGAAATAAAGCCGTCAAGCCTTTTAGCGAGCGTTTCTATTGCTTGTTTCTTATCCAACCCGGATTTTTTGTCAGTTACAGGCTCTTCATGATGTTCTGTCGGGCTGGATTGTGGTTTGGCGGGTTTCGGAACGTCGGAATCAGCTTGTGTGATATCCGGTTTATGATTTGAGTCTGACGCCTTTATGGCAGAGGTATTATTTGTAGTATTACAGCCACAAATGGTAAATAACAAGATCAGTGCAAAAAAAGATTGACGTAATGTATAACTCTGCATGATTTTCATTCTATGACTACTCCGTATAGTATTTAGTAAATTAATAGTTTTAAGTTAATAAGACATATTACTATTTTTGGTAAAGAGTGTAAAGGAATAACACGGCAATAAGTTGACATGCAAATGTTTATATGCTAGAAACTAGACTTGATTTACCGGTGCTAATCAGAGTTTTATTATAAAACTTATAGCCAATTTATGTTATTGTCTTTCCACCGGTTATAGTTTGTCTGACCTTTAGAATGGAATATTTAACATTGATACTATGAGAGAGTCAGGAGCGTAACTTCTATGAGATTTCCTTTTGCTGAATATGGTTCAAAAGAGCTTTCTTTTTTTGGAATGTTCTTTTTTGTGCTTATAGTATTAAGCCTCTTTTTTTATCCATTGGTAGTTATACCGATTTCTATATTTCTGTTCTTCGTCTTTTATTTCTTCAGGGATCCAAATAGAAACCCTCCTGAGGGGGAAGAAAAATTACTTGCCCCTGCTGATGGGAGGATAATTTCAATATCGTACGTACAAGAGGACAATTATTTAAAATGTAAGGCTGTAAAGATTGCAACATTTATGTCCCTGTTCAGTGTTCATGTGAACAGGATATCGTATAGTGGAAAAGTGGAATTTATAAAACATGTACCCGGGAAGTTTCTGGATGCACGTTCTCCAAAAGCTTCTGAAATGAACGAGCACAATCTGATGGGAATTATCACAAGCGATGGCAAAACAAAGATTATGATAAAGCAGGTTGCGGGAAAGGTAGCAAGGAGAATCGTATGTGACTGCTCGATTGGACAGGATGTAGAACGCGGCCGGAGATTCGGTATGATTAAATTTGGTTCAAGGCTTGAAGTCTATATTCCGGAAGATGCAGATTTTGAAATAGCTGTAAAAGAGGGAGATATGGTATCCGCAGGGACTACGGTACTGGGGATATTGAAAGGTAAAGATTAAGATGTTTACTGGTATAATTGAACATTTAGGCAAGGTAAAGCAGGTAAAACTACAGGCAGACTCAGCGATTATTGTTGTAGATATAGGTCCATTGTCAGCTGATGTGAACCCCGGTGACAGTATTGCTATAAATGGTGCCTGTCTGACAGTGACACAGATAAAGGATTCTGATGTCTATTTTGATGTTTCTACAGAGACATTAAATTTGACAGCTATCGGCAAACTGAAGACTTCTGATAAAGTAAACATAGAAAGATCATTGAAGATGGGGGATCAACTGGGAGGTCATTTTGTAACAGGGCATGTAGACGGTGTTGGCACGATTAATAAAGTAGAGAATGAACCGGGACAATGTACTGTGTGGTTTTCTGTAAGTAAAGAACTTGCCAACATGATGATTAAGAAGGGTTCTGTCTCTATAGACGGGATTAGCCTGACGATTGTGGAAATCAGGGAAGGACTATTTTCAGTTGCGCTTATTCCATATACGCTTGAAGTGACCACACTGGGTTTCAAGAAAGCGGGTGAGCAGGTTAACATAGAGACCGATATGTTAGGCAAATGGGTAAAGAGGATATTAACGACTAATGGCAGTACTACATCCGGAATAACTAAAGAAATGTTAAAGGAAAAAGGATTTCTATGAAATCTGAGAATAGAGAAAGAAATCTAATCGGCATAACTATGGGAGACCCCGGCGGGATTGGGCCGGAGGTGATTCTTAAGGCACTGTCGTCACAGGAGATGGCTTCTTCTGCGGACTTTGTCATAATAGGGTGTTATAATGTCTTACGTGTTGTTGCTGACAGTCTCAGTATTGGAAAGAAGCTTCAACTCTCACGGTTTGATAGTCTTCCTTTGAACGCAGATAGAGATTCAATAAATAACATAAACGTGTTAGACCTTGAAAACTTTTCAGTTCAGGATGCCATTTCTCACAAGCCTTTACCGAGTAGCGGCAGGGCATCTGTGGAATATATAATGAAAGGGCTTGATCTTGCAATGGGAGGAGAAATCGATGCGATTGTCACAGCACCCATAAGCAAGGAGGCAGTTAAAATGGCAGGCTTTGAGTTTGCAGGTCATACAGAGTTGTTAAAGGAAAAGACAGCTGCTGAAGACGTAGTAATGCTCATGGCTGGCAACGGGCTGAGAGTCTCATTCGTTACCACTCATCTGGCAGTAAGAGATGTATTCAGGTTTATAAATCATGAAAGTGTATTTTCTACCATTCAAACTACTGCAAAAGGGCTTAAAAATCTTTTTGGTATAGCTGATCCGAAGATTGCTGTTTGCGGTTTGAACCCTCACTGTGGCGATGGTGATCATTTTGGAACTGAAGAGAGGGATATCATCGTACCTGCAATAAATTGTGCACAGGAGATGGGGATTGATTGTATCGGGCCGCTCTCGTCCGACACGGTATTTAATAAGGCGCTTAACGGGGAGTTTGATGTAGTGGTGGTTCAATTTCATGACCAGGGTACTATTCCAATAAAAATGCACGCTTTTGATTCAGGAGTAAATATTACACTTGGTATACCTATTATCAGGACTTCACCCACCCACGGCACAGCCTTTGATATTGCCGGTAAATGTGTTGCAGATCCGGGTTCAATGATCGAGGCGACAAAAACGGCTATTATGATGACAGAAAAACAGAAACATTCATTTGTGTAACAGACAGGATTGAAAGGAGAATCAAATATGGGAAAGGTTTTAATTGCATACTATAGCAGGACGGGTAAAACAGAGAAGATGGCAGAATATATTGCCGAAGGTGTTCGTTTCAGTGGCAACAGCGCTGAGATTAAGAAACTCGCTGAGATAAAGAACGAACAAGAGATGGAAGGATACGACGGCTATGCCTTTGGTTGTCCTACATACCATAGAGATATGACGGCTAACATGAAGACATTTCTTTTCCTGGTAGAAAAAGCAAAACTGAACGGAAAGGTCGGGGGCGCTTTTGGCTCTTACACCCATAGTGGTGATGCTCCTAAGTATATCTTTGATACAATGGAACATGTATTTAAGATGGAGATGACGTCATTAGGTTCATTCAACCTGTTAGAGCATTTAGTGGAAGATGCAGAAGGTATGAGGGCGTGCCAGGATTACGGTAAGGCTCTCTGCGACAAGCTGGGCTCGTGACTTGCTTACTAGAGAACGCATTAAACATAAAGAAAGGATAAGAGAATATGTCAACTATGGATAACCTGAAGGATGCCTTTGCCGGCGAGTCACAGGCAAACAGAAAATATCTGGCCTTTGCCAAAAAGGCTGACGAAGAAGGTTTTGAACAGGCGGCAAAGCTTTTCCGTGCAGCGGCTGCAGCAGAGACAGTACATGCCCACAGCCATCTAAAGGTGATGGGCGGTATCAATAGTACAAAAGAGAATCTTCAGGAGGCCATTGAGGGAGAGACGCACGAGTATACGAAAATGTATCCTGAAATGATTATGGAGGCTGAAAAGGAAGGGGAAAGCAAGGCCGTGCGGAGCTTTGATCTTGCCAATAAGGTGGAGAGTATCCATGCAAGCCTGTATCAGAAAGCTTTGGACCATTTGGACAATAATGAATCGGTAGATTATTATGTTTGTCAGATATGCGGGAACACAGTAGAAAACAGTGCACCTGATAAATGCCATATCTGTGGTGCACCTGAGTCCATGTTTACAAAGATTGATTGAATTCTATAAATCACCGGTTTGTTCTTTGTATAAAAAGAGGCTACGGGCAACAGGAATAAATCCGAATATAGAATATCGAAATTCGAAACAAATTCGAATGTCGAATGACAGAAATTCTAGACAGGATTTTGGTCATTTGAATTTTTAATTTTGAAAATTGTTTCGCCCTCCTGCTATTTGTCGGGCAGGGATTTCGGGCTTCGGATTTCGAGTTTAGAATTCTGTTAGAATAGTCCACTCGTAAGTCGTTAAGTACGGTATGTTATTCGAAGACATAGTTTCGTTGGATGGTCCTCACACAAAATCAATGCTGAAGGTGCTTTTTGAGGAACGAGGCATTCGCATCAAGAAGCAGTGGGGGCAGAATTTCTTAATCGACCAGAATCTATTGCAGTTTATCGTTAAGACTGCAGAGCTGTGTCGTAATGATGTAGTACTTGAAATAGGGGCTGGGACGGGTTCCCTAACAAGGCTGCTTGCTCAAGAAGCGGGGCATGTTTTTGCTGTAGAAGTTGACCGTAAGTTGTTTGAAATCCTGGAAGAGACATTAAAGGATTTTAACAATGTTACTCTGATCAACAGGGATATCCTGAAATCAAAACACCATATCCAACCGGAAATAGTAGAGGCCATATCTGATCATGTCAGTACTGCTGATTCTTCTGAGGATACATGCGTCAAAGTTATAGCTAATCTTCCATATTATATCAGTACTCCGGTTATTATTGATTTGCTTCAGGAAATATTACCCATCAAGACTATGATCCTGATGCTTCAGCGTGATACTACAGATCGGATAATGGCACATCCCGGCACCAAGGATTACGGCGTACTGTCGATTATGACAAGGCTTTTTGCAGAAGTGAAGGTGCTGAAGAAGCTGTCACCTCAGGTATTCTGGCCTGCCCCGCTGGTGGATTCCGCAATCGTAAAGATGACGGTCAATCGACACACACATGTCGACACGATTCGTGACTATCGGGGTTTTCAGGACGTTGTCAGGTCAATATATTCCTCAAGGCGAAAGACCCTTTCGAACAGCCTGTTGTCGCTTTGTGCAAGTCACGGAATAAAGAAGGGTGAAACACGTCAGGATTTAATGGCTATTTTAGAGTATGTTGGTATAAAGCCTGAGAGTAGGGGGGAAGAGTTGGAAATAGAAAAGCTGATAGAGCTGTCCAATGAAATATCAGATTATGTAACCTCCCGGAAAGATCCTGTGTAACTATCATGAACTCCCGTGCCGCATTAAATCCCCGGCAATTCCTGATGTTCCACAAATCTAAAGGAGCTATTGTTACTTTGTCCGGAACTGATCCCTGCGTTCACAAGGTGATAGTCCTGGCTCACAATGCCTCATTCGACATAAGTGTCTTACAGTCCAGCCTCGATGCTTATGGTATTGCATATCCCTGTATTGAATATTATTGCACAGTTGATTTTGCGAGAAAAATGTGGCCGGATTTAAGGAATCATAAACTGAACACCGTTGCTGAGTACCTTGGGTTAGAGTTCAAACATCATGATGCAGAAGAAGATGCTTCAGTGTGTGCAATGGTAGTAGTCGAATGCATGAAGATTACTGGCCACGAGGATGTAAAATTACTGGCGAAAGCATTGGAAGTTAAAGCCAGGTATATTTGTTAATAGGAGGGTTTCTAATATGAGAATGAAGATTTTAGTGTTGATGATTTGCTGTTTTTTTCTGGTTGTTCCGGATATACATGCGGTATCAAAGAGGAAACTGAATGATAGAATTGAAAGGGCTAATAATTATCTTGAAGATGTAATAGAGATTCCTGATACGAGGATACCTACAGCCCTTTTGCGGAAGAGCCACGGTGTTGTAATAATACGTCAGTATAAGGCTGGATTTATTTTTGGAATTAAGGGTGGCAAAGGAGTAGCGCTGAAGAGAGATAAAAAGACCGGTAAATGGAGTGCGCCTTCGTTTGTTACCAGCGCAGAGGGAAGTGCCGGATTCCAGGCCGGATTACAGTCAATTGATACGATACTTTTGATAATGAATAAGAGAGGTTTAGAGTCCCTGCTGAAGGCAAAGTGTAAATTGGGTCTTGATGCGTCTGTTGCAGTAGGCCCTTATGGAAGGGATGCAGAGGCAAAGATAGGACCTGATACCGCTTTTCTGGTCTACGCAACTGCTAATGGGCTATTCGCAGGACTATCAGTAGAGGGTGGGGTTTTGACACAGGATAACGGCGCTAATGAAAAGTTTTATGGTAAAGATGAGGTGACCATAAAGGAAATATTTAATAATGAGGTCACAGTGCCTGACGAGGCAAAAGAGCTGATTGAGTTATTGGAGAAATATTGCAAAGAAACAGAATAGAGGAAAGAAGTCGCAAAGTTAAAAGTGAGCTAAATTGAACTAAAGTTAAAAAAATAAAACACCATGACTT